>NZ_JBVHXT010000068.1:0-13849 GCF_055569255.1 Streptomyces sp. NPDC029296
GAGCGAGCAACTCCCACTCCTGATCAGTGAGTTCATGGCGACCTATCACCCCACCATGATCCACCACCCGATGATCTTTGAAGACGGACCCTAGTGTCCTGAGTCGTTAATTGTCGGCAGTATGCGGCGAGGGATTCGAGGATTTCGTCGGCGGTCTTCGTCGATACGAAGGGCTTCGGATCCGCGTTCCACTCCTCCGCCAGCCGAGGCCAGCAGCATCATCGCGCGACGGTAGCGCACCGAGGAGCGGGCTCCAAGCGTGCGAACGTCGAGTCCCCCGGCGGCCGCCTCGCCATCCCCGACGAGTTCGCCGTAATCGTCGCGGAACTGCTCGGCTGACGAGCCCTCAGGCCGCCGGCACCTTGTCGGCGATCGTGCGCTCCTCGCCCGCCGGGTGCGTCACGTGGTGGACGAGCGCCGCGAGCAGACCGCCGACCAGCGGCGCAACGATGAACAACCACAGCTGCGACAGCGCGGAACCACCGGCGAACAGGGCCGGGCCGAGGCTGCGCGCCGGATTGACCGACGTGCCGGTCAGCGGGATGCCGAGGAGGTGGATGACGGCGAGGGCGATGCCGATCGGGAGGCCGTCGAAGCCGACGACCGCGACCCGGTGCGTCACCCCGAGCACCACGAACACGAGGAGGAAGGTGAGGACGACCTCGGCGAGGAACGCGCCGCCGGTGTTGATGTGCACCGCGGACCGGTCCCCGTAGCCGTTGCTGCCGAAGGCGCCGTCGGCGTGGAAGCCGGGCACTTGCTTGGCGAGCAGAAAAAGCAGGGCCGCCCCGGCGATGCCGCCGACGAACTGCGCGATCCAGTAGCCGATCGCGGTGGGCACGTCGATGCGGCGGGCGCACAGCATGCCCAGGGTCACCGCCGGATTGACGTGACATCCGGAGATCGGCCCGAGCGCGTAGGCCAGGGCGAGCAGCACGAAGCCGAAGGCCAGCGCGATCCCCACGGTGCCGAGGAACTCGACCCCCAGAACCGCGCAGCCCACGGCGAAGAAGACCAGGAGCAAAGTTCCGAGGAACTCCGACGCCAACGCCCGCGTGCGCTTCGCCATCGCCACCACCCTCACCTACGTCATTTTCAGTCGTGTCGTAAGGAAGCCTCAGCCGGTCGGCGCACGCACGCCCCTCGGAGGGCCGTGATATGGGACCGAAGGAGTGACAGACGGACGTCGCTGGTCCCGCCTCAGCCACCTCGCGACGGCAACGCGTGCGGCTTCGGCAGGCCGCTCCAGCTGCCCCATCCAGAGGTACAGGCGACTTCGCGGAGGGGTCGCCGGCGCGCCCGGGGCGTCGTGGAAGCGGGGTGGAAGCCCGCGTACAGCGGCCTGCTCGAGACGCCGATCGTCCCGCTCCCGCAGCGCACGCCGGTCGCCGCGCGTTGCACGGCGCCGGGCCGAACAGGGACCGACCGGGCGGGTGCGAAGCGGAAGGCGGGCATACCGGCCGGACATCCCGGGAGTAGGCGTCGTCGTCCCGGCCCCGCTCGCACGGGCCGCCGGCCGCGCGGTCTGCCGTCCCGCGCACGTGGTGCCGTACCCGTCCGGCCCTGCTCGCGCCGCGCCCGCGCGCTGTCACGAGGCCGCGGTCCGCTCGGGCTTGGCCCAGGCGTCCTTCACTTCTGGCCGCTACGCCGCCCCGGAGCAGATCGTCTCCGAGGCCGGCGGCGTCAACGTCATGCACGGCGTGGCGGACTCATAGACCACGGTCGACTGGGAGACCCTGGTCCAGCGGAGCCCGGACGTCATCGTCAGGTCGCCTCCCTCACCACGCCGACCTGGTCGAAAGCCCCCCGCAACCCGTCGGCCATCGCCCGGCTGGGCGGCTACCTGCGGGCGATAGCGGCCGAGCGGTGAGCAGTCGTTCGCCGAGTACCCGAGGTGGGTCGTACAAGTGGCGCTGCTCTGGGGGCGGGCTCATCGTGGGGGGCGAGGGACTCCGGGCTCCTGGTCCGTAGGCTCTGCCTACCGGTCCAGGGGCCGATGACAGCCGTCGTCCTGACCAATGCCGAGATCATGGGATCTGCGTATGAACCGAATGGGAACAGTGAGGGCAGGGGCGCTGCTGAGCCTGGCCCTGTTGGGGCTTTCCGCCCCGGAGGCGGTCTCCGCCGGAACCGTCGGCGCGGGGGCACCGAGTGTGCTCTGTGGCACGGACGGTGCCACGGGTCTGGCGGTGTCGGCCGGAAGCGCGCAGGACTGCGCGGTCGCCCTGCGGGTGGCGGGCGCCTACACCAAGACCGGGACGCGGGGAAGCGGAGCGGTCACCACGATCGACGCGGACGGTACCGTGTGGCGCTGCCAGGAACGGCAGGGCGATCCGAACCCGTACCAGGAATGTGTGGACACGACCGACGAGACCCGGCACATCACGCTGACCTCATGACACCACCGGTTCTCCCCCTGGGGCCCGGGGCGGCCGGGGGCTGGTGCGGGTCAGGTGACCGGGCTGACGTAGTTGCCCGGGCGGCTGGCGGCCTCCTGCCGGGTGACGCTGCCCCACGGCCACGCGAGGGTCTTCACGGTGCCGCCGGGGAGGGTGACCACGGCCTGGTCGGGACGGATGGTCTCGTTCCCGTTCTTCCCGGTGTCGCCGAGGAAGGTGATGGTGAACGTCGCGGTCTTGCCGGGGGCGAGATCCACGCTCTCGCCTCCCCGCTGTTGGAGCAGCGTTTCCGGCACGCCGTTCGTGGTGAGCTTGACCGACGGCGCGCCGAGCAGGGAGCAGGCACGCTCCCCGGAGTTCTTCACCTGGGCGCGGGCCGTCTCCTGCCGGTCGCTGCCGCCGCCCTGCTTGGCCGTACCACCTGCCCAGGACAGGGTGACGTGATCACAGGCAGGTGAGCCGGGGGCGGCCGTGGCCGGGACGGCGACGGAGAGGGAAGAGACCAGGGCGCCGGCTGCGACCCGGCGTGCGAGGTTCCGGACGCGTCGCATAAGGGCCTCCTCTGAGTGTGGCGGCAGTGGCTGGCAAGTATCCGGTACCGCGTACGGCACGACGGACCCCTCTTGAACCGCGAACCACTGAACGCTGAACCACTGAATACCGAAACTACTGACCGCGGCCGCCGGACGTGCGAGGACACCACCCATCGCGGTGCGGGGACCATCCCGCACGGCGATACCCATGGGCCACCGCCGGTGAGCTCGCCGATCTGCCGTCGCGGGACAGTCACCCGGAGCGGACGGGGCTACGGGGGACGCGGAAGCACAGAGGCGTGACGGACGACGTTCCATGGGCGAGGCAGCCGGGCACATGGAACTTTCCGACGGGGAACTCCCTGCCCCAGACCCCTGTCGGAACCGCCCCGCCCGGGCGCGGGCCCGAGGCGGCGCAGGTCGGGTCGCGCGGGGGCAGCCGTCTCGTGCGCGGGTAGGCGTTGACCAGGTTGTCGACACACGCGTTGCCGTACTCGCCGTACAAGCCGTGCTGGCGGGCGCCCTTAACGGTGAGGAGCCGGGAGCCGGGCCACTGCCCGCGCATGGCCTCGGCTCCGGAGTAGGGGGTGCGGGGGCCGCCGGTGGCGGCGACCAGCAGGGCCGGGACGTCGTTGTCGAGTGCGGTCGGCGCTTCGGCGGGCCGGTCCCAGAACTCGCAAGGGGTTATGTTGTCGGCCACCGGCCCGGTCAGGGGGAACCGCTCGCGGGAGTCCTCGACCGCGGCAGGCGTGGAAGGAGGCGGTCTACGTGCTCCGCGCTCGCAGGGGCCGCGTCGTTGCCGGGGCTGGGTGGGAGCCCTCGCGGACCATCGACTCGGCCTGCGCACGGTGACCGTCGGCGCAGGGTGGACGGGCCCTTCGTCCAGCCACCGTGCTCTTCCCTCACGGCGGTTCCTGCGGCGGACGGCACCGTCCAGGACTTTCCCGCCGCGGACCTCGCCGTGCTCCTGGTCGCTTCGGCCCTCTCCGGCACCGCGTTCGACCCCGGCCCGGCCGGCTCTGCGGCGGCGGGCGCTTCGACGCGACGGAGGACCGGCCCTACGTCACGCCGGCGCGGGCAGACGCGCCGGTTGCCGTCGCGGGGGCTCGTAGCTCGATGCCGGTGCCAAGCGCCGGAGGCGAGGTGCCGCCATTCGTCAGTACAGGGCGTCGCCCATGGGGGACGTGTCGCCTGTGACGTAGGCACGGATCGCGGCCAGGTACTCCTGGCGGCTGACGCGCCCGTCACCGTCTCCGTCCAGGGCGTCGAAGGCCGCGTCGGCGCTGTCGGCGTGATTGCCGAGCGCCTGGCGCAGCAGGGTGAACTGCCGACGATCCAGGGCGCCGTCCTGATCGGCGTCGGCGAGGTCGAAGAGCGCGCCCAGGGCGTACTGGCAGACGGTGTCGAACTTCTCGGCGTCCACCCAGGAGATGTACTCCTCGTAGGTCATCACACCGTCGCCGTTGGCGTCCATCGCGGCCCAGGCCCGTTCGCCCTCGGCGTGCGCGACGAGAACCAGGGGGTCGTCGTCGCCGCGTCGGGTGGCCTGCCGGGCGCGTTCGATCCGGACGAAGTAGTCGTCCCTGGAGGCGATTCCGTCTCCGTCCGTGTCCAGCATCGCGTAGATCCGGGCTTTGGGCGTCGTGTGGCTGTCCTGGGCCTGTTGCGGTTCGGCCTGGTGGAGCGGCATGTCGGGTCTTCCTTCCCGCGCGGGGTGCGTACCGGTCAGTGGGTGAGGCGGACCACGAGGGTCGAGTCGAGGGCGGTCTCGCCGGCCGGGGTACCGCAGCCGGCACCGGTGCTGGTGCCCACCGCGTTGATGGTGTCGCCCGCGTAGCGTGCGCTGTCGGTGGTGACACCGCCGGAGACGACCAGTGAGGCGGTGCCGTTCACCTTGACCACATCGATTCTGTCGAAGCGGAAGGTGGAAGCGGTGGCGTCGGTCCAGTGCACGGTCGTGGTGGCCGTGTCCCCGTGTTCGTCGCCGGTGCACTGTGCGGCCGGCATGGTGACCGTCCGCTCGAACGTACCGGTGGCCGTGGGCGCTCCGGTGGCGTCGACACACGTCACGGTGCCGGTCATGGCGAGTGTGTTGGGCAGAGCGATGTCGGTACCTCCCAGACCGACCGCGTTGGCGAAGACTCCGTGACCGCGCATCACGCAGGTGGCGTCGGTCGTGGGCTCCGCGGCGCCGGCCCGGGCCGCCCCGGCGAACAGCAGCGCCATGGCGAGCAGTGGCACGACGGTCGGCCGGCCACCACGAACAGCAGTTTTCATCTGTCATGCTCCCATCGTCTTCGCGAACCGGATGCGTGATCGCAGCCGGTGCCGAGGCCCAGCGCGCCGGCGGCCACCGCAGCCATGATCGACCGCTGGACGTTCCGCGTCCGGACGACCCGCCAGGCCGGCCGTGGAATCGCCGTGGCGGCTTCTACGGCCCACCGGAGCACCAGGTTCGCGCCTCGGCCGCCGATTTCCGTGCAGCGGCGCAGCGTGCCCTCGCCCGAACGGAGGACCGATCGGCGGCCGCCGGGTGCCGTCGCCTGAGGCAACCTGGTGGCGGCCGACGAGTGGTTCTCCGGCCCCTCACGCTCCAGCCGGACAGGTGGTGGGAGACCCTGACAGCAAGAAAGATCGCAACAGCCCGTGGAATTCCAAGGCGCCGATGGGGATCAGGCACAGCCGTGCGGGCTCATGCCTCCTACGGTGCGGCCCAGGCGGCTTTGGCCGCGTGGAACGCCTCGTTGTCCGCCGAGCTCGCTCCCAGCGGCGTCACCTGCAACGTCATCTCCGCGGGATACGTCGCCGGCACCAACTTCTTCCGCAACCAGATGTCTGACGAACGTCACCGTGCTCTGGTGGAGGAGACGCACGACAAGCGCCCGGGCACGGTCGACGACATTGCCCAGACGGCCTTCTTTCTCGCCTCCCCGGGCGGCAGGCAGCGCGGTCTGTCGGGCCTGCCCCTGGGCATCACCCCGAAGAACAAGTTCTGTGGCACGGGGGCGCACGTCCTTCTCGGCGGCGCCCCTTTGTCATGCCGTACTGATCTCAGCCGCCCTCGTGATCGTCCGTGCGCCCCGGGCAGAGGTCGAGCGGGGTACAGAGCAGGATTTCCTCGTACTGGCCTCCCTCAGGACCGGCTCCGGGCTCGCGCTCGGCATGCGGGACGAAACGCCACTGCGACGCTTTGGCATGCCGGGTCCTGTCCGCCTTCTCCACGTGGACGTGGAGCGTGCGGGCCCTGGCGTCGTTGGTCTCCACGAGGACCTCGTCCGCGGCGAGCGGGAAGTGGTCGTGGAGCAGACACAGGCCGAAGCGGTCCAGGTTGCCGTGCTTGGCGAGCACCGCCACGATGTCCCTGACGAATTCCGAGTCCTCGGGGCCCAGCCCCTCGGCTTCCTCGAAGCGGGGCAGTGGGGTTCGCAGTGGGGTTCGGGGAGCGGAAACGTTCATGTCGGTCATGACCCCTCCGTCAGACAGTTGACGGCACATCGGATTCCAGTATCAACCAGGGACTATTTTCCCGCAATTCCACGGGCGGCAGCCGATGGGGTGGCCTGCCGAAACCGCTTCGCGTGTCCCTGGGCATCCTACGCACGACGTCGCTAAATTCCTCCGGAAGGAGGTGGCGGATGACGAAGGGGATCCGGTGGTGGCAGCTACTGCCATTGATTGTTGCGACCCTGATGTGGTGGGAGTGCTCTCCCTCGGAAGCCCTGGAGAAAGATAACAGCAGCTGCTGGGAAAGTCAGCTCAAGAGCAGCCGCGTGAACGCCGTAATTCGATTCGACCAACATGACAGGGACGCCATCAAAATCCACTCGGACATGACTGTCGAGATCCCCATGACCGAATGGATCCTGGCCGACCGGCTGCTTCTCGACAAGCATTCCGAAGGCTATCGGCATGCCATGCAGTGCCTGCTGCGCGGGAAGGACACGTCGCTCCGGCAGTCGGAATGGCGGTTCGACGACCCGGAAGTGAAAGGGCAGGGGCAAGACATTCGAGTGAGGTATGAATCATATGCATGGATCAGAGATTACAACCCCATCAAGCTCGGCCCATGGGTGATCAAGTGGAAAAAGGGCAGCACATGGACGGCTCGCCTCAGCCCGACGACCCTGCAGAAATCCTACTGGAAAGCGGAGGCGGACCTCGGGGGCCTGAGATTCGACGACACATCGAAATCCGCTTCGCCTGAAAATGGTAACTGGATGTGGGAAGGCGGGCCGCCCAACCGGATCGCATTCGACCTCGGTCTTCCGTGGCAGCGCTCGTGGATCCTGACCTTCGGCCGGTCGTTCTGGAGCAAGATCGGCGTCGGGGCCTGGTGGGTGTGCGCCTCGGTCGTGGTCGCGCTGGCCGCGCTGCGCGGGCGGCCGAGGCGCCCTTCCTCCCGGAGCGACGGCCGCAGGGACAGCGCTGTCCAGGCCGTACTGCAATGGGCCGTGCTCAGCGGGTCGGTCGCCGTGATGCTGCTTGTGATCGGCTCCCAGAATGTCAGTCCACCGTGGAAAACATTCCTGTGCATTTCCGCCGGCCTGGCCCTGACCCTCGTCGCCCGCCCTTGGGTCGGTGGCACACCTCTCCAGGCCCGCGCCGTACGAGGCGCGGTCATCTCCGTGGCGGCGGCCGGGCTACTGGCGGTCATCGCACCGCACCTGTTCTACCTGCCGCCGCACCTGGTCTCGAAGACCGAACCGAGCGTCTTGGGCAAGGTCGGTTACGTGCTCATGGGTCTGGCGGCCGTGTGGTTGTGGCTGGCGGCCATGACCGCCTGGGCATGGCGCTTCGCCCGCGAGGGACTCATGGTCCCCGCCTCCTGGAGAGACAGATGGAACAGGGCTCCGGTTCTCTGTGTCACCGTGGCATCCCTGGCCCTCGGAGCGGTTGCCGGCGGCCTGCTCGGATGTCTCAGCTGGGCGAATGAGAACCAGTGGGAGAGGAGTTCCTGGCCTGCAGGTCAGGTTTCCGGGCAGAGTCACGGAGCATATGTCAGCTGGTACCTGGCCAACTTTTCATTGTCCCACCTGACGTTGATCTTCGCTGACAGCTGGGTCCTGACGGGGATCGCGCTCTTGGCCCTCTTGAGCTACCGCATCAGGACGCGTCGGCAGTCCGATGAGAATCGGGAGAGGTCGGCGTTGGGGCCGGAAGGACCGGACGTACTGCTCACCGCGGCGGTCTTCGCTTTCACAGCGGGTCTGCAGGGCGCCACGGTCGCCGGGAATGCCGCTCAATACTCGGTCTGGCTCCTGTTGAACATCGCCTCGCTGTTCGGAGTCCTCTCGGTGGGACGACGGTGGTCGGTACTGAGCCGGCTGGGCGAGACCTTCTGCCTGTCCAGGATGAGAAGCGAGGAGTGGCGCCGTGAACTGATGGACCGGGCCCATGAGCACCGCTTCCTCGAACACGAATCGCGGGCTCTCGACAAAGGGGGTGCCGCGAGCATGACGTTGGACCAGGTGGAGGCTCGGCAGCGCGACTTGCGGCAATGGCTGTTGGCCGGATGCGACAGCGACAGGCCGCCGCCCGCTCGCATGTCCGTCATGGACATCGTCCTGGCCTGGGGGCCGGAGGCCCACTGGTGGGACAACGCGGTCCGCGCCGCGCGCGTGGCCTTCTGGTTCGGGATCCCGGGCACCGCAGGGCTGCTGCTGCTGGACCTGCGACAACGTTTCGCGCAGATGCAGCTCAGATACGAGCCCACCGCGCTCCCGGAGATCGTCGTGAAGTTCATCGCGTTCCAGGCCGCGTGGGCCGCCGCGGGTTTCGCCCTGGGCGCGCTGTGGCGCCTGCTTCCCGGCCGCCCGAGTCCGGTCCGGGCGTTGAGCCTCGTCCTCGCCTATGCCGTGCCCGCCTGCCTGGCTGTCCTGCTCAATCTCCTCACCGGCGGAGCCTTCACGCACCTCCTCCTCTACTCGCTGTTCATGGCCGTCGTCCTGACGGCCACCAGCATCGTCACGGACGCGGCGACGTTCAGCGAGGACCAGCAGTACACGCACAGTCGTTTTGCGCTCATCGTGTCCATCTACCGGCTCCAGGGCTTCGCCGTGTACGTCGCCTGGTTCCTGGCCCAGCTGGCCGCGGCCGCGACGCTCTGGGAGTACCTGATCGATTAGCCGGCCGACGCGGGAGCGCCGCCCGGCCGCGGCTGTCCCCCGCCCCCGTCGGCTACGCGGACGCCGTGACGTCCTTGATCGCGACGCACCCGAGCCCGTAGGCACTCGTCCCCCGCCCGTCGCCTTCAGGTGGACCCCGGCCCCGGTCGTACCGGCGAGCATCCACCCGAACTCGGCCTCCCGACAGTGGAACCAGACGGCGGCTCCGTCAAGAGCCGGGACCACTCCGGCCCGTCCAGTGGCTCCACGATCCGCGCCTGATTCCGGTCGATCGTCCGGCGGACGGGCGGGACGCTTCCTCGCGTTCCCCTGCCGGAGAGCGGCTCCCCGGCAGGGACGACAGCTTCACGCTCCGGGAGCAGGCCGAACCGTGATGCCGTTCCGTTCGAGCAGTGCCGCGGTGACCCCGTCGCCCGCCGTCAGCCGGCCGGTGAACGAGCCGTCGTGGACCATGCCTCGGCCGCATGAGGGGCTTCGCGGCATCAGCAGGGCCTCCTGGCAGTCACCGCGCCGGGCCGCCGCGAGCGCGAGGCGGGCTCCCTCGACGAACTCCGCCGTCACGTCGCGGCCCATGTCGTCGACCACGCGTGCCATGCCGTCGAGCACGGCGTGTCCGTCACCACCGACCAGCTCGGCGGGGCGCCTCGGAGTCGCGAGCCCGCCCGCCGTCTCCGGGCAGAAGGGGACCGGTTCGCGGCCCGCGACCGCGGCCTCGATTTCCGGGGACGCCTTGTGCCGTCCGTCGAATCGGCACGGCACTCCGCGCAGACACGCGCTCACCAGGACTGTTTCCATGCCAGAAGGCTATCCAGGGGCCGTGCGCCCCCGGACCAGACCTTTGGGGCGAACTCCGGCTACTCACCCCCGGGCGGCCAGCCTGAGGAAAGGGTCACTGTCGCGGAATCAGTGCCGACGGCAGCGAGCAGCCCAAGAGGAGCGGGACCCGTCGCGCCGGCGAAGGACACCTGGCCACCGGAGAACGTCGAACCGCGGAACGACACCCCGCCGCCGGAGAACACCGCGCCGAAGTCCACGCTTCCGTCACAGAACGTCACGTTGCGGAAGGACACCTCTCCGCCGAAGAACCTGGCGCTGCCGAAGGACACCCTGGCACCGGAGAACGTCACGCCCCGGAAGGACACCTCCCCGCCGGAGAACCGCGCGCCGGCGAAAGACACCGTGCCACCAGAGAACCGCGCGTCGCCGAACGACACCTTGCGGCCGGAGAACCGCGCGCCGGTGAAGAACACCCTGCCGCCGGAGAACGTCGCGCCGCGGAAGGACACCTCCGCGCCGGAGAACGTCGCCCCGGCGAAGGACACCGTGCCGCCGGAGAACGTCGCCCCGGCGAAGGACACCGTGCCGCCGGAGAACGTCGCGCCGCTGAAGTCCATGCTGCCGTCGACGGTTACATCCGTGAGGTCCAAGTCGCAGCCCTGCCAGGAGCCGTAGGTACCCTGCGGGCGCCGGTAGTGGTCTCCGATGAGACGCAGGATCGTGTGCCGGACCTTGCGGGAGGCCAGGTAGCGGTGGTGTTCCTCCTGGTGGGCGGTGTCTTCTCCGGGGTCGGGGGTGAAGGGGAGCTGGAGATAGGCGCACAGGACGTCGATACAGGTTTGGCGCAGGGCCTGGTCGGGGGCATCGTCGGCGAGGCCGGCCAAGGCGTGTACGCCACCGAGTCGCACGGCTGGGGAGTTCGAGCCCAGTTGTTCGACTGCCTGGGAGAAGCGTTCGGTGTGGAGCCTGGTGGCCTCCCGGTGGGCGCCGGCTTCGTCCACGCGCTGGCGACGATAGGCGACGACCAGCGCAACGAGCGCGCCGGCCCCGGCGACCACTCCGAAGGAGAGTTTCACCAGGTCGAAGAGTGTCTTGGCATCGAGCTTCCTGGTGTGGTCGATCTCCTGGAAATCCAGTGAGCGCACCAAGCCGTAGAACACGCCGCCCGCCACCAGAACCGCGGCGACGAAGGTGACGGCCAAGGCCCGGCCGACCCTCCACAATCGCAGCTCCCGATCATCCCGGGCCGGTCGCGGCCGTCGGTCGGCTGTCATGATGTCTGCTCCTCCTCCGCCTCCCGCATCATGACCGCCCTCTGCCCTGAGGAAACCGGCCCGGACCGTCACACGTGGACCCGGTGCGGCAGCGCGCCCGCCCCGGTCTGCTTGGGACACCGGCTGATCCATATCCCAGCCGCAACCTCCGATACGCCGCCGGTCTGAACGGCACCCTCCGCGTAACGCCGCGTGAGCAGCCCGAGGCCGCGCTCGTAGCGGTCGGCCATGCCGTAGAGCCGACGCGGAGCCGGGCAGTGGGTCACAGTCCGCCTTGGCCCGCCGATGCCGGACAGGCCATCAAGGGCCCCGTCACCATCGGCGGAACCACATCACCGTACGAGGCCGCTCCCAAAGTGGGTGATTCGGCGTAATCACCTTGGACCCGGCTTCGTTTGCAAGGGTGTGGCGGGTCTGGAACCGGCGTGCTCGCTCCGAGCGGTGCCGCCACACCGCGGCAAGGCACCGATGCGGATGGAGTCTCCATGATCACCAAGTTGCTCCGCAGCGAGGACTACGACCCGGCGGACAGGTTCGACGCCTGGTGCGAGTTGGCCCGATCAATGCCCATCCAGCATCGGATCAGTTCGGAGTACGCGGCTGACTTCCGATTCACCCTGCGCACCGTGAGGTTGGGGCCAGCGGCTGTGGCACACACCCGCGTACTCGGGTTGCATGCCGTCCGAACGTCCCGTCTGATCCGGCAGGGAGACAATGGCAGCTACGAATTGGTGATGTGTACCCGCGGGGGGATCAGCACCGAGCAGATGGGTGTCGAGTACCGGTCCGGGGTCGGCCAGTGGGCGCTCTACGACTCCTCCCGCCCGTACTCCATGAGGTCGCTCGCCGACCTCGGCTCCGTTCACTCCGCGGTCGCGTTGGTCCTCCCGAAATCCTCGGTGGGCTTCCCGGAAGCCAAGGTGGCCCCCCTTCTGTCCCGCCCGCTGCCGGGGAGCACCGGCATGGGGGCGCTGATCGGTGACACGCTTGCCCGGGTATTCCGCGAATCGGACACGATGCAGCCCCCTCACGCCCATCGCTTCGGCGGCCTCCTCCAGAGCTTGGCGGCTGCGCTGTTCGCCCAGGAACTAAGCGCCTCGGAGCACCGGCTACCCGAGGAAGGACATCGTCAGGCTCTGCGGATGCGTATCCGGAGCTTCGCTCTCTCCCACCTGGCTGACCCTGCCCTCACTCCTGGCGTGATCGCCGCGGCCCACCACATCTCCGTCGGTCACCTGCACCGGATCTTCCGACCGGAGGGCCGCACCATCGCCGCCTGGATTCGTGAACAGCGTCTGGAGCGCGCCCGCCGGGACCTCGCCGATCCCAGCCAGCGGTCCACGCCTGTGCACGTCATCGCCGCCCGCTGGGGCTTCCGGCACCCCGCGGACTTTTCCCGTGCCTTCCGCCGGGTTCACGGGATGCCACCTCGCGACTTTCGCGAGGAGACGCTCGGTTAAAAGGTGGGCACTCTGTGCCAACGACGCGGCCCCGGCCGGGAGGGAATGCTGGACTCAACGCGGATGACGAGCGGGATCATCGGCCGGTGAAAGCTGCTGAACGGTCAGGAGAACAGGACATCCTGGCCGGCCGGCAGCAGTTCCGACTCGCTCCCGCCCACGCACAACCGCCGGCAGAACACCGGAAGAGTGTGACCGGGCCCAGGACGGAGCCCGTGTCCCGAGGCGAAAGGCCGATCATGCTTCTACGACACCGTACTTCCCTGGCATCTGCTGCTGCGCTCGGCGGGCTCCTGCTCGCCTGGGCTCCGGCAACAGCACAGGCAGTGCCCAGCGGCACCGTCTCGCCGGGCGTCGTCGCCCCGGCTGCGGTCAAGGACGTTGTCTGCACGGTCAATGACAACGGCGTCAACTACCGCGGCGGACCGGGTACCAACTACCCGGTCCTGGGGAAGGTGAACAGGGGCCAGAAGATGAACGCGAGGGGCCAGGAAGGCTCCTGGGTCATGGGGGACCTCTGGGGCGGCCGGACTGGGGTATGGATCCACGTCGCCTATCTGGACTGCTGAGCGACGACAGACGGGGTGCCGTGAGTGGAACCCGCCCGGAGCCGTACGCTCAGCCGCTCTGACCGGCCCGAGGACGGCGAACGCGGCGGGAATCCGTCTGCCAGCCCGTTCACCTTTGTCGGCCCCTGCGAGCGCCCTCGCTCGCGGGGGCCGCCGTCGTACTCCGGCCCTCCGGCTGGCCCGTCGTGGGGCGCCGAGCAGCCGAAGACGGGCACTGCTCGCGCCCGGCTGCCTGTCCCGGCGTTGGACGCAGAAAGAACCCGATGAGGGCATGTTCGGATCGCGGGCACGGCAACCGGAGCGGCCGATGGCCGGGAAGGTCACAGACGGAGGGCGGCAGGCGGCGGGCCGAGCCCGGCGCGGTGACACGGCGGCGGAGGCCCGCGCGGCGGGCGGCTCGCACGGCGCCGGCAGCACAGCGGTACGAGGCCGGGCGGCACGACGGGGCCGGAGCGGCGCGGGCCGGGCGGGCCGCGGACCGGCAGCGATTCCTCCCCCGGCAACCTTGGAGGGAGCGTCGAGTGGTATCGCGCCCTCGGACACCACGCGGGCGCGGGCAGCCAGCGGCACGGCGCGGGCGAGCGGGCCGGGCGCGGTGGCAGGCTGCGGGGGGGGGGGGGGGGGGGGGGGGGGGGGGGGGGGGGGGGGGGGGCGGGGGGGGGGGGGGGGGGGGGGGGGGGGGTGGCGGGGGGGGGGGGGGGGAGGGAGGCAC
>NZ_JBVHXT010000068.1:13859-32234 GCF_055569255.1 Streptomyces sp. NPDC029296
GACGCCAAGCATCCGCCCCCCCCCCCCCCGATCCCCCCCCCCCCCCCCCCCCCCCCCCCCCCCCCCCCCCCCGGGACCAGGCCGGTACGGGGACCGGTCGGAACGACGGCGGGCGCGGTCCCCGGGGGCCGGCGGGCAGCGAGCAGCGGTTCCTCCCCCGCTGGAGGACGACCGGTCAAGGGCTCCCATGGAGCCGTGGTGCCGCGCCCCCGGAAGCTCAGGTGAGGAACTCCATCGCCGGGAAGGCCGGGGACGGCCCGTCGAGCAGGTGCCCCCGACGGTGCCGCAGGTGCTTGTCGAAGAACGCGAGCGGGTACGCCTGCTGGGCCTTCACCGCCTCGCCTGGATCGAGGGTGCCGATCACGTCCCGGAGCTGCTGTCCGCTCCACCCAAGCAGCTTCGCCACCTGTGGAAACAGCGCCTCGTTGTCGCCGTACGAGGCGTGGGCGGCACCTTGGGCCTGGATGTTCAGGCGCCAGCTCCGCAGGTGCGACCAGAATGCGGCGACCTCGGGATCCGCGGCTCGGGTGAACTCCGCGGACATCATCATGAACGGCCGGTCCAAGTCGCCGGTCAGTGGCGGGTCCATCCGCATCGGACCGTCAAGGCTCAGCCCGGCCCGGATGCGCTCGTCCGCGAGCGTGGCGCACGCGGTGGCCGTCCCACCCTTCGACCAGCCGAACGCGCCCATCCGCCGCGGGTCGGGGGAACCGAGCAGTCCGGCCGGCAGCTGCCGGTGATCGACGTCGGGATTGTGCCCGGCGGCGAGTTGCTCGACGCAGTCGAGGACGAAACGCAGGTCGGCGGCGAAGTCCCCCGGCAGCGTCGGCGCCTGCCCGTTGCGGAGCGGAACGCCGATCCGGCCGTCGGGGAACTCGGTGTAGGTGTCGTACTGATGAGCTACCGTCACGACCGCGTATCCGTGGCTGGCGAGCTCCTGGACCGTGATGGTGTGGTCGCCTTGGTGGCTGTGCGCGCCGTGAGAGAACACGACGACGGGCAGTCGCCGACCCGATCGCCACACCGGAGCACCCACGCGGCCGGCGGAGAGCGGGCCCGACTCGGCCAGATCACTCAACCCGGCGTCGTCGAGGAACGCACGGAGTGCGCCGGCCGGCATCCAGGGCGCCACCGGGTACCGCTGGACGTCCCGGGCGGGATACCAGACGGTGGCCATCAGCTCGCGGAAATGCCCGGGTCCCGCGATGTCGTCCGGCCGTGACCGGTCGACAAGGCGCAGTTGCACCGTGCCCACCGGGTACGGCCCGGTCGGCGCGGGCAGCCGGAGTCGTGTCATGGCCGACGTGGCGGCGGCGGGATCGGCAAGGGCGGCGAGCGGCAAGGCGGTCCCGGCGGCCAGCGTGACTCCGAGCAGGCTACGGCGCGTCATGCCCTTCCGGGCGTTGAACTGCGTGGTGGTCATGGACTCTCCCTTGGTGATGGAACTCCGACCGTGCCGCACCGGGCAATCCGTGGGCACAAGCAGACGCTGTCACCGGCCTCCCCGCACGGCATTGGCCCACCGTTTGATTTTTCGCCGGGGCATCGGCCCGTGGGTTTACATCCCGGGAACGAGCGGTCAGCGGTTCGTCCGTCGCGAGGCCGCCGGGATCGGGCCGATCCGGCTCCGGGCCGACAGGCGGGTTGATCCCGGGAGTGATCGCGGCGGCCGGAGAGCTCCTGGATGATGGACGGCGCCGCGCCTCCTTCGCGGGTCAGACCTCGAGTGGCCCACCTCCCGTGCCCGCTCGTGCGGCCAGTCGGGCGGCGAGCAAGCTGAGGTGGTGCCGCTCCGGGAGGCTGGTGGTGCGGCGGGCGGCGGTGCGGTAGTCGGCGACGGCGGCCTCCCTCTCCCCGGCGAGTTCGTGCAGATGGGCGCGGACGGCGTACAGCCGGTGGTGGCCGGCGAGCGCGGGGTGGGGGTCGGCGAGCAGAGCGAGGCCGGCGGCGGGGCCGTCCACCATCGCGACGGCGACCGCCCGGTTCAGGGTGATGAGCGGGTTGTCCGAAATGCAGGCGAGCACCCCGTACAGAGCGAGGATCTGTGGCCAGTCCGTCTCGGCGGCGGTGGGTGCCTCGTCGTGGACGGCCGCGATCGCCGCTTGCACCTGGTACGGGCCGACCGGGCCGCGTGGCAGGGCGGCGGTGATCAGTGCGACGCCTTCTGCGATCGCGGCTGTGTCCCAACGGCTGCGGTCCTGCTCGGCGAGTGGGACGAGTTCGCCGTCCGCGTTGGTGCGGGCGGCTCCGCGCGCCTCGGTGAGCAGCATCAGCGCGAGCAGGCCGGCCACCTCGGTGTCGTCCGGCAGCAGCGTGTGGACGGCCCGTGCCAGGCGGATCGCCTCCCGGGTGAGTTCAACGCGTCGCAACTCGGGGCCGGTGCTGGTGGCATAGCCCTCGTTGAAGATCAGGTAGAGGACGTGCAGCACCGCGTCCAGCCGGGCCGGCCACTCGACGTCGTCCGGTATCCGGAACGGCACACCGGAGTCCTTGATCCGCCGTTTGGCCCGGCTGATCCGCTGGCCCATGGTCGCCTCGGGGACGAGGAAGGCGCGGGCGATCTCACCCGTGGTCAGCCCGCCTACCGAGCGAAGAGTGAGCGCGATCGCCGAGGCCGGCGACAGCACAGGGTGGCAGCACAGGAACAGCAGCGTGAGGGTGTCGTCGTGCGCGCTCTCGTCTGCGGTGTCGGCCCCCGGCGCCGACCGCCGGTCGGCCGGGATCTGCCCGGCCACCAGCTCCTCGCGCCGACGGCGGGCCCGCGCACTGCGGACCTGCTCGGTCATCCGGCGGCCGGCGACCTGGACCAGCCAGCCGCGCGGGTTGCGGGGCACACCTTCGGCCGACCACTGGGTGGCGGCGTGCAGCAGAGCTTCCTGGACGGCGTCCTCGGCATCGGCGAAGTCCCCCCAGCGGCGGGTGAGCACGCCGACGACCTGCGGCACGAGCGTGCGCAGCAGGTCGTCGACGGCTGGTCCGAAAGTCGTCACCAGGGCGGCTCAGAGCTCGGCGGGCGGGGCCGCCATGACTTGGCGCACCTCGATCGGCATGTTGAGCGGCCGGCCCCCCGGGCCGGGAGCGGCGGATACGGCTGCGGCGATCTCGATCGCCCGCTGCTCGGTGCCGCAGTCCACGATCCACCAGCCGGCCACCCACTCCTTGGACTCCGGAAACGGCCCCTCGGTGACGACCGGCGTGCCGCCGCTGTGGGAGCGCACGATCCGGGCGGTCTCCGGCATGGCGAGGCCCTGGGCGTCGACCAGCTCACCGGCGGCGGCCAGGCCGGCGTTGGTCCGCTTCATGAACCGGATGTGTGCCTGGATCTCCTCGGGCCTCCACTCGTCAAGCTTGGGGAAGTCGACGCTGTCCTCGCTGAACTGCATCAGCAGCATGTACTTCATGGTCCGCTCCTCGTTCGTCGTACCCGCCCCAGGGCGAGGGCTGTCACGGGTAGGTAGAAGCACGCCCGGCGTTTTCGACATACTTCCTGACGGGATTCCAAGGAGGAACTCAGCGGTCGCCCCAGAGGGGGACGAGCCCTCGGCGGCCGAGACGCCGCCGCAGCACCACACCGGCCGAGACGGCCACGGGCATTCACTTTCCTCGGACCAGGTCAGGGGCCGGGACCGTGGAGGCGGCACGCCAGTGGCGGGCGCCCTCCATGGCCTTCGACCTTCTCCACGGCGGCGCGGCCCTGACCCGCCGGCGCACCGAGCCGTGGCGATCAGATACGGCGGACTCGCCGTCCGCTACGAGGCGACCGCGCTGGCAGCAGTCCCCGACGCGTGGCTAGAGAAGCGCTTTCCCGGCCCTCAGTCCAATAACTGCGCGAGGCGCTTGAGGTCGTCCTGCACGGACTCCCGTTCGTCCGCGGTGAGATGCACTGCGGTGGCCTCGGCAAGCGCGGACGTCGCGGTTTCCTCGTCGCCGAGACGGGTGGCGACGTCAGCACGCAGCACGAGCAGACGAAGCAGTTGCACAGGCGTGGGCCGCTCGCCTTGAAGGCGCAGTACCCGGTCGATGACCTTGGCGGCGCCCGCCAGGTCCTCTTTGGAGTCGGCAAGGAGGGAAGCGTGGTGCACGGCCCGGGCGAAGGTCTCCTTGGGGGCGGGGCGGTGGTGCTGGTCGTCGCTCATCTGCTGCCCGATGCGGATGCAGTTGCCGCCCGGGTCGGTCATGAGGAACTGCCGCACGCCGTGTGAGGTGTTCTTCAGCGGCCCGATGCGCGGCAGCCCGCGGTTCGGTACTCGTCCGTACGCCGCCTTCAGCCCGGCCCGGAACGTCTCGTGCAGCCCGTCGATGTCATCGGTCTGGACGATGCACGTACTGAAGGACTCGGCCGGCTCGTAGTGCTTCATCCCGAAGAAGTGGAGCTGTATGCCGCCGCGCTGGACGACCGCGTACGGATTGGGGCTCTTCTGCTGGAAGGTCACCTCGAACCCAAGGGCGGTGTAGAAGTCGAGAACGGGCTGGATGGTCCGGCACGGCAGGATCGGAATCGTCTTCTCGCTCATACCGACCACTCTAGTCAAATTTGATCAGAGGGTTGAGGGGTACGTACGCCGACGGTGCCTTACGGGTCCTCAGCGGCGTACGCGAGCTTCGGCGGCCTCACGACCGTTGGTAGGCGACGACTTGCCCCGGTTACGATCGGCCGGCTCGCGTTCGGGCGGCTTCGCAGCGCGGCGCCCGGGCCTCACCAGCGTGTCGCCGGTGGGATAAGCGGGGTGGTCGGGGGTAGAACGGCTGATGGCTCGTGCGGTGTACGAGCCGGAGCACGCCCGGAGAGAGGGCTGTTCCCAGGCATGACACGAAGGATCAACCAGTATGGCCAGCGGCACCGTGAAGTGGTTCAACGCCGAAAAGGGCTTCGGCTTCATCGAGCAGGACGGCGGGGGCCCGGACGTCTTTGCGCACTACTCCGAGATCAACGGCAGCGGGTACCGCGAACTGACCGAAGGCGAGCACGTCACCTTCGACATCGGCCAGGGGCAGAAGGGCCCGCAGGCGCAGAACATCACCCGCGGCTGAACGGGCAACGGAGCACACGAAGTGAGGCGGCTGCCCGGTCCGGCAGCCGCCTCACTCATGTCCCCCGGTGGACCAGGACCCATTCGACGGCATCCGCACCCGCGCGGACATACCCGCGGTGACCGTCTCCTACACCGGTCCGGGCCCGCTGCCCGGGTCCCGGATCACAGGGTGGTGGCCGTGGTCCCGGCCGGTGTGTCCGCCTCGCGACGGGAGTCGGCTGCCGGGCGCAGACCCACACGGGTGATCTGGGGTCCGCAGTGCGGCAGCGTCTCGGTGTCGGACTGGGAGAGGAACCGGAGGACGGTGTCGTCTTCCCGGGCGGTGAACCGCCGGGACCGGGCGGTCCAGGCGGGCTGGTGACCGGTGCCGGACGGCCGGTAGGTGACGGCGCGGGTATCGCCGATCAGGAGCTGGTAGGGCTGGTCGCCGGCGTTCTTGTCCGCGCAGCTTTGCTTCTCCGGATCGAATCCGGTGGGGTCCTGCCGGGCTCCGGGCCAGGTGTCCGGCGCGTCCTGCCAGGTCAGTTCGTAGCTCTGCCCGGCCGTGGTGGCGACGCTCTGGCTGATGGCTCCGTTGTGCGAACCGGTGAGGTCGGCGGACTGTGCGCCGTCGAGGCGGGCCAGGGAGGCGCTGTAGAGGTCGATGTTGTCGCGGGTCAGTGACCAGTGGGCCGGACCCCGGGCGGAGTCGTTGGTGAGGCGCAGGTAGGTGCCGGCGGGGGCGGCCGGGTCGGTGAAGGTGCCGTTGCGGACCGACGGCTCGGCGGCGGCGGTGCCGTGGGCGGTCAGTAGGGTCACCGTGACGAACAGGGACATTGCGGCGAGCAGGCAGGCGGCGGTGTGTTTCAACCTGGGTCTCCTGGAAAGGTGGGGCGCGCTGCCCGCGAGGCAGCGCGCCCATCGCGTGTGGACGGGGCCGGGCCGAAGGGTCAGCTGTTGCCGCTCTTGAGTTCCTTGAGTGAGACGCGGGTGATCATCGCGCCGCAGTGGTCGGGGGCCACGTTGTTGTCGGAGGCGGAGATGAACTGCACGACCGTGTCGTCCGCCGTGGCGGTGAAGTCCAGGCGGTTGGGGTCCGGCGGCTGCCAGGACGAGGTGGGGGTGTAGGTCTTGGTGCGCTGGCCGGTGACGGCGACCTGGTACTTCTGGTTCTCCGCGGGCTTGACCCCGCAGCCCTCCCAGGTCTCGGTGCGTTCCTGCCACGTCAGCCGGTACCGGGTGCCCTCGTTGAGGTGGACGGCCTGCCTGATGGTGGCTTTGGGGCCGCCGGTGAGGTCCGCGGCCTGGGCGCCGCCGGCGCCTGCCTCGTGTTCGGAGAAGATGTGCACCTCGCCGGCGGTGACCTCCCAGGGGGCGATGGGGGTGTCGGTGTCCGAGTTGAACGCCTTGAGCCGCTGCTCGCGGGTGACTCCGGGGCTCAGGAAGCTGCCGTTGTCGATGAGGTTGGGCCCGACGGGGGCTTCCGCGATCCGGTGGGGAACGCCGGCGTGTGCCTGCGTGAGGGGCGCGGTCAGGAGCGTCGCGGCGATCAGGCCCACAGCTCGTGTGGTGAACGACATGCGGTGTCCTTCCGGTGAGGGAAACGATCGCGGTCACGCACCTGGCGGATCGTGGCCGCGTGCCTCTCGCGTGCCCTCCACTTGGCGCCCCGCACTGCTTGTCACTCGTTCGGGGCGCCCTGAAGGGAGCACCAGCGCGTGCTGAGTGCGCACGTGACGTATCGGCGTGCGCCCGCGCACAAGTAATCGGAACATGAGCTTCCGTGCGCGGTACGTCCAGGGCTTACGGTCGCTTCGGCAGACGGCGCAGTGGACAGAAGAACGGACGACGCCCCACCCCGAGGACACGTCGGTCCTCGCCCGCGGGTTCACACCGCGCCCCTGCCGCCTGGAGGCCGTCGGCCGCGCCCATCGAGTGCCTGGCCGTTCCCGGCGCCCGCCCAGAAGACCATCCGTCACACCGCCCTACCGAGGCGTCACGATCCGCGTCGCAGTCCATCCCGGACTCGTCGTGGACGTGGCGGGGCCGACCACGGATGACGGTGCCCGGATCCACATGCGGAAATACACCGGCGCCAACGACCAGCTCTGGCTGCCCGTGCCCGCGGGAGAGGACACATCCGAGATCCGCAACCTGCACAGCCGCACGTGCCTCGACGTCCGCGAGAGCAGCGACGCCCTCGATACCGACCTCATCCAGTACCACTGCCACGGCGGACCGAACCAGCACTGGTCGCTACGCCGGAGCGGCGACGGTCTCCAGCTCGTGGCCGCCGGCTCACACCTGTGCGCCGACGTCTTCCAGGACGGTGGCAACGAACCTACAGCCGGAGCCCGGCTCGTCTCAGTACGCCTGCAGCAGCCCTGCCCGCAACGACCAGCGCTGGACCTTTCAGCCCACCTGAATCCCCGTAGCCTTCGCTAGGGCCGTCATTGGGGTCGACCCTGCATGCTCCTGATACGACTGTCCCGGACGAAGGCGCAGGCCGGCGACTGGAAACCGTGGCCCTCCAGGGCGGGGTGATGGGGGTTCAGGAGGTGAGCAGGGTGCGCAGGTCGATGACGGCGTAGTCGCGGGCGGTGAGCGCGTCGAGGATCCGGGGCAGGGCCTGGGCGTCGATCACCTCGGTGCGGCCCTGTGAGGCCCCCACGTGCATCTGAAGGATCGCTCCCGGCCGCAGGGCGTCCAGTGCCCTGTCCACTGCGCGGTCCACCGTCATGCCGCCGTCGGTTCCCTTCCATCCGTTGGTGTCGGTGGTGAACTCGATGTCCGCGAAACCGAGGGCGTTGACCTCTCTGATGTGCGCGGGACTGGTCTCGCTGTACGGGAACCGGAAGAACGGCGTCAGCGCGCGGCCCGCCCCGGCCACGCGCAGGGCCCGGTCCGCCGCCAGCACTTCGCGCCGCCGTCCGGCCTCCGCGAGGTCCTTGAAGTAGGGATGGCTGAAGGAGTGGTTGCCCAGCCCGTGGCCGGCTGCCGCGATCCTCCTCACCACCGCGGGATAACGGTCGGCGAAGTCGCCGGTCAGGAAGAACGTGGCGGGTACGCGGCGGCGGGCCAGCTCCCCGAGGATGCTGTCCAGGCCGGCGTCGTTCCAGGCCGCGTTGAACGTCAGGGCGACCATCCGCTCGCGCGTACGGATCACCCGGTTCTCCGACCCGAACAACGCTCGCGGTCCCTGGCCGTCCACAACCGCCGCCAGGCGCGGCGTGACCGCCTCGGCCGACCGGGCCACCGGAGACTGCGCCAGTACCCCCAGCAGGACAGCGGACAGCCCGGCTGCCCCCAGCAGACGCCAGGCGGGAAGGCGTCGATCCGCGAACACAGAAAGTGCGTGCATGCCCCCGCCATCGGCCAACAGCTCCCCGCCCTTGAGAGAATCCGGCTTCGCGGTCCCTGTTGGTGCCCCCTGACGTCGTGCGGCTCCGAGCCCGGCTACACCGGTCTGGACACCTGCGACTGCACAGCGGGTCGCCGCCGGGTTCCCCGTCGAGATCAGTCGAGAACATCTGTTCCGGATCTCGGACCAGGTGACAGACGGGGACGGGTGGCGAAGAACCAACGGTTGGCCGCCAACGCGTCGTCGGGTTCCGGGCGGGGGCCACGGCCGTGCACGGCGGTGAAGTGGATCCGCGGTGACTCGACGCCCAGCTTCACCTCGTAGGCCTCACGGCCCGCTCGAACTGCCGCTCGGCCCCGCCGCGTACCTTCAGCACCAGTTCGACGCCCTGGTCGGCGGGCGGTGCCGTCGCGGGCCGGCAGGGGGGTCCGCGCGGGCGAGGACCGACTCCGCGACGGTGATGGCCTGTTGCCGGATCTCCGGTATCGCCGTGCTCTCCCACAGCTCGCCCCGGCGCAGGGCGCCGAGCACCCACAGCGGGCGCCGGGCGCGGCCGCGGGCGTCGCGCAGCCGGCCGTCCTCCGTCTCGACCCCCATGTCCAGCGGGTCGGGCACGGCCAGCCCGGCGTCCAGGAGGCTCTGCCACAACGGGTCCGACGCCTCGCTCAGACCCAACCCCGGACCGGTGCAGTCCACGACCCGGCCGACGGTCAGTTCCCCGCGTCCGTCCCGGCCCTCGATCCGTACGCGCAGGGTGCCGTCGTCCGGCTGCTCGGCCGCCGTCACACGACCCGCGTGGAGGCGCAGCCGGCGCGTGCGGATCATCCGCTGGACCGCCTCCGCGGTGTCCGGGGGCATGCGGTGCCGGTGGACGTTCCACCAGGAACTGTCCATGGAGACGAACTCCCGTCGCTCCTGTGCGGACAGGGACGACCACAGTTCGGCGGTGACCGGGCGCAACCCGTCCACGGCCGGACGCCAGTCGCCGTGTGCCCGCACCGTGCGGGAGACGTGGAGGCGTATCTCCTTGCGCAACTCGGGCAGCGGGAGGCCCCGCAGCGGGACGGGGCAGGGCACGGCGGGCAGCGGGTCCACCGCGTGGGCCAGGGGCAGTAGGCCGTGCGGGGAGACGGCGTGCACGGTGCGGCCCGGCCGCTCCAGGAGCAGGGCGATGTCCACGGCGGTCAAGCCGGTGCCCACGAGCAGGACGTCCTCGGTGTGCTCCGCGCGGCAGGCGTCCAGGGCGCCCTGGGCCCACGGATCGGCGACGAAACGGTCGCTCCGGCGCAGTGCCGGGGGCGCCCAGGACGACGAGCCGGGCAGCGGCCCGGTGGCCAGCACCACCCGGTCGGCATGCAATGTGCCGGAATCGGCCAGGTCGAGGAACGCCTGTGCGGTGGAGTCGTCCCAGCGGCAGGCGACGGCCCGCACGCGCAGCCGCCGCAGGGTGACGACGCTCCGCGCGGCCGCGGCGGCCCGGCCGAGGGTGTCGTCGAGGTAGGCGCCGTAGCGGTGGCGCGGGACGAAGCTGCCCGGACGCACCCCGGGCGACCCGTGCTCGCGCAGCCAGCGCAGGAAGTGCCCGGGGTCGTCGGGGTGGCAACTCATCTTGCCCACAGGCACGTTCAGGCGGTGGCGCGGCTCTGTGGTGCCGTAGGCCGTACCGTGCCTGACGCCGTACGCCGGATCGACGAGGACCAGGTCGAGGGGGGTCTGGCGGCGCGCCGCGATGTCGCAGAGCTGAACGGCCACGAGGGCCCCGGCGGCGCCCGCTCCCACGACGGCCACCGTGGTGCTGGTCCGATCCGCTGCCGGCATGTTGGACCTCCTGTCTCGCCGGGGGCCCGGACGGTGAAGCCCCGACCCGAGTGAGTTCACCGATTCAGTTAACTCACCGACCGGCGCGTGCACAAAACCCCCTGGTTTCACGGTACTTGCGTGCACGAAGAGTGGCCGTCCGTGAGGCCGCCCGGTACGGTGCCGCGATGCGTGTAACGGCCAAGACCGACTGCGCCGTTCCGGCTGGACCGAACCCATATCGCAAGCCAGCTGACGGGCCACGAAGCCAACCTCGCGAAGCGGGCGCGCCTGGCATCATCCATCGTCGTCCACGCCTCCTCGCAGCCCCCACTCGTCGAGGCCGGAGTAGATCAACGCGACGCGGCCTCCGGGGAAGCCGAGTGACGTGGCTTCCCCGCCATAGAGGGCTATCAGTGAGTCGGGCCCCCTCCACCAGGTGTCTGCCACGCCCATCACCTCGCGCACCGGCACGTAGCCGTTCAGCTCGATGCCGTCGACGTCATCACCGACGAGTTTGGTGACCTGTCGTGCCCATATAGACGCGTGGTGAGCCAAGGCGAGGGATTCCACCCAGCCCTCGATGGTCGCGTGGAGGGGTGCCCACCTCTCTGCATGGATACCGAACTCACCAGACGGACTGATCATGAACGAGTAGGGGACTGCTGTCCGCTGCGTCCCGGCTTCGAACCACCACCCCGCGGAGTCTGCTTCGGGCGAGTCCGGATCGAGGTACTTGGGGCCTCCGTCGTACTGCGGTGCGGGCGGCAGGAGCAGACCGCCCCATCGTTCTTGGTAGGCCGCCATTCGATCGATCACCGCTGCTGGGATGTCCCGCTCGAGCCACCACTGCCTGTGGCCCTCGACGGGGCGAACGTCGACCCTGACGCCGTGCGTGCCGACGAAGGACCGCGCTCGTCGGGTCAGGCCGTCCGGCACATCGTTGATGAGGTGAAGATTCACCCGACGCACGCTACGCAGGAGCCGTGGCGAAGGCTTGTTCGGGGCCGGCCTCAGTACCCAGAAGCGGCTCTCCCACGAACCACGGCCCTATTCCGCACGCCCGAACATCCGAAGCTGCCGGGAACGACCGCTCTCCGGGGCTCGCCCGCGGCTCGCGGATGCGGAAGGCATGCGGCCGGCCTGCCGCGCCCCGGCCCCCTGGCCGGCCGATCGCCGGGCTCGGGTTCCGCCAACGGCTGTGGGCCCGGGTCGAGGACCGCATCCGCGCGGCCCAGAACCGGATCCGGCTGGAGATCGTGCAGATCGCTCTCGCCCTGTGGGCCTGGATGCCGATGCTCCCGGCGCCGGCTTCGTTCGCGCAGGCCGGTCAACGGCCGGCCCGAGCACGCCGTACGAGGCCGTGCGCGGGGACGGGCTCCACCGGGTGGGGTGCGGGTGCGGGCTGCCCGGTGGAGTCCGGCCGCTACCGTGTCGGCGGCTTCTCCAGGACGTCCGCCCCCTTCGACGCGCCGCCCGCCCCACGCACGATCCGGCTCAGGGCCGCCGCCCGGGGGCGGCAGGACCGGACGTCCTGGACGGCGTCGCGCAGGCCCTGCACGGTCGGTTCGGCGAGCGTCCTGCCGACCCGGAGTTCCTCCGCCCGCCGGGCGACCGCCCGCTGTTCCGGGATCTGCGGCACCGCCACGAAGGGCACCCCGTGGTAGAGGGACTCCATCGCCGAGTTCATCCCGGCGTGGCTCAGGAACACCTCGGTGTGTCGCAGCACCGCCACCTGCGGCACGTGCGCGTGTACCTCGATGTTCGCCGGGATCGGGCCCAGCGTCTCGTGGTCCAGCCCGCCCACCGCCATGACGACCTGCCAGTCGCTGTCCCCGAACGCCTCTATGCAGGTCCGGTAGAACTCGGGCCGGTCGTTGAAGACGGTTCCCAGCGATATCAGCAGCACCGGGGCCCGCGATCGGGGGCTCCACTCCTCGGCGGTCTGGCGGTTGCTCAGCGACGGCCCGACGAAGTGGAAGCGCTCGTCGAAGGTCTCCCCCGCCATCTGGAACTCGCGGGGGATGAACACCAGGCTCGTCGGGGCCACGTGGCCGAACATCAGGTTCGGGTCCTCGAGGAAGGTGTGGCCCTGCGCGAACTTCCCCATGTCCTGGATCGCGGCCACCAGCCGGGGGTTGGTGTGGTCGAAGTCGGCCGGTAGGTACACCTGCGCGGCCGAGAAGGACTCGTTCTCCGCGAAGGTCGGCACCAGGGAGATCTCCCGCACGCCGAGCAGGTTCGCCAGCATCCTCCCGGTGAAGGTCACCGAGTCGTAGCACACCGCGTCCGGCGGGTCGGCCGAGAAGTGCTCGGCCAGGACGGGGAAGGAGGCACGCGCGTCGTCGAGGTAGTACTCCATCGTCACGGCGAGTTGTTCCGCCGTGAACTCCCCCCGCGCCGCCATGTCGGGCGGCAGTTGCGAGGGCAGGGTCACCGGCGCGGCCCCGGCGGTGACGGGGCCGTCCATGGTGGCCGGTCCCGTGGCGTAGCTGACCCGGTGACCGCGCCGTACCAGCTCTTCGACCAGCGGCAGGGTCGGGTTCACATGCCCGGACGCGGGCGCGCTCACGAAGGCGAAATGGGCCATCAGCTGTCCTCCAGGATGACCGGCAGGGTCTTGTGTCCGTTGGTGAAGAAGGAACCCAGCGGCTCGAGTTCGGACGACGGGACGGCCGGCTTCAGCCGGGGGAACCGGGAGAACAGCGCGGACAGTGCCGTCGTCGCCTCCAGCTTCGCCAGGGGGCTGCCGAGGCAGTAGTGCACGCCGTGTCCGAAGGTGAGGTGGTCGGCCCGCGACGGCCGGGTGACGGAGAAGTCCTCCGCGTCGGCCCCGTGCCGCACCGGGTCGCGGCCGGCCGCGCCGTAGGACAGCAGGATCGCCTCGCCCTCGCGGATCCGCACGCCGTCCACGGAGATGTCCTCCACGGCGTACCGCAGCGGCAGGTTCGGCACCGGCGCCTGCCAGCGCAGGGTCTCGTCCACCACGTCCTCCCATGTGCTGGTCCCGGACCGGACCAGGGCGAGCTGGGACGGGTGGGTGGCCAGCGCGTGGATGGCGTGGTCGAGCAGGTTGACCGTCGTCTCGAAGCCGGCGGAGATGGTCAGCAGCAGGGTGTCCAGCAGTTCCCGTTCGGACAGTCGTGTGCCGTCGGCTTCCCGCGCGGCGATCAGGTCGCTGGTCATGTCGTCGCCGGGGTCGCGCCGTTTGGCGGCCACGAGGTCCTTGAGCAGCATGTACAGCTCGCCGGAGGCGGCCTGCACGCCCGCCGGGTCCGCGTCGAGGCTGAACACCGCGTCCACCAGCCGTCGCAGGTCCGCGCCCGTCTGCGCGGTCACCCCGAACAATCCGGTGATGACCTGGATCGGCAGCGGGAACGCGAACCGTGCGCGCAGGTCGACCGCCTGCCCCGGCGGCACCTCGGCCAGGTCGGCGATCAGGCCGGCCGTGATCTCCTCGACGCGCGGCCGCGTCGCTTCGATACGGCGCGGGGTGAACGCCTTGGCCACCAGGCTGCGCAGCCTGGTGTGGTCGGAGCCGTAGGCGGTGAACATGTTCTGCATCGCGACCCACATGATCAGCGGCCAGTCCGGCGGGATGTCGCCGTCGCGCCACATGGGCCAGTGCTTGTTCGCGTCCTTGGAGACCTTCGGGTCGAGCAGCAGCTTCTTCGCCAGGTCGTGTCCGGTGACGGCCCAGGCCGGCACGCCACCGGGCAGTTCGACGGGCGTGGCCGGGCCGCGTTCGCGCAAGGCAGCGGCCTCGCCGAAGATGTCGCCGCCCGAGGGGTCGATGACATACGCGTCGGCGGGCGGGGCCTGTGCGCGCACCGGTTCGGTGAAGGTGGTGGTCGTACGGGGCTTGGGCGGCTCGGTGACCTCCAGCAGGGACGCGGTGAACCGCGAGCCCATGCCGAGGCCGATCGACATGATGGTGTCGCCGGGCTCGAGGGTCTCGTCGTGCAGCAGGTGGTCCATGCCGAGCAGTTGGTCGCACGGCCCGACGTGGCCGAGCTCGCGCAGCATCGGCCAGGTGGTGCGGTCCAGGTCGATGCCGAGCGGCTCCAGCACGACGACCTCCAGTTGGGCCAGGCCCAGACCGGTGACGACGAACCTGGTGATGTCGGCGACGGCGACGCCGGCCTCCTTGGCGGCCTGCTCGACCGCGGTGACCAGTGCCCCGCTCATCAGCGTCAGATACGGCGCCAGGCCGGTGACCTCGATCGGCGTACGGTTGCGGTGGCCCTCGGGGTCCGGGATCGTCGGGGTGGCGAGGACCTCCATCTGGGTCGCGGAGCTGTTGGCGGTCGCGACCAGCCGCGCCCGGCCGCCCTCGCGGTTGAGCACGGCCGCGACCGCACCGTCGGCCAGGAAGATCCCGATGGTGGGCTGCCAGCGTTCCCACCGCGGTGGCAGGAACCGGGCGGTGGCCGTGACCAGGGTCGCGGTCGCGGCCGGGTCGGCCACCAGGTGCGCGGCGGCGGACTGCAGCGCGGCCGAGCCGCCGTTGCTGGTCGCCTCGACCTCGTAGACGAGGGCGTGGCCGAGGCCGAGGACGCGCTGCAGGTGGCAGGAGGACGCCATGTGGTCCTGGTGGTCCATCTGGGCGTAGGCGGCCATGGAGATGTCGGTGCCGCTGAGGCCGGACTCGCGCAGGGCTCCGATCGCCGCGTGCACGGCCATCGCGTGCTCGGTGACGTCGTCGGAGCGGGTGAACGACACGAAGTCCGACAGCGCGAGCAGCCGCCGCATGGTATCGGTGTCCGGCACGGCCCGCGTGGCGGGCGTGCGGGGCGGCAGATAGCGCCCCGTTCCGCCGATGTAGACGTTGTCCCAGATCATGCATCGTCCTTTCCCCTGAGCGCGGACAACCCGGCTCCGTATCCGCTGAAGTCGAGGAGCCACGTGCTGATGGCCAGCGCCGTGGCCGCGGAGTGCTCCTCCAGTACGGTGAAGTGGTCGCCCGAGACGGTGAGCACTTCCTGGGCGGTGGTGGACAGCCGGGGCCACGAACGCTTCCGGGTGCCCACCAGCAGCACCGGCGCGTCGACGGGCTCCGGGGCGCCGGCCAGATCGAGGTAACGGCCCATGGCCACCAGCCGGTCGTCGTCCACCGGCTGGACCTGGTGGCCGGCGTCGAGCATGCCGGTGAGCACACCCGGCAGGTCGTCGGGGTAGCCGTCGATCAGCACCACGGCGCTGGGCCGGGCCCCCCGCCGTTCCAGTTCCCCGGCGGTCGCCAGCGCCAGCCACGCGCCCACCGAACGGCCGACCAGCACCGGCGCGGCGACGGCCGACGCGGCCTCGGCGAGTGCCTGGACCAGGGCGTCGGCGTCCGCGGGCAGCGGGTCGCCGGCGAAGCCCGGCAGGGTGACCGCCGTGACGTCGCGGGCGGCCTCCAGCGCCGCGGCGAACCGCCCGTACTCCTCGATGCCGCCGGACGCGAGCGCGGACGGCAGGCAGACCAGCGACGGCTGGAGGAAGCCGGCCGCGAGGGCGACCGCCTCGGCCTTGGGCGCGTCGGTGGCCGGGCTCAGCCGGGACGCCGTGGCCAGCAGGTCGAGGCCGTCCTGCGCGCGGCCGACGTCGACGGCCTTGCGCAGCAGGCGCTCCATCGGCCCGGCGTCCCGGTTCTCCGGGGAGCACAGCTGTCCGTAGAGGTGGTTGACGAGCTGTTCGGGCGTCGGGAAGTCGAAGACGAGGGTCGCCGGGAGCTGGAGTCCGGTGGCCGCGTTGAGCCGGTTGCGCAGTTCGATGGCGGTCAGTGAGTCGACACCGTGGTCGCGGAACAGCTGTCGCGGGTCGTCGATCCCGCCGGGGGCCATCCCGAGGATGCTCGCGCTGTGCGTGACGACCAGGTCGAGCAGCAGGGCGCGCTGCTCGGGTTCGGGCAGGGCTTCGAGCCTGGCCCGCAGGTCGCCGGGGCCGGCCGCCGGGGCCGGCGTGCGCCGCGGCCGGGCGAGTCCGCGCAGCAGCGCGGGCGGGGTGTCGATCGCCGCGAGGTCGAGGCGGACCGGCACCAGTGCCGGGCGTGCGCCGGCCAGGGCGGTGTCGAACAGGTCGAGGGCCTGCTCGGTGGCCAGCGGCAGCATTCCGGTCCTCGCCAGCCGGCGGTGGTCGGCCTCGGTCAGGTTTCCGGTGATGCCGCTGGACTCGGCCCACTGGCCCCAGGCCAGGGAGGTGACCGGCAGACCGCGCGCGTGCCGGTGTTCGGCGAGTGCGTCGAGAAACGCGTTCGCGGCGGCGTAGTTGGCCTGCCCGGGGGCGCCGAACACCCCGGACGCTGAGGAGAACAGCACGAACGCCCGCAGGTCCAGGTGCTCGGTGGCCTCGTGCAGGTACCACGCGGCATCGGCTTTGGGGCGCAGCACCGTGTCGATCTGCTCCGGTGTCATCGTTCCCACCACGGCGTCGTCGGCGATCCCGGCGGCGTGCACGACGACCCGCAGGTCGGGGATCGAGGCGACGAGGTCCCTCAGTGCCCCGCGGTCACCGGCGTCGCAGGCGACCACGGTCAGGGCCGTGCCCAGCTCCTCCCGGAGCCCGGGCGGCTCGACGCCGCGGCGGCCGGCGAGCACCACGTGCGGGGCGCCGTGCCGCGTGACCAGGTGCCGGGCGACCAGGACGCCGAGGGTGCCGGTGCCGCCGGTGATCAGCACGGTGCCGTCCAGGGGCGCGCCGTCCAGGGGTCCGGCCGGCCCGGTCGGGGCGGTCCTCACCAGTCTCGGTACGAGGGCGGCTCCGTCGCGCAGCCGGATCTCGGGCTCGCCGTCGCTCACGGCGGCGCGCACCGCGGCGGGGATCGCTCGTCGTGAGGCGGCCGTGCCGTCGTGCCGGACGGTCAGGATCCGCCCGGGGTTCTCGCTGTGCGCGCTGCGCAGGAAGCCGCGGGCGGCGGCCGAGGCCAGGTCGTCGCCGGTGAGGACCACGAGCCGGGCCGGTGTGTCGGTGGCGAGGAACTCCCGGACCGTGCCGAGCAGTTCCCGGGTCATCGCGTGGGCGGCCGCGCCCGGTTCGCCCTCGCCGGTGACCTCGTGGAGGACCGTTTCGGTGTCCGGGCCGTCCAGTGCCGTCATCGGGGTCCAGTCGACGGCGAACAGCGTGTTCGGCCGGCGCCCGGCGCCGGGACCCGCCGCTTCGACGGGCCGCAGGACGATCTCGTCGATGCTCACGACCGGCGTTCCGGCGGTGTCGGTGATCCGCACCGCGCAGGTGTCCGGCCCGGTCGGGTGCAGCACCACGCGGACCGTCGCGGCCGACCCGGTGACCGACACACCGGAGAACGAGAAGGGCAGCCGCGCCGGGTTGCCGCCGGCGCCTCCGTCCTCGGCCGCGTGGCCGGCGAGCAGGGTCAGCGGCTGTATGGCGGCGTCCAGGAGCGCGGGGTGGACGCGGTAGCCGGTGAGCTGCGCGGGGTCCGCGGGGAAGCTCACGTCGGCGTGCAGGTCCTCGCCGTGCCGCCGGATGCCGGTGAGCCCCTGGAAGGTCGGCCCGTAGTCGTAGCCGGCTTCGGCGAGCCGGTCGTAGAGCGAGCCGATGCCGATCGACGCGGCCTCGCTGTCGTCCGCCCCGGGCACGGCCGCCCGGTCGGCCCCTGTCGCCCGGTCCGCCGGCGGACCGAGCACGCCGGTCGCGTGGCGGGTCCACTCGTCGGGCTCGGCGGAGGTGCGGGAATGGACGGTGACGGGCCGGCGTCCGGTGTCGTCGGGCGCGCCGACGGTGACCTGCACGTGCGCATCGTCGCGCTCGGACAGCACGAGCGGCGCCTCCAGGACCAGCTCGGACAGTACGGGGCTGGCCGTGTGCTCGCCGGCGTGGGCGGCCATGTCCACGAACGCCATCGCGGGCAGCAGCGTCGAACCGAGGACGGTGTGCTCGGCCAGCCACGGGTGGACGGACGCGGAGAGCTTCCCGGTCAGCACCACGCCCTGCCCGTCGGGGAGCTTCACCAGGGACCGCAGCAGCGGGTGGTCGGGCGTGTCGAGGCCCTCCGACGGGGTGGTGGGCTGGAGCCAGTAGCGCTCGTGCTGGAAGGGATACGAGGGCACCCGCGCACCCGACGTCCCCACCGTTGTCGTCGCGGGTGGCATCCAGCGCACGGCCCCGTCCACCCACAACCGGCCCAACCCCGCCAGCAACCGCTCCGGAGAATCACCACCACGCCGCATCAACCCATTACCCACCAGCAACGGATGCGGACCCACC
>NZ_JBVHXT010000069.1:0-12020 GCF_055569255.1 Streptomyces sp. NPDC029296
CCCCCCCCCCCCCCCCCCCCCCCCCCCCCCCCCCCCCCCCCCCCCCCCCCCCCCCCCCCCCCCCCCCCCCCCCCCCCCCCCCCCCCCCCCCCCGCGGCCGGTGGCCTCGCCGGGGATGGTGGCGGTCAGGGCAGGAAGTTCTGCTGCCACTGCAGGGAGTCCATGCTCAGCGCGGCGTCGGCGAGGGCTTTCGCGGAGGGTGTCTTGAGCGAGGCGAGGCTGGTGTCGATCCAGTTCTGGGTGAGGCTGTAGCCCTGTTCCCGGTATTCGACCGCCTGGACCAGGCATTCGAGCTTGTCGGCATCGCGGGCGACGATCGCCTCCGGGGTTTCGCCGGCCTCGTACTCGTCGACGGCGCTCTGCACTCCGGTGCGTACGGCCGGGTGGGCGTTGGAGACCTGGTCGGCGGTCACCGCCTGGTTGGGGGCGGCCTTGAGGTACTTCCGGCCGATGTGCGGGATGTCCCCGATCCGGGTCTCCTGGCTGTCGTGGAACAGGCACAGCAGCGCGACCCGGGCCGGGTCGACGCCTTCCATCATGGCGAGTACCGAGCCGATCACCCCGACGCGGAAGGAGTGCTCCGCCACCGATTCGGGGGCCTTGTTGCCGGTGAACCACCAGCCGGTCCGTGCGACGCGCTTGAGCACGCCCATCTCGGAGATGAAGCTCGCGGTGCCCTTGTGGGTCTCGTCGGCCATGCGGTCCTCCGGTGTCAGCGGTTGTGATCGAAAACGTAGTGGACATGGGCGAGTTCGCGCCGCGATCTCGCCGAGACGGCCGCCCCGTCCAGGAGTTGGCCGGCCTGCTCGCGCAGCGGCCCGGCCAGCTGCCCGGCCGCGTGCGGCAGCCACGGGAACGCGGTCAGCAGCGCCCACAGCGAGTGCGCGTACAGGTCGACCTAGCCGGGCGCCAGGTGCAGCCCGCGGGCCAGGCCCCGCAGCAGGGTCACCGGATCCCAGCCCGACAGGTCCCGGTCCCGCATGAAAGTGTCGTCCGGTTGCGGCAGCGGCAGGGCCCCCAGCCACAGCGCCCAGTAGTTCAGGTTCGCGGCTTCCGCGGTGTCGTCGTCGGCCAGGGCGCGGTCGATGAAGTCCAGCAGCGGCTGCGGGTCACCGAGGCGGGCGAGCGCGGTGGCGGTGGAGCGGGCCTCCGCCCAGTGGGGCGACAGCCCCGCCGGGCCAGCACGTCACGGCGCCGGTGGAGGGTGTGTGCGGTCCACGCGGCCGCGTCCGACCCCTGGTCGTAGGAGGCGAGGTAGAGCGCCTGGCGGTGCAGCAGCACCCCGCCCTCGCCCTGCCGGGCCGCCGCCTCGGTCGTGCCCCGCAGATGGTCGAAGAACACCGCCCGGTCCGCGGCCGCCAGCTGCGGCGCGACGGCGACCGGACCGCGCCGGGGCCGGGGCAGCCGCCCGGCGAGCGCCGGCGGGATGGTGCCGTTCAGCGCCCAGGCCAGCATGTGCGCGGTGTCCCGGGTGTGCACCCATCCGGCCAGCGGGTGCGGCCCGCCGGCCTCATCCTCCAGTCCGGCCGCGATGATCCGGTCCGCGTCCATCGCCGCGTCCAGCCACGGCACCAGCACCACATCCGCACCGAGCGCCGGCAGCCGCCGCCGGAGCTCCCACAGCGCCCCGGCCCGCATGTTCGCCAGCGGACGCCGCCCCGACTCCCAGCCCTGAAGCGTCTCCACGTCCACGCCCAGGGCCTCCGCCAGGACGGCCTGCGTGCACGGGATCGACTCGCGGACCAGGCGCAGCACGAACCCGCTCACCATGCCCGCTGATGTTCGTCTGGGCCTGCCCATACCGGCCTGCTCCCCGGTCGCCCTGCGCACCGAAACCCGTACTCACGGTCAGTCCTACCGCATCCCGCCCGCGGAATGCGGTCGACATCCGACGAACGAGACCGTGCCGCCCGCGACGACTTGACCCGACGAGGCCCCGATGAGCAGCACGCACCTGGCCCTCCACGACCCCGAGGGGCGCCTCGATGCGGAAGTCCCCCTCGACCGGCAGCTCCACAAGGCTCTGGTCAAAACCGTGCTCGGGTGGACCAGCGACCCCAGCCTGCCACCTGCGGACCTCAACCAGACCGCCCTGCTGCTCAGCGGCGCCGCTCGTGCCGTGGCCGCCGACGTCCGACGAGCCGCAGGCCTGCTGCCCGACGACCACGCCGCCCGCGTCCTCGCCGACGTCGTCCTGGAGGAACCGACCAGCGCCTGTCCCTCCCGCTGGAGGGCACCGCGCGCTGCGCCCAGGGCCACGCCCGGCTCGTACGCGCCCTGTACGAGCGCCTGGACCGCCTCACGGGCGTCGTGTCCCAGGCCGTCATGGCCCCCTGAGACCCCCGCGCACCCCCCCGGGACCAGACCCCTCCGAGTGCGCGGTGCACCGGCACCACCGCCTGGCCCAACCCGGGCCGGGCGCGCACCACTCGACACCGAGAGGGGCACCACCGTGAGTACCGCAACGACCGAGCTGCGCCGGTTCCTGTGGGGTCAGATCCGCGGGTGCGGGCGCTGGGATGGCCTCGTCCCGGCCGACGCGCGGCTCACCTTGCACCAGGGCCACGACATGGGCCGCCCGTCGCTGTTGGCTTGCGGGCCGGCGATCCGCGGGTACGCGTCACCGGGGCCGCGATCGCCGTCCGGCCGGCGGCGGCGCCACGGCCGTAGCGGGTCATCGCGCCGGGCGAGCCGCCCGTGGGCCGGGTATCCGAAGCCGGCCTCCGGGCGGCCGAGGGAGCCGCGGGACGCTTTTCGGCCGCCGCGGGTCAAGCGGCTCCTGTCACGGCTGAAGGTCGCCGGTAGTCGTGCAGCGGCGGTGAACGCAGGGCCGGCCCCGTCAGGGGGAACCTCACTGCCATGCGAATCACGGGATTGAGCCACCTGAATGAAACGGCGGAGTGGTGGGAGTGGAGCCTGCCGAAGGTTTCGTACGATCATCTCCCGCGCCGCCACCCCACCTGGAATCATTGAATGAAAGGCAGTGCCCATGAGCGACCAGAACGGTACATCCGATAAGGGAAAGTGGCCCAATGGAGTTGTACGCCTGGGAGACGACGTCTCTGCGGGGCCTGACCAAGGAGCCGACAGATTCGCTTTGGCGGGTCAGGGAATCATTGACCAGATCCTGCCCCTGCGCTTCGTCACTTCCGACTCCCGGGTCTACGTCTCCCTGGCGGAAATCGACCCGAACGGCGACCGCAAGCCGTTCATGGGGGCGGCGGCCCTGAAGGTCTACAATGTGGTACCCAAGGACGACAACACCGTGCACATCCGAATCGACATCGACTGGCCCGAGGAACTGGTTGTCGTGGCCTCCGTTTTCTACTTCAACGGTTCCTGAGGTACGGCCTCGGGGAACATCGGTACAGCGGTTGGCGCTGAGAACGATCATGGTCAGCTAGCACACTGGCTGGGGGCCCTGCTGGGGTTCGCGGAAAGATCGTCGGACGGGCGCTGCGGCTGGCTACGGTCCGCTCGTGCCGGTGCGGTTTCTGACTGATGAGCAGGCCGAGGCGTACGGAAAGTTCGCCGAGGAGCCGACCCGCCCCGAGCTGGAGCGGTTCTTCTTCCTGGACGACGTCGACCGCGATCTGATCGCCCGGCGGCGCTCCGCGCACCACCAGCTCGGCTTCGCGCTCCAGATGTGCACGGTGCGCTACATCGGCCGGTTCCTCCCGGACGATCCGCTGGATGCGCCGTGGCCGGTGGTCGAGCACCTGGCTGCGCAGCTCGGTATCGAGGACTCGTCGGTGGTGAAGCGGTACACCGAGCGGCCGAAGACGGCGTACGAGCACGCGTGGGAGATCCGGGACACCTACGAGTACCACGAGTACGACGATGCGGAGTGGTCCCGGCGGTTCCGCACCTTCCTCCACGGCCGGGCCTGGACGCACGCCGAGGGCCCGAAGGCGCTGTTCGACCACGCGGTGGGCTGGCTGCGCCGCAATCGCGTACTGCTGCCGGGCGTCTCGGTGCTGGCCCGACAGGTGTCGGAGGTGCGGAAGGTCGCGGATAAGCGGCTGCACGCCACCGTCGCGGGCGCCGCCCGCCGCGCGGACCCGGCGCTGCCCGGGGATCTGGTGGCGACGCTGAAGACGCCGGAGGGCTCGCGGTTCTCGGAGCTGGAGCGGCTGCGCCGGCCGCCGACGCGGACGACGGGCACGGCGTTCGCCCGCGCACTGGAGCGGGTGGACGAGATCGGGGCGTACCGGCTCGGGCGGCTGAGGCTGTCGCAGATCCCGCCGAACCGCATGGCGGCGCTGGCCAGGTACGCACTGGGGTCGAAGGCGCCGCTGCTGGAGCGGGCGGCGGAGCCGAAGCGCACGGCGATGCTCACCGCGGTGATGCGGCACCTGGAGGCGAAGGCGATCGACGAGGCCCTGGATCTGTTCCAGGTCCTGATGGCCACCCGGCTTCTGAACTCGGCGAAGCGGAAGACGGAGAAGGAGCGGCTGTCGACGCTGCCGCAGCTGGAGAAGGCGTCGCGGGTGCTCGCGCGGGCGGCGAAGGTGCTGTTCGAGGAGTTGGAGCTGGTCGAGGAGCAGGAGGCGGACCTGGACGTGGCCGCGCTCTGGGTGGCCGTGGAGGAAGTGGCCCCGCGCGCGGCCGTGATGAGCGCGGCGGCCACCGTGGTGACCCTGGTGCCGGAGGACGAGAACTCGGCCGAGGTTGCCATGCGGGCCGCGCTGGCGAACCGGTATGCGACGGTGCGCCCGTTCCTGTCGTTGCTGGGCGAGTCGAAGGCGCTGGACGCGGCGAGCGCCGGGAAACGCGTCCTGGCCGGGGTGCGCGGCCTGCCGGCGCTGGCCCGGCGGAAGACGGGGGTCAAGCCGCTGCTGCCGCGCGAGGTGGACGACAAGCTCGTGCCGCCGGCGTGGCGCAAGGCGGTGTACGCCAACCTCGATCTGCCGCAGGGCGCGGTGGACCGGGACGCGTACGTGGTGTGCGTGCTGGAGCAGCTGCACCGGGCCCTGAACAACCGCGACGTCTTCGCTGCCCCGTCGCACCGCTGGTCCAACCCGCGGGCCCGCCTGTTGGACGGCCCGGACTGGGACGCGGTCGAGGAGGACGTCCTGGCGGCCCTGAGCCTGCACATGCCCGTGACCGAGCACCTGGCGGAGCTGGTGCGGGGCCTGGACGCCGGGTGGAAGCAGCTCGCTGAACGGCTGGAGGAGACGGGGCCGGCGGCGAAGGTCTCCATCGAGGTGCAGGACGACGGGCGGGTGAAGCTGAACGTTGACAAGCTCGGCGCGCTCGGCGAGCCGAAGTCCCTGACCTGGCTGCGTAAGCGGGTCGAGAAGATGCTCCCGAAGATCGACCTGCCGGACCTTTTGTTCGAGGTGAACGCCTGGACCGGGTTCCTCGACGCGTTCGTGCACCTCGGGGACGGCACGACCCGGATGAAGGACCTGTCCACCTCGGTGGTCGCGCTGCTGGTGTCGGAGGCGTGCAACATCGGCCTGGCCCCGGTGGTGAACCCTGGCCATGAGGCGCTGACCCGGGCCCGGCTCGTGCACGTCGACCAGTACTACCTGCGGGCCGACACCATCGCCGCGGCGAACGCACGGCTGATCGCCGCCCAGGCCGCCGTGCCCATCGTGAAGTTCTGGGGCCAGGGCCTGCTCGCCTCGGTGGACGGACTGCGGTTCGTCGTTCCCGTCCGCACCGTGAGCGCGGCGCCGTCACCGAAGTACTTCGGCTTCAAGCGGGGCATCACCTGGCTCAACGCCGTCAACGACCAGGTCGTGGGCATCGGGCAGATGGTCGTGCCCGGGACCCCGCGCGACTCCCTGCACATCCTGGACGCGCTGCTGAATCTGGACGGCGGCATCAAGCCGGAGGTGGTGGCTACCGACAACGCCTCGTACTCCGACATGGTGTTCGGCCTGTTCAAGATCCTCGGCTACAACTTCAGCCCCAGGTTCCGTGACCTGGACGACCAGCGGTTCTGGCGGGCCACAATGCCCGGCGTCGAGACCGGCACCTACGGCGCGTTGGAGGACCTGGCCCGCAACCGTGTGAACCTGAACAAGGTGATCACGCACTGGCCGGACATGCTGAAGGTTGCCGGTTCCCTGGTCACCAACCAGGTCCGCGCCTACGACTTGCTGCGCATGTTTGGGCGCGAGGGGCGCCCCACCCCGCTGGGGGCGGCGTTCGCGGAGTACGGGCGGATCGCCAAGACCGAGCACCTGCTGCGGGTGGTCGACCCGGTTGACGACACCTACCGCCGGCAGATGAACCGGCAGCTCACCGTGCAGGAGTCCCGCCACAAGCTCGCCCGCGACGTGTGTCACGGCAAGCGCGGCACCATCCACCAGGCGTACCGCGACGGCATGGAGGACCAGCTCGGTGCGCTCGGCCTGGTCCTCAACGCCATCGTGCTCTGGACGACCCGCTACATCGATGCCGCGGTCGCCCAGCTTCGTGCCGAGGGCCACGAGATCCGCGAGGAGGACGTCGCCCGGCTGTCCCCGCTCAAGCACCGCAACCTCAACCTGCTGGGCCGCTACAGCTTCACCGCCAGCGTTCCGGCTGCAGGCGTCCTGCGCCCGCTGCGTGATCCGGAAGCGCCGGAGCTGGACGAGGACGAGACCGGCGAGGGGTGAGCGCCGCACGGGACGCCCTGCCGGCCACGACGGTTCGCCTGATCGGGTGGAGTCCCCGCGCCCGTCGTCCGCTGCGGCTGCCGCGTGCCGATGATCCATTCGATGAAGCCGTGGCGATAGGCACTGTGGCTGGATGGGATGAGGGAGCGACTGTGAGCAGCGTGGAGACCGCCACCGGTATCACGACGGTGGACATCCAGACCAGCGAGGCGTACAGGGAGTCGGACAGCACGTTCCAGGCCCCCGACAACATGGTCGTCGTCGGCCGCGCGCACGACGGCGACAAGAACGGGCGCACCTGGTACTCGTACGCGTCGGTGCAGCAGGACCGCAGGGCGTGCACCGTCACCGATCTGAAGTGGAGCGCTCCTCACAGGGAGTCGTCCGGCGAGGAGTTCGTCGCCCCGGACGGCACGGTCATCGTCGGCCGCGAGCACAAGGGCGACGAGAACGGCAGCACCCGGTACTGCTACGGCGTCCTGCGCGACCCCGAGGGCAACAGGCTGGAGGTCATCCGCGGCAAGTGGACGGCCGAGGTACCCGAGTACGACCACGTCGTGCAGGCCCCCGAGGACCAGATCCTCATCGGCCGCCGGTACCAGGGCGGCGAGAACGGCAACACCCGCTACCTCTTCGGCATCGTCCTTTAGGGGTCGGCCGTCTTGTGGCGCCCTGCGCCTGCCCGGCGGATTGCGTGCGGGCGGGCGCAGGGCAGCGGGGAGAGCGCCAAGGGCTTGCCGTACCTTGATGCCCACCGTTCACTCCCGGCCATCAGCCACCGGACAGACGGCCTTGGCCCACGCGGCCACCGTGCCGGCGCGTGGGCCGGCCGGTGCCCGTCTTGGCTGCGCGTCTGCCTCGTACGAGGAGGCGGCATGTCCGGTGACCGCATGGGGCGCTGCGCCGTGGCGTTACGGCGTGGCGTTACGGCGTGGCGCGGCGATCACGGTGCGGGGTCAGGACCAGTGCTGGAGGTAGTGGTCGTCCTTGAACATGATGAAGGCCTGGGGGCTGTTGGGGGCGATGCAGACGCCGTCCAGTGTGAAGGAGAAGTCGGTGCCCGCTACGTCTGGCCAGTTTTCGCTGATGCGCTGGGGGCCGGCGGTGATCTTCTTGGTGGACAGGTTGTAGCGGACGTACTCCTCGCCCGAGAAGAGGTACACGTCCGTGGAGCTGCCGGGGACCGGGCAGGCAGCTTGGATGTCGTACGTGAACCGGGTTCCGTCCAGCCCCGGCCAGTCGTAGAGGACGAGCGATGGCCGGATGTCCAGCTTGTGGGTGGAAAGGTCGTAGCGCGCGTACACCTCGTAGGAGAACAGGTAGACGTCCGTGGAGCTGCCCGGCACCTGGCAGGCCGCCGTGATCCCGCGGTCGGCGAAGATGGTGTTATCCAGGGCCTGCCAGTGACTGACGGTGGAGACGGGGCCGCCGGTGATCTTGTTTGCGATCCCGTCGTAGCGCACGTACTGGTCGCCCTTGAAGAGGTACATCTCGCTGGCGCTGCCGGGGACGTTGCAGACGGCGTCGAGATCGGCGTCGAAGCCGGCCGCGCTGAGCATCGGCAGGGTGGAGAGCAGCTTGCTTTCCCCGGCCGGCAGGGCGGGCTCCTCGCCCGTGTAGCGGGCATAGAGCGTGAACTTGCCCATGCCGTCGGAGGAGGCGTCGAAGTCCCACAGCACATAGCCGTTGGTTTCGTAGAGGGGACTGAGGAACGCGGGGCCGAAGGCGAAGCCGCGCGTCAGCACCAGGTCGTCCTTGTTGCGCATGGCCTCCCAGATGGTCGCGAGCAGGCCCAGGGCTGCGTAGAGGTGACCGTACAGGTCCATGCCGGGGATCACGCTCAGGAACAGGTCCTGCAGCGCCAGGTCGTCGACGATCTGCTGGAGGGCGTTGCCCAGTGCCGTGTACCACTCGGCGCTGGACTGGTCGGCCTCCCACAGACTGATCACGGTTGAGCCGCAGCCGCTCATGTGGGTGTCGAAGAATGCCTTGCTGCCGGTCGCGGTGTCACCGGGGATGGGGTAGGTGTTGCCCCCGCTGACGGCTCCTGTTTCGCCGGTGCGGGTGGTGTGCTTGTAGTCGAGGGAGTTGGACGCGGCCGTCCAGTAGATCTCGTCCCTGCCGCCGCCCTGGTCGCCCACGGGCGACTCGCAGTGGAACTGGACCCATTCCAGACGGGCCCGGAAGGACGTGTTCGACCGGGCGGCCTGCCCGCCGCCGGCCCGGGAGAAGTAACCGGTGACGCCGTAGCCGTACTCGGCCAGCGCCTTGGTGAACTGCGGACTGTCGTGCACCTCGCCCGAGGCCACAGCCGCCACGTCCACCAAGGCGATGTTCGGCATCGCGCCGATCAACGGCAGCACCTCACGCAGCGCCGCCCGGTACTGCTCCCGGTCGAAGCCCTCCTCCAGAGCACGCGTGACCACCGCCTGCGGCACGATCGCCACCGCACCGGCCCCCCGCTGCCCGGCGTAGGCGGCACCGATGGCACGCACTTCGTCCTCGCCCAGCACCTCCTGCAACGGGCCGAGCAGCGCCTGCTCGAACTCGGTCAGCGCCAGGCCCCGCTCGAAGCGGGCCGCCGCATGCAGCCACACCCCCGTCAGCACGTTCACCGGCCCCCCGCGGACAACCCGGTCCGCCCGCACCCCGGCCTCGGCCAGCCCCGCCCCCGACAACAGCGCCTGCCACCGCCCCAGCCGCCGCGCCCGCTCCTGCTCGCCCCGGGCCTCCATCACGCCCACACCGTCACCCATCACTGCCTCCGGCTGTTCGTCTCCACCGGTCCGGGCCCCGGGCGGCTGCCTCGGGAAAACACCCGGACCGGATCGCCAGAGAACAGTTTGTATCTGTTCGATTACGATGCGTTAGAGGATCTTTCGGCCAGGGGCGGCCGTACATCCCCTCGCTCCGCCTGTCGGCAAACGATCGTTTGACGACAGACGGCCGACGCGTCCAATGAACCCGGACATTCCCGGACACCGGGGCGGCACCGATCCAATCAGATCCGATGGTGATTGCTGACAGGGTTTGACGACAGATAGGGTCCGATCCTCCGCATGGAAGGATCCCCTCGGTGGCGAACCTGGTCTACAAGCGGGTCTCGACCGACCAGCAGTCCACCGCCCGGCAGAACCTCGTCCTGGACGAGGCCGGGATCGAGGACCCGGTCGTCTTCGAGGAGGACGGCGGCACCTCCAGCCGCCTCCACCCCCTCCAGCGCCCGAAGTTCCGCGCGCTCCTCGACTACGCGCGACCGGGCGACACCGTACACATCTCCGAGATGTTCCGCCTCGTACGCGGCACCGGCCACATCCTCGACGTGCTCGATGTCCTCCACCGCGACCGCCTCGCGCTGCGCATCCACGACGGCGCGTTCTCCGCGATGGACCTCACCGCCCGCCACCCGCGCACCGGAGAGCTGCTATCCACCGTGAAGTTCATGGTGCAAACCCTCGCCGCCGCCGGCGAACTCCAACGCGACCTCCAGCGCGAACTGACCTACGACGGACTGCGCGCCGCCGAGGCCAAGGGCAACAAGGGCGGACGCCGCCCCGCCGTCCCGGCCAACAAGGCCGACGCCGTGCGCACCGCATACCTGGAGGGCCGCTCCATCGCCGCCCTCGCCCGCGACCACGAGGTCAGCCGCGGCGCCATCCGCACCGCCGTCGCCGACCTCATGCCCGACCACACCACCACCGAGCAGGAAGCCCCGGCCCCGGAGCTTCCGGTCACCCTCGACATGCCCGGCAAGGTCGCCGACTTCCTCCGCACCGCCGGCCTGGAGCCCGCCGAGCGAGCCACGCTCGACCAAGGGGTGACCGTACGGCGCGGCCAGGGCTACACCCTGCGCGTCAGCGCCGTACCCGCCGTACACCGCCAGCTCGTCGACCGCTGTCAGCCCCTCGACAGCACCGCGGCGATCCCGGCACAGCGCAAGGCCCGCCGCGAGTACGCGAACCGCGTCAGCAACCTCGACCGGTAACCAAAATCATCACCTGGCGGGTCTCTGCCGTATCTGGGTCAGGCCCCACCAACGACCGATCGAGGGATCACAGCTCTCCGCACGTGTCGATGACGACTTTCTGTGAGGTCTTGCCGGTCTGAGAGCCGAACGACTCGATCCTCTTGACGACGTCCATGCCGCTGGTGACTTCCCCGAACACGACGTGCTTGCCGTCCAGCCAAGGTGTCACCGCTGTGGTGATGAAGAACTGAGAGCCGTTCGTGTTCGGCCCCGAGTTGGCCATCGACAGCATGCCCGGCCTGTCGTGCTTCAGCTTGAAGTTCTCGTCGTCGAACGTCTCGCCGTAGATGCTCTTGCCGCCGGTGCCGTTGTTGTTGGTGAAGTCCCCGCCCTGGAGCATGAACTGCGGGATCACTCGGTGGAAGGTACTTCCCGCGTAGCCGAAGCCCTTCTCACCCGTGCACAGCGCGCGGAAGTTCTCAGCCGTCGTGGGAACGACGTCAGCGAACAGCTTGAAGGTGATGCGGCCGAGCGGGTTGCCGTTGGCGGAGACCTCGAAGAAGACCTGGGGATTCGACATAGCGGAAGTGTGTCAGCTCCGGCAGGGCCGGAGCTGACATTGACGCGGTGGTGTTCGGGGGCCAGGGACACAGTCCACTCATGGATCTCGGTCATCGCGTCTGCATGGTCGATCCGGCAGCGATGTCCGTCGGGGTGCCGGGGCGAAGGACGGGCTGACTGGTGATGTGAAAGCTCCCCACTGGCCACCTTGCGGCTGGTGTCCGAGGTAGGACTACCGGGCCGTCAACGGCCGTTCGGATACTCCCCGAATGCCGGGCCGTGCTCGACCAGGGGGTGACCGTACGGCGAGGCCAGGGCTACACCCTGCGCGTCACCGCCGCGCCCGCAGTCCACCGCCGACTCCTCAACATCTGTCGGCCCCTCGACGGCGCCTCGGGGACCGCCGTGATCCCGGCCCCAGCGCAAGGCCCGCCGCGAGTACGAGAACCGGGTCAGCGCACTCACCCCCTGAGCCTGATCGTTTTCAGCGCCAACCGCTGTACCGATGTTCCCCGAGGCCGGGGTACCGTCAGTTCGGCGGCAGGCTCAAGGATTTTCCGACCGGCACCGCGGTCCGGGCGCTGCCGCGCCCGGCTGTCGCGCTGGAGGTCGCGCCAGGGTTCGCGCCTCGGTGACCGCGCCGGCCCGCGACTGCTTCACCGACCACGTGGCACCAGCGCACATACATCTGCCCACCCGCGTCGGGCCGCCCCGGCCGAACCGTCACCGGCCCCCCGGAGCATGTCCGTTCACGGCCGATGTCACCTCGGCGGTGGCCCGGGTCCCCACGCCGAGGGGCGGGGGGGGGGGGGGGGGGGGGGGGGGGGGGGGGGGGGGGGGGGGGGGGGGGGGGGGGGGGGGGAGGTGGGGGGGGGGGGGGT
>NZ_JBVHXT010000069.1:12028-32170 GCF_055569255.1 Streptomyces sp. NPDC029296
GCCGCGTTCCCGGGATCTCTCCCGGGAACGCGGCCCTCGGCCCCGCGGCTAACGCTCCGCGGCCCCCCGCAGGGAACGGGCGATGGCCAGGTCGTCGTCGAGGGCGCTCATCCGGACGGGGTCCCTCTCGTCGTCCAGAACGACGGCGCGGACCACCGTTCCGACAGCCGCCTGCTGGTCACCGTCCGGCCAGCGCGGGTCCTTCGTGTTGTCGATCAGGCCCGCGGTGCCGTCCGGGAGCACCACGTCCAGCCCCCAGGGCCGTACCGCGAGCACATGGACGTCGTACTCCTGATGAAGTGTCGAGGGCATGGCACTCAGCCTCCTCACGGCTTGGGTATCCAGGTGCGGGCGACGGTCAGGGCGTTGAACTCGTCCAGCCTGCTGTAGTCGATCTCCCACTCGATCCTGGGGGTTCCGTTCGGGCCCTGCCAGTCGTAACGCTTGGCCGCCTTGGCGAACTGCGCCAGGAACTTCATGTCCATGTCGTACCGGTACATCCCGGAGGCGTAGGTACCACGCCCCCAGTATTCGGCGGCGACGCTCTGCTCACCGAAGTACACCTTGCCGTTGCTCCCTTCCTCGGCCCCCCGGGCCGGGTTCGGACCGTGCAGCTTCTCATAGGCCACGTCCACGGTCTTCGGGGTCCGGAAGATGGGGAAGGTGCAGCCCGTGTCCGCCTTCGGCTTGTCGTCGCCGGCTGCCGCGGATCGCTGGCCGGCTGCCGCCTTCGACTGCCGGCCAAGCTTGCCGTCTGCGAAGCCGCGATCGCAGAACGACCTCAGCCGGTCCAGATTCTCCTTGGCGCCGTCCAGCTTCTCGGTGAAGGCGTCGACCTTCTTGCGTGCTTTGTCGACCTTCTCCAGGAACCCCTTGATGCCCCAGATCGCCTTGCTGATTCTCGGCAGCTTGCTCCCGATCTTCACCAGCTTGACCGGGCCGGTGGCACCCGCGCCGTGCACTGGCCTGACCTGGTCGCCGTGCCGCCCGGCGGACAACTCCCGGTCGCCGTCGAGGTCGAGCTGACCCCCAAGCCCACGGCAGCGCTCCGTACGATCCTGCGGGCCTACCGGCACGCGCAGCGCCGCACGCTCTACCTCGGCACCGATCCCGTCCTCCGCCAGTTGCAGGGCGTTCCGGGCCCGGACGGCCGGTGGGTCGACGGTGTCGCCCAGGACGTCGGCCTGCTCCCGCGAGGCGGGCCAGACCCGGGCGTCGGCGGTCTCCTGCGTGTCCGGCGGTTCGCAGCCGGCGACCCCGCCGTCGACCGGCAGGTCGTGCGGCACGCGCAGCGCCGTTGATGGTGGACCTGTTCGCCGGCGGTGGTCCCTGCCATCCAACTACGAAGCCGTGGAAGGGAGGTAGGCGCTCCTCAGCCGCAAGAAATATCCGTGAGCTGCGTCACATCGTGCCGGTGAAGCGGCGCGCAGGTGAGTTATCCACAGAACGCGCCCTGACCTGGCCCTTTCCCTGAGGCTCGATCAGCACGTCCGTCTCGCGCGCGTGTTAGGCGGACGGGGAACCGCGTCCCGGGTGGACGCGGCAGAGGCGATGCTCCGAGGCGACGCTGGACCGGAGCACCACACGGCCACCAGTAACGTGGTTGGGCACCAAACGCCCTTCGGTACGGCGAAGGGAGACCCCGCCTCGCGGAGCCGATGCTTGCCGGCCTGGCTCCGCCGGGATCTCCCACTCGCCTGCCGTCGGGTGCCCGCTCACTGTGAGGAGACCGGAGACCTTGACGACCATTGACCGTACCCCAAACGACTTACCGCGCCACCCCAACCTGCTCGCGTGGGTGACCACCCTCACCGCGCTGGTCTCCATCGTCGCGGTGGTCGTACTGGCGCTCACGCACAACACGGAGGCCGCGACCGCCGTCGGCACCATCGGCGGCGCGGTGACCGCCCTCGGCGGCTCCTGGGTGAACCTCCGCCGCCGGTAGCCCCGCTGGCAGCCCGCCGCGCGGCCGGTCGGCAACTGGATACGGGGTGGATAAAGCCCAGCTCACGCCCGTTGCCACCCGGTATTTCCAGGCGGTGTCAGCCCTCGTTGTCACGTGCCGCGCGCAGCGCCTGCAGGGCAGCCGTGAACTCGGCGTCGTCGAAGACTGGGCTGCCCGCCGGGGGGGGCGAGACACCGGGTCCCCCTCCCCCCGGCGGGCCGCCGTGGTCAACGTCTCGTGCAGAGGTGGGCCGGCTTACTGCACGTAGAGGCTGGGGCTGCCGGTCGTGCTGTAGCCCAGCGGGCACTCGACCCTGTTGTAGTCCAGCCGCCAGGTCGGGTAGGGCTGGCCCGTCTGGCCGCTCCAGTAGGAGTTGCCATCCGTGCAGTGGATGCCGATACGGACGCGGAAGCCGTCGCACTTGTAGTGCGCTCGGCCCCGGCCGCCGTACCAGTCGGCCCAGTAACTGCCGCCGTTGGGGCACGGGTCGGCCGCGACCGCCGAAGCCTGTGCCGGCTGGGTGGGCGTAGCGGATATCGCGTGTGCGGGCACGGCCACGGCTCCGGCAGCGAGAACTGCCGTACCGAAGCCAGCAGCCAGAGAGGTGCGAATACGCACAGTGTTCTCCCATCACTCATTGGCAGCCGGATGTCTACCCGGCTGCCAATGAGGGTGAGCGACGAAAACCGCTGTGCCCAGCGGATCAACGTGTCCCGGACACACGGCTTCTGTCCCGGACAGGCGACTTCTTGTCCGGGCTGGTCACGAGCCATGCCGGGAAGACCGCTCGGACAGCCCGCCCTCAGTCAGCCCGCCTCGCCCCGCGCCTCCCGCATCGCCCGCAGGGCCGCCGTGAACTCCGAGTCGTCGAAGACCTGGAGGAACGGCCAGAGCTGGACCGGGCACTGATCCACCAAGGAGGCCGCGAACTCCAGCACCCGGGCCTCGCTGCGCGACGAACGGGTCACCGGCGACCCGGTGAGCGTCAGCAGGTACCCGACCGCGTCCCAGTCGACGGACGGATGCCTGCCGGTGCCGTCGATCAGCGGCCGCCCGGCCGCCGCCGCAAGTTCCCGGTCGTCGGCGAAGCGCCGCAGCCAGTAGCCGTCACGGTGGGCTCCCAGCAAGCGGGTCGCCGCCCGCATGTACTCGTTGCCCACGCCCTGCAGCAGCTCCTCGGCGAACTGCTCACCGGTGATGCCGTCCGCGACCATCGTCACCGCTGTCTCCATTCCGTCGGCGCCCGCCGTGGTGGCCGGCCCCGCCTCACTGTGCGCGGCCGCCGAGCCGCGGCCGCGCCGCACACGCCGGGCGACCCCCGGACGCCCTCGCCCACCGCCAAGCGCACCAGCGGGTCCTCCACCAGCGACCGCATGGTGTCCATCCACTCCATCGCCGTCTTCCTCGACCTGCGGGCAGCGCGCCCGTGAAGGACGCCCTGCCCTCCAGCCCTTGAGGGCGGCGGAAGGCTTTGGCGACAGGAGACGACGGGGGCCGGGGCCACCTTCCGGCTCCGTGACACTGCATCCCCGGGGAGTGCTGTCCGGCCCTACCGCTGTTTCCGGCGCGCAGCCGCGCGGGCCGCGAGGGTGGGCCAGGCGCTGAAGTCCTCACGCGCGTCCGGGGTGACGGACTGGGGGCGGGCGGCGGCCGCACGCTGTCCGGGCTGTGTGCGCTGCCGCTGCAGGAACGCAGCGCGTTGCCGCTCGCGTCAGGCGCGGACCCGCAGTACCGCCGCGTACGCGTAGTCGGCGGCCTCGCTCAGGATCTCCCCGGCCTCGGCGTCGTCGAGCATCACCCGGATCGACTTGGCCAGTTGGTCGGCGACGTCCTCCACGGTCTCCGCCCTGGTGCTGAGCCGGCCGACCGGGACGCCGTCGCGCAGCCGGTCCAGCAGCGGGACGAACACGGCCTGGTCGTCCACCCGCCGCCCCAGTTCCGTCAGCAGCCGGGCGGCCGCGAGCATCCCCCAGGGCCATTGGCCGCGCTCCCCGTAGGCAGCGGTCAGCGCCCTTTCTAGTCGGCGTCCGAAGACGTCCCGGGCGCCCCCGTCGGAGGGAAAGCGATGACTGACAGGAGGCAGATCGGTGACGAGCATGTCGGTGGTCATGCCGACAGGGTGCGCGCGGTCCGGGGCTCCTTGGGCCCCGTGTCACCCATCCGGCGGGCGGGGTCGGCCAGCGGAAACCTTCCCTCGGGAAGCCGTGTCCGCGAAGCGCGGACACGGCCGGGCGGGCACCCGGACGGGCACCCTGCTGGCTTTGTTCATGACTTCCGTGAACAGAGCCACCCTGCCCTCCGGCTCTTGAGGCGCCGTCACTACTCCTGTGCCGGCGGGAGCTGGGCGGGCGGCGGCTCGGTGCGCCGCCGGCGGCGGGCTGCCCGGCTGCTGACTGAGGGCGGCGCCCGCCCGGAGGCCCGGGCGGAGGTACTGGCCCGGCAGGCCGCCTTGGAGGAGGAGAACGCCGCCCTGTACGAGGAGCTGACCGCCGCCGAACCGGAACTCGCCGACGAACACCGCGAGAGCGCCGAGCGCGCCCGCAGCAACGCCGTGTTCGACCGGGAGTACGCCGAACTGCTCGCCGCCAAGGCCCGGGCCGGGACGGAGGCGGGGCCGGTGAGCGCGGCACCGCCCGCCGGCGGCGACACCGCCGAGGAGGCGTCGCGGTGAGCCGCAGCCGACAGGCCGCGCTGCTGGCCCGGCACCTGTCCGAGGTCACCGGCGTCACCGTCGAGCTGTACTACGACACCGGCGCCCGGTGGATCCTGGGCTGGACGGACGGGCCCCGGCGGGAGGAGATGCGCGCCCACCTCGACGCCGCCCTCGCCGGGTACCGCTACGCCGAGATGCGCGACCGCACGGTCGACTGCCACCGCTCGACCTCGGAACGAGCCTGGGCCGCCCGGGCCATCGCCTCCCGCCGGGAGGGCACCCTGGGCCCCGCGATCACCAACGGCGCGGCCTACCGCCGGTCGCTGGGCGTGGAGCTGCCCCGCATGGGCGTCCAGGACCCGAGCGAGAGCCACGAGTACGATGCCCTGCTGCACCACGTCGGGGAGCTGTGCCGGACGACCGCGTACCCGGACCGGGCGAGCGCGCCCGAGGACGAGCCGCTCATCGAGCAGCTGCTCAAGGCCGGCACCCGGGACCGCGCGAACACCGGCAGGCCGACCGTGAGCGAGTACGACATGGCCAGGGCGCTGCTCGCCGCCGAGCAGGCCCCCGCCGGTGACCGGCCGCCCACGCTCACCGTGGTCCGCGCCCCGGAGGAGGGCCGGTGACGGGGGTGAGCGAGGACGACGACGCGACCGCCCGCGCGTTCATCGCCTACTACCTGCACGACGTCGCCGCGAACGCGGCCGAGGACGGGCACCCCGTCCTGATCGAGGCGGCGGCCGCCGAGCGCACCGCGTGGGAGGAGCACGGACGGCTGGAGGGCAACACCCCGCAGTTCGTCTACGGCTGGGCGCAGCAGAACGCCATCCAGGCCGGGCAGGACGCCATCTTCGGGCGCGGCACCCGGGAGGCGTGGCAGCAGGCCAAGCAGCAGATGGAGACGGTTGGCCGGTGGCTGACCGCCCACGGCTACCCGACGGAGGGAGTGACGAGGAAGTGACGGTCACGGTGGTCGACGCCGGCGACGTTGGCGAGTCGGACAGCGCCCCGGTGGTGCCGGACCCGGCGGCCGCCGAGCGCCAGGCGCTCATCGAGCGGTGGGCCGAACGCCACGGCGTCGACGCCGCCCGCCGCCTGGCCGAGGCCGAGGACCTGGCCGACGCCGTGGAGAAGGAGATCACCCCGGACAACACCGTCGACACCTACAACAAGAGCTGGCGGGTGTGGCAGCGGTTCTGCGCCGCCGCCCGCCTGCCGGAGCTGGAGGGCTCCCGGGGCGCTCTGGTGGCGTTCGTGGCGTGGATGCTGCGCGAGGGCCAGCAGAACGGCAAGGGCTATGCCCCCAGCTCCGCCTCCACCCACCTGGCGGCCGCCGTCGTCGGCCTGCGCCAGCGTGGCGTGACGGTCTCCGGCGACGACCAGGCCGAGGCCCGTACCGCGCTGGAGGGCCTGGCGGTCAAGCTCCTGCAGGCCGGGGAGCGGCGCGGCCGCGGACAGGCGGTCGGCGGCGACATCGACGGACTGCGCGCCATCGCCCGCTCCTGCCCCGACACCCTCACCGGCGACCGGGACAAGGCCCTGGTCCTGACCGGCTTCCACTACGCCAGCCGCTCCCAGGACCCGGCCGGACTGCTGACCGGCGACGTCACCCTGCACCCGCGCGGCCTGGTCGTCGCCGTGCTCACCGGCAAGACCAAGCACTCGGTGCGCAACGCCAAGATCCGCTACGCCGACGATCCCGAGATCTGCCCGGTGCGCGCCTGGACCGCCTACCGCACCCGCCTGGTCGCCGAACACGGACCGCAGTGGGCCGACCCCTCGACGCCGGCGTTCGTCGGCATCGACCAGTGGGGCCACGTCACCGGCGGCATGGTCCCCGACTCCGTCACCCGCGCCATCAAGCGCACCTCGAAGCGGGCCGGGGTACCGATCGCCTGGACCGGGCACTCCCTGCGCATCGGCCTGGCCTCCGTCGCCCGCCGCAAGGGCCGCGACGGCATCGCCATCGCCGACCAGGGCGGCTGGGCCCGCCACTCCCGCTCCATGCTCGGCTACATGCAGCGTGACGACGGCTGGGACGACAACGCCTCCGCCGGCCTCGCCTGACTAGCCAGCTCAGCCCCGGTCGGACCTATTAGGCCCAACAGGTCCGACCGGGGCTGACGTGCGCCCGGGAGTAGAGGAGCGGAGGGTAGAGCCGCAGGCGTCCGTGGCCCCAGGGGGACCACCCTTAGCGCGAAGGGATGATCCCGGCGTGCTGGCGGGGGCGGGAGAGTGGCGCGGCTCGTTAGGAAGGCATGGGACGAGCATCGCGAGTGCGGGCGGCCGGACGAGCACAGCGGGCGGCGAACGACGGGTTGCTGATCCGTGCTCCGCGCCCGGCAGATGAAGCGGTTGTGGTCGAGTTGCTGGGCAACGTTGAGTTCACCCGCCCGGAGACCGGGGTCGAGCTGGCTCACGCCGTGACGCACCGGCATCGGCTCGATCCGGCGTGCGGTGTGCGGGCGGCGTGGGTGGCCGAGCGGCGGCGGGGTGAGGTAGTGGGGGTGCTCACCGCAGCGCCGCCGCTGGAGTGGATCGGTTCGATCAAAACGCTGAGCCCGGCGCACCGCTCGTACATGGCCCAGTACATCGTGGAAGCCGAAGCGCTATCCGTTGCACAGGAAGCCCGAGGGAGCTGGGTGGGGCATCGGCTGATCGGGTCGGCCGCCGCGCATTACGCCGCTCTCGGGTACCGGCTGATGTTGGGCACGTTCACCACCAGCACTCTGGCGTCGTACTACGAGGAGGCGGGCTTCACGGTGCTGGACCCGGGCGAGGGCATCGCTGTGGCCGATCCGCTGGGCATGGTCCTGCACCGGCCTGCCCAGCCGCACGTCGTGCAGATGTGGAAAGCGCTGCACAGGGAGGTCGCGGCGGTGGACTCCCGGACGCCGGAGGGTACGTCGTTGCGGTTGCTCACGGGGGTTTTGGTGCCCCCACCCGATGCTCCGAAGGTGGTCCGGCAGGACGACGGGAGCCTGACGATCAGTTATGACGGCGGCGTACCCAAGGCCGTGGACGCCCAGATTGCGGGGATGATGGAGCGGATGTTCCGGACGCCGGTCACGGAGGAGGAAGTCCTGGCCGGGAGGGCGGAGGCCCTGCAGTACGGCATGGAGCCGGTGCTGGCGGCCCGGCTCCGCAAGGCGTCCGGGTACTCCCTGTACGACCTCATGGGCCCGCCCCGGGGAGCCGGCGCGACGACGGGGTAGTGCTGCCGTATCGCCTGCGAACCGGTGAAGCCGGGCAGCGATGACGGGGCCCAGGAAGAGACCCAGGGGGCGACCCGCGCGGCACGGCCCACCTTCGCCGTGGACGCCCGGCCGGGTCACGCCGCGAGCCGCTCCACCTGGTCGTCGGGGCAGCCGATCGACCGCCACTCCCACTGGTCGTACGGGAGGCGCTGGAGCATCGGCAGCGGGGCGTAGTCGATCCGGATGCCGATGCCGTGGATCCGCCGCTCCAGCCGCGCCGCCCGCCGGTTCAGCGCCTCCTCATCGCCGTTGTCCAGCACCAGGCGCACGACGGGGAACTGCTCGCTGCGCCGGTACCGCTGCCGCCACAGCAGCCGGGTGGTGCCGATCGTGCCGCGTTCGCCCTCCTGGTACGTCGCCTGGCTGTACGCCTCGTACGCGAACCACGCGCGCGCGGGCGCGAGGTCTCACCGATGAGGCCGACAGTTGGTGCAGGTCAACATGCCAGCCTGGTCGGCCCTGTTGGACCCAATGGGGTCAACCCTGTTGGGCGCAAGGCTCTGGCCTGCGGTTTTCACAACGGGACCGAGCGGGGAGGGGTGCGCCTGCCGACCGGACGGGAGGAGGTACGGTCTGGCGTTGAAGTCCGTCCACGGGGAGAGACCCGGATGAGGAGAGAGCCATGGTCCAGGTAACTCTGGAACCGCTGAAGATCCCGGAGAGGCTGCTGATGCCCACGGTCTTCGAGCGGGCGTGGACGGAGCCGGCCAACCGGCTCAAGCCGCGGATCCTGCTCCCCGCCGCCTTCACACGCCCGGCCCCGATCCTCCCCGGCGAGCACCGGGTGTTCATGGTCTTCAACCGCAAGGGCGGGGCGGGCAAGACGACCACCACGCTGGAACTGGCCTGCGCCTGGGCGGCGATGGGCTACACCGTGCGCGTGATCGACGCGGATCCGCAGGACGCGGGCCTGTCCGGCTGGCTGGAGCCGGTCTTCCCCGAGGGCCTGGCCGTCGAGAACCGCAGGACGCTCAAGGACGTGCTGTACGAGAAGGTCGGCCTGGACGAGGCGACCTACTACACGCGGTACAAGAACATCTACATCGTCCCCAGCTACGAGGACTGCGCGGTCGCCGAGTACGACCCGGCCGTCTCCGGGGAACGCACCCTGCGCCGTGCGATCAAGCGCTCCGAGGCGCCGGTCGACATCACCATCGTCGACTGCCCGCCCAAGGTCGGAAAGCTCTCCACCTTCACTCTCGCCATCGGCGGCAAGGTGATCGTGCCGAGCCAGGTCAGCGCGCTGGACGCCAAGTCCAACAAGTCCCTGCGGAAGACGATCACCGACGCGCAGGACGAGTACGACGTCGAGGTCGTGGCCGTGGTCCTTACCGCCTGGGACGTCACGACCATCGCCAAGGACGTCGGAAACGAGATGGCCGAGCACTACCCGGGCGCGCTGGTGTGCCCGGTGCGCAAGACGGTGGACGCGAAGTCCGCGCCGGGCGAGAACAAGGCCATCCGCGAGTTCAGCAGGCGCTCGACTACCACGCGCGACTTCGACCAGGTCGGTCGGATGCTGGTGGCGCCGAGAGAGGAAGCAGCAGCATGAGCAACGGACTGCCGTTCGGCAAGGGGAGCATCCTCGGCAAGGAGCTTGGCGACAAGGCCCCGCAGGCGGCGCCGGGCACCAAGGAGAAGGTGCCGGCGTACGTGACCCCGGACACCATGAACCGGCTGCGCAACACGGTGGTCGCGCTGCAGCGGCTTTCCCTGGACGACGAAGACGTCGACGAGCCCATCTCGCTGTCCGCGTACGTGGAGACCGCCGTCCTGGAGAAGATTCGCCGCGACGAGCGCGACTACAACAACGGCAACCGGTTCCCGCAGCGCCGCCAGAAGAACCTCAAGACCGGCCCGCCGGTCACCAAGTAGCCCCCGGCCGCGACGACGGGCCCCGCCGACCTCCGGCGGGGCCCGTCGTGTCTCAGCGCACGTCAGCAGCGGTTGGGCCTATTGGTTCTAATGGGTCTGATTCTCTGTTGTGGCGGTGCGGCTGTCCGGACGTGGCTACCGTGCGATCCGTGAAGAAGAAGCCCGACGTCCTGGACGAGGTGCCCGAGCTGAAGGAGGCGGTCGAGTCCGCCTGCCGGGCCGCACCGTCCGAGGCCCGCGAACGGCAGATCCGCGCCCACGCCCGTGAGCTGGTCCGGGCCCTCCAGCACCCCGAGCACCCGCTGGACGTCGACGCGGACCTGGCGGACGTCTTCGCCTACGAGGCACTCAAGGCGTACGAGCGTCTCGCGCTCGCCGGCGAGCTGCGCGACCGGGGCGCCAAGCGGCCCACCTCCGAGGCGACGGCGAACGTCCGCTCCGGGGTGATGGTGCTGCTGCAGCGCGAGCTCGGCCTGGAGGTCGTCCACCTGCGCCCCCAGCAGGAGCAGCCCCGCAAGGATCCCATCGACGTAGCCCGCCGCGAGCGGCTGCGTACCAGCCTGCAGACGGTCGCCGACTACATCGGGCGGCGCACCCGCTGGACCACCGAGGGCGGCCTGCTCACCCGCGGCTACCCCCGCTGGGTGCGGATGCTGGCGATGGCCTCGGTCACCCTGGACACCGGGTCCCGCGTCGGCGAGCTGTGCGCGATCCGGCTGGAGGACCTCTCCCCCGCCCTGACCGAGGTCCGCATCATGCGCCGCCCGCAGAACGCCCGCCCCGACGACCCGGTCTCCGTCGAGATCTACCCGCTGCGCCGGGCGACCCGGGCCGCCCTGCAGCGCTGGTTCCTGGTGCGCCGTCTGCTGATGAGCGACGTCACCGGCAGCGCGGACGCGCTGTGGGTCTCGGTGCGCGGGAACCACTCCGGCACCGTCGATGAGGAGACCGGCCCGCAGCACCGGCCCGCCGGCACTACCCTGCAGCCGCGCGGCGCCGGCCGGGCGTACACGGCGGCGGTCGCCAAGGTGAACATCGAACTGGCCGGGACCGAGGGCTGGAGCCCGCTCCCGGAGCGGATGGAGCAGCTGCGCCGCGGCGTCGCCACCCCCGAGATCCACCTCGTCCCGCCCCGCCCCGACGCGGAGAAGGCCGCCAGCCTCATGGACCGCCTGGAGAAGGTCGGCCGCCAGCTCGCCGCCCTGCCCGACGCCCGAGCCACCGCGACCACCGGCCGCGCCGCCCGGGACGAGGCCCGGCACGTCCTGCGCGAGGCGTGGCGGCTCAGCGTCGAGCACCAGGTGCAGCTCGACGTACTGTCCGCCTCCGGCCTGCTCGCCTACGACACCCCGCGCGCCGGATGGGAGCCCGAGCTGCTGCGGGCCCTGGACCGCGCCGCCCGCCTCGCCCCGCTGTAGACCCGTTGGGACCAACAGGTCCAACCCGGCCCCGCCGTCTCTGCGCGCGGGGCTTTTGCCTGTCCAGGCGGCGTGCGGCCGAAACACGCCGTACGCCGGGGAGGCGGGCGGCACCATGGGGCCCGTACCGCCCGTCGACCGCAGGAGAACCGCGCCCGTGATCCGCGACCACCACCGGCTCAAGGGCGGCGCCGCCCAGCTTGGCGCCACCGGCCCCGGCCGGGCCGGCCCGTTCGGCTTCTGGCCCGCCGACGACCATCAGGACGACGGCCACCAGGACGACGAGGACCAGGACCACGATCCCGCCGACCGGGCGGGGGAGACGAGGAGCGCATGACCGAGGACCGTGGCGCCGCCGGCCCGTACATCGAGTACGACGGGCTGCCCGTCCCTGCACGGCTCGGAGGTGAAGCTGCCGCTGATCCATCCGTACGCCCCGGTCGAGGCCGGGCGGTACGTCACGCCCGGCGGCGGGCGGCTGACCATCCGCAAGGCCGCGAAGAACGCCGCCCATCTGCGGATCACGCTGGATCACCTCGGCTGCCCCGCACAGTGCACCGAGGAGAAGAACGCCGCCTTCCGGCGGCTCGCCCTGGCCGTCGAGGGCTACTGCGTCCAGGCCGGGTGCCGCCACCCTGCCGCGTTCTCGGACGGGGTTCTGCGCTGCTTCGAGGTGCGCAACGGCGCCGTCACGCTCGCCGCGTTCGTGCGCGCCGTGCTCGCGATCGAGCTGGGCGATCTCGTCCCTGCCGGTCGGATCGTTGAGGAGTCCGAAGCGCGGTTCGGGGCCGCCCGTCGTTCCGAAGGGCTCGACGAGGAAGGGCAGGCAGAGGCCGTTTAGGTCTGTTAGACCCAACAGGTCTGACCTGCAGGCCGCCTTCGCCTGCCGCAGCCCGCACGCCGTCCGCGACGCCAAGAACGAGGTCCGCACCGTCGGGTACGGGCGACCGCCGGGCGCATGACCCGCGCCCGACGGTGTCTGTCAGATGCGATGGACGTACTCGGCGCCGGCCCGGCGCAACGCGGTGTGCGTGTCCCGGGTCCGCTCACGCCCGGCTGCCAGCTCCGTCTCGACGGCCTCGCTGAACCGACCCTCGGCGACGGGGCCGAGTGCGATGTCGCTCAGCTCGATCGCGGACCAGACCGCGGTCTCGGCCGCGTCGATCAGCGTGGCATCGTCCGTGGCGAGGGCGAGATCGTCTTTGGCCTCGGTGACCGCGGAACGGGCCCGGTACAGGGCCGCCCGGTCGGGAGCGGTCTCGGGTTCCGCGCTGCGGATCGCGGCGACCCGCAGCCAGTGCAGCTCGCGGTAGGCCAGCACCGCCTTCAGCAGAGCACCGACCAGGGCAGCGACCTGCCTGCGGTGCTGCTCGGCACGGGCACGGCGGTCGGCGAGCAGCTGCGTGGAGCTGGCCAGGCCCACGCCGGCGAGGGCAGCGCCGGCGCCGATGAACGTGTCCCACATGATGATGCCCCCCGTGGCTTCTAGAACCGCACGGGCAGGTCGCTGTCGGGCCGGAAGCCGCCCCAGCCGTCGTCGAACGGCGGCTCGGCCGAGTACAGGTGCGCGGGCGGACGCCACAGACGCAGCAGGGCCTCCGCGACACTGTTGCCCTCTCCCTGTCCGACCTCTCGGCCGTCCGCCTCCGTGGCACGCGCGATGTAGCGCTCGGGGATCGGCTCCTGGTCCACATCCCCATCGGGGGTGGTCGAGCCGGGGTGGCCGTAGTCGTACTCCAAGGCGATGGTGCCGCCCTCCCGCAGGAAGGTGTCGACGTCGATGCGCTCGCCGTCGGGCGGCAGGTCGACCAGCGTGAGGGCGGCGACCAGGGCGGCGACCGGGCGCCGGTGACGGGTGAGGATCTGCGGCGTCCCGTCGGGAAAGCGAGTGGCGGCCAGCACCACGTCCGCCAACTTGGGCCGTGCCGAGGTGAGCGGCCACACCGGGCACCGGCCGGGGTCGGCGACCTTGTCCAGGGGGGCCAGGGCGGCCCACGTCGGGTAGCCGAGGCTCGCCGTGGTGTCCATCGCGATCAGGGTGACCGTGCCGCCCTCGGCGGCGGCCACGAACTGGCCCCAGCGGGTTCGGGCTTCCTCCACACCGACCGCCGGCCCCCACTGCTCGACCAGCTCCTTGTACGAGGGGGGCACGCGCGCGGGCACGGCGGCGGTCTCTGCAGGCTTCGTCTCTTCCATACTCGTACCGTAAGCCACCTTACGATATTTACGTAAGGTGGCTTACGGTTTTTGGCGCGTTCCCGCCCAGCGAGTACCGGCCGAGTGTCCCTTGGCACCTTGGCCGCGCCGCAGCTCAGGGCCAGTTAGACCTATTAGACCCAATAGGTCTAACTGGCGTCCGCAGGCTGGAGTTGGCCGTCGTACGAGAGCGGCCGTACGGTCCGGTTATGGACGACAGCGGCCGGGAGCAGGGGCCGCGCTGCCTGTGGTGCGGCGAACGGCTGGGCGAGGGCTCCTCACGACGACGGCACTGCGCGCGGCCGCGTCTGTGCCGGGACCGGGCCTACCGAGACCGGCGCCGGGCGAAGGCCGCGATGCCCGAGCGCTTGGCGCTCGCGACCGCCGGCCACCGTGTCGACGAGCAGGTGCAGGCGATCCGCGAGGTGCTGCTGCGGGCGGTCCTGCAGGGCGAAGCGTTCCCGGGCGTCTTCTCGCTGGGGGCCGCCGTCCTGGAGCGGCGCACGCAGGACCTGGACCCGCTCCAGGGACCGGGCGAACGCCGTGCCCGTCGTCCGTGTCGGCGGCCGGCGCAGCCGCTCCAGCTCCGAGAACCGGGCGCCCTCCGGCACCGCCAGCGTGGCCACCAGCTCCCCGGGCAGCGCCGCGTCCGCCCGGTGCGCGGCCTTGGCGACCGTGGCGTGCAGCCGCTTCTCCGCGACGCTGCGGACCTCCGACACCTTCCGGGCCAGCACGCTCACCCCCGGCAGCAGCACCCGGTGACGGCGCAGCCAGCCCACCGCCTGGTTGAACAACGCCACCGGCCCCTCGGCGTGCGTCCACGCCCGGCCGTGCAGGAACGTACGGAACTTCCGCCCCCACTCCGCATCGTCGTACTCGTGGTACTCGTACGAGTCCCGGATCTCCCACGCGTGCTCATACGCCGTCGGCCTGCGCTCGGTGTACCGCTTCACGCACGAGACGTCCTCGATGCCGAGCTGTTGCCCGAGGTGCTCCACCACCACCCACGGAACGTCCAGCGGGTCGTCCGGGAGGAACCGGCCGATGTAGCGCACGGTGCACATCTGCAGGGCGAACCCGAGCCGGTTGTGGTCACCGCGCCGTTTCGCGACCAGCTTGCGGTCCTCGTCGTCGAGGAAGAAGAACCGCTCCAGCTCCGGCCGCGTCGGCTCCTCGTTGAACTTCCCGTACGAAGCCGCCTGCTCGTCGGTCAAGAACTCCACTGGCATGGAACTGACGCTAACGACGCCCGCAGCCGCTCAACGATCTTCCGTCGAACCCCGGTGCCGGGCCGATCGGTTGTGCTAGACGGCCGTGATCATCGGCTTAGCGTTAACCGCTGTACCGCTGTTCCCCGAGGCCGAGTTTGCCGAGTTGCCGTTGGACGCGTTCGGCGTCTGCCTCGCACCGCTGTTCCCGGTACAGCTCCAGGGCTTCCCGCCAGACGGAGCAGGCCTGCGTGTGCTGGTCGAGGGCGGTGTGGGAGTGGCCGAGGCGGTCGAGGGTGTCAGCGGACTGGCTGGTGTTGCCGAGGGTGCGGTACAGGGTGAGGGCCTGCTGGTAGTGGTCGATGGCCTGATGGTAACGGCCGGTGTGGTGGTCGATGTAGCCCAGGCTGTCCAGGGTGTCTGCCTCGCCGTTGGGATCGTGGTGGCGGCCGTGCAGAGTGAGGGCTTGCTGGCAGTGATCACGGGCGGTGTCGTAGTCCCCCAGGCGGGCGGCGTACCAGCCCACGGTGTTGAGCGTGACGGCTTCCCATACCGTCTGGCCGAGGGCGTGGAAGAGGTCCCGAGCGTGGCGGGAGTGCTCCAAGGACCGCCGGTTGTCCCCCCGCCGCTCCCACGCCCTCGCGAGGGCGTGGTGGTTGTGGGCCTGCTGAGTGGGGTCTTGGTGATGTTCGGCCAGGGCGAGGGCCTGGTGCAAGTGCTCGATGGCCTGTTCGTGCCACCCCAGCGCGGCGTGGGCGCTGCCGAGACGCCGGTGGGCGAGGGTGTGGGTGGCGACGGGCAGGTGTTCGGCGGCATCGGTGGCGGCCTGCCACACGGCCACCTCGTCGTGGCGGTGCCCGCGCCGTCGGTGGAAGGCGGTCAGGGTCCAGGCCAGGTGCCACACGGCCTGGTGGTTCTGATGGCCGGCGGCGGTGTGTTGGGCGGCCAGCAGGTGAGGGTGGTGGGTGACCATCCAGGCCAGCGCCGACGGGTGGTCAGGCAGAGGCTGAGGGTGTGCGCTGGCGGGTGGGTGGAGCCGGATCGGGGCGGGGTGGGGGTTCAGGAAGCGGTCGGCGGTATGGGCTGTGTGCCGGTAGAAATCCACGACTCGCTCCAGCGCAGCCCGCCGCACCGGTTCAGGCAGGTCGTGTTGAGCATAGGTGGTGGCGTAGGCCCGCACGAGGTCGTGCATGGCGTACCGACCGCCGGGGTGGGAGTCGAGGAGAGAGACATCGGCCAGTGCGCGCAGCACAGCGTGAGTCTCCCCCACCGGGAGTCCGGTGAGGCTGGTGGCTGCGGGCAGACCGATGTCCGGACCAGGGGTGATGCCGAGCAATGCGAATACGGTGCGCTGTCGCTGGGTGAGCCGGCGCAGGGACCAGGACAGCACGGCGGGCAGGCTCGCGGTGGGGTCGTCGGCGTCGAGGGCGTCCAGGCCGAAGTCGCGCAGTTCGGCGACGGCGTCGGCCGTCGGCAGGTGGTTTCGGATGCGGGCGGCGATCAGACCAAGCGCGAGCGGGAACCGGCCGCACAGCGCAATGAGCTCGGCGACGGAGTGTTCGTCGGCGGCGACGTGGTCCGGACCGAGGATGGTGACCAGCAGGGCCTGGGCCTCGGCGTCGGTGAACATCCCCAGGGGCAGTGGGCGGGCGCCGTGCCGGGCGACCAGCCCGTGCAGTCGGTGACGGCTGGTGACCAGGACGGTGCAGGAGGCGCTGCCGGGCAGCAGCGGCACGACCTGCTCGGCGCCGGCGGCGTTGTCCAACACCACCAACATTCGTTTGTCGGCCACCAGGCTTCGATACAGCGCTGCTTGGGCATCCAGGTCGTGGGGGACGCGGTCGGCGACGACACCGAGAGCGCCGAGGAACCCGCGCACCGCCCCCACGGGGCCCGTTGATTGACTGTCCGGGCTGAAGCCGCGTAGGTCGACGAACAGTTGCCCGTCGGGGAACCAGTCGAGGTGGCGGTGGGCCCATGCCAGGGCCAGCCAGGTCTTGCCAATGCCGCCAGCACCCCCAATGGCGGCGATGACCAGCACGCTATCCCCATCGGAACGTTGCTTGTGCATGCTCTCCAGGGCGGCGAGTTCACCGTTCCGGCCTACGAACGAGGTCGGCGGGGCCGGCAACTGGCGCGGTACTGGTACCTGGACCGGCGTCGCCGTGGACGCAGTTGCGGTGGGGGCAGTCAAGTCGAGCGCGGGGTCACCGGTCAGCATCTGTTGATGCAGGCGTTGCAGGGCTGGGCCGGGGGCGCTGCCGAGTTCCTGAGCCAAGCGTCGTCGGACCCGCTCCCTGGCGTCCAACCAGGCATCGAGCCGCTGTTCGTCCCCGCAGGCGCGGACGAACCCGGCCAGCACTTCCGGCCGCGGCAGTGTGCACCGTCGAAGTACGTCGGCCAGCGTGCTGCGCGCCAGCACGTCACCGCTTCGGGCAGCCCGTTCCTCCAGTTCGCGATACGTCAGCCCCGAACGCTCCTTGAGCTGCCGCATCAACTCGATGAAACCGGCAGCGTCCCGGGCTTCGTACGGCGTCAACTCACCCAGGTTCCCCATGAACGTCATCTTGCTGCGGCTTTGACAGAAGGGACAACGGCGGATTCCGCCATGCCCCGCTGTCAGGGACGCGATCCGGACAGGCCCCTGACCGGCCCGGACAGCCCGCGCCTATCGGGGACAGCCAGTTGCCACTGCCTCGGCCAGCGGTCAGCAGAGTCACGCGTTCCCGGGCGTCTTCTCGCTGGGGGCCGCCGTCCTGGAGCGGCGCACGCAGGACCTGGTGCGCGTGTGCGTCCTGGAGGACCGGGCCGCCGGCTCGACGTGGGCGCAGGTCGCCGAGAGGCTCGCCCACCGCGGGGAGGCCCCGGGAAGCCCTTGATCAAGCACGGTCGGACCTGTTGGACCCAACAGCTCTAACCGGTCTGGCCGTGACGGGCGGCGTGCAGTTCCTCCAGCAGCGCCAGGACCTCGTCGCGTGCGGCGGCCGCCGCGGTGCCGGCGGCGGGCGTCGCACCGTCCACGGGATCCAGGACCCGGCGCAGCGGCTTGAGCCGAGCGGCGAGGGCGGGCCCGTCGAGTTCACGATGCCAGGCGGCCAGCCGCTCGGCGGAGGCGATGCGGGCCAGCCGCGGCCAGGAGTCGTTCAGGCAGGCCAGGGACCGCACGGCGGCGCGCAGCCGGGGTGCGTTGGCCCGGGCCCAGGCGTCGCCGGCGCGGTCGCGGGCCCGCTCGGCGCGCTGGCGTTCGGGGTAGCGGTCACGGTGGTAGCTGGCGGCGTCGCGTTCCAGGCGCACGAAGCGGCTCTCGGCGCTGCTGCGGGAGGCCAGCCCGAGGGAGTCGGCGACCTGCTGCCAGGAGGCCCCGCGCCGGCGGGCGGCCCGGATGAGGTCGCGCTCCAGGGTGTCCAGCGCCGCACGGGCCTCGTCGAGCTGGGTGAGCGCGGCGAGGATGTGGTCGGCGGGCACCTCGGCCTGCTCGGCGTCGTCGAGGCCGTAGCGGTCGGCGGCCGCGCGCACGGCGTGCATCACGCGGACCGGGTCGAGCCAGTCGCGGCCGCCGTTGTACGTGGCCCTGAGCAGCGCCTCGGCGTCCTCCAGCACCAGCTGCCGGGTCTCGGGGTCGGTCTTCTTCGCCATGGGTGGGGAGCCTGCCATTACTCCGGCCATGTCCGCGAATCACGGACGCTCCTATGGGCGCAGATGCGGATGATCTATCCGAAGGGCGCCACGGTGTGACCGGATACCGACACCCCCAGCCCGAGGGATCATGCAAAACAGGCCCGAGACGGGCCGTGAAGGGGGCCTGGAGCGCCTGTCCCGCCGACCGGATCGGGGAGCCGTATCTGCCCCTGAGAGCCGCACAGGGCCACACAGGGACGCGCCGCCCCGCTCTTGCAGGGTGCCGCGCGAAGCGCCCCGACGACCAGGAGCCCGCGGCCGCCGACGCCGCGGCGACGGTGCCCGCCGCACGCAGGACGCCGAGGCGGCGCGGCCTTGGGCCCGGCTACCAGGGCATCCGTACGGCCCGCTGACCTTCCCTGACCGCAGCTCGTTGACGGGTCGCTGTTCCCCGAGGCCGTATCTCGGCGATACCCGAAGCACGGCAGGATGACCGTCATGGATGAAGGATGGGCGGCCGTCTTCGCTGCCATAGCCGCCGGTGTCTTCGGAATCGCAGGTGCCCTATGCGGCATCGTCGTCGGCCGCCGACAGGCTGCCGACCAGGCCACCGTCGAGCATGGCCACTGGCTACGTGAACAGCGTCTCAAGGCATTCACCGATCTACTCACCCATTGGGACAAAGCCGTCCAGGAGATGCGCCGGTTCCAGGACGGATGGAACGAGGAGGTGGAGTCCCTCCAGGAGAGTGGATTCGCCGTCCACCCGTCAGACGTGACGGCGCGGAAGTGGGACGAAGTCTGGGCCGAGCTACGGCCGCGTCTCGAACAGGTAGAGCTTCTGGGCCCCTCCGCCGTCACGGAGGCGGTACACGACCTCCTGGCTGTCTGCCGGGACATGAGCGACCTACTTACCGAGCAGGGCAGCCAGGATCCGTTCCAGGTGCCGCGATCGGAGTGGCGTCGGGTGATGGCGCGAGCGTCCGTGGAGCGGTCGAATTTTCACGTCGCGGTTTCGAACGTGATGCGCACGCCGCCAAACCCGCGAGGTGAGCCGCTGCCGTAACTCGGTGGACCGTCGGTCGCGGGCGGGGGAATGGGGGGTGCGCTCGTATCGCTACGGCAGACGGACATGTAGCGCTCCGTCAGCGGGATTGCCGGGCGGCGGGGAGCCGGAGCCGCTCGCCCCCGCAGCGACGGTGACCCAGGCCCGCAGGTCGCCGAGGCGGCGCGGATTCGGCCCCGGCTTCCAGGGGCATCCGTGCGGCCCGGTGAGGGGCCGAAGACGACAGCGGACCCCCATTAGACCTGTTAGGGCCAACACGTCTAGGGCCTGTGCGGAGTCGTGATCACGGGATGGGGACTGAAGTCCACCGATGAGGGGCCGGTTAGGGTCTGTGCCATGCCTGCTGTCACTGAGTCCGCGCCTGCTCATACCTTGCGCCCCGCGACCCGTGCCGACCTGCCTGCGGTACTGGCCCTGCTCGCTGACGAGGAGCAGGTGGTAGACCCGGCGACGGTTGTGGTGACGGAGGCGTATGAGCGCGCCTTCGTGGCGATCGACACGGACCCGCGCAATGAAATGCTGGTCCTGGTGGACGACGGCGGCACGGTGGTGGGGTGCCTGCAGGCGACGTACATCCCGGGACTTGGCAAGGGCGGCGCCGAGCGTGCCCTGGTCGAGGCGGTGCGGATCCGCGCGGACCGGCGTGGGGACGGGCTCGGCCGGATCTTGATGGCGCACGCGATCACGAGGGCACGTGCGCGTGACTGCATGCTGGTGCAGCTGACCAGCAACAAGCAGCGTGAGGACGCGCACCGCTTCTATGCAGCCCTGGGCTTCACACGCAGCCACGAAGGGTTCAAGCTCGTGCTCTAGCCTCGCGCTTTCACGAGGTGGGCTGTCCGACTGGTGATCAGGAAAGCGGAAAGTGCCTCTGACCAGCGAGAATGAGGATTGCTGAGGTCCT
>NZ_JBVHXT010000070.1:0-30324 GCF_055569255.1 Streptomyces sp. NPDC029296
CGACCGCCGGCCCACCCCGATTGGCCACGTGCTGCACTGGTCGACCTGGCGCCGACGACGCCAGTATCAAGCCCGCATCAGCCACTACAAACGACACGGACACAGCCCCTGAAAACTGCCCAGCACTCAGCACAAACACCGTTGCAGTGCTAGGGGCGCTGTGCCGCAGGCGCCGGGCCGGGGGGCGGCGCGGGGTGTACTCCGGGCCGGTATTTCGGGACCCGGATGGTGATCTTCATCCCGGCTCCGACGCCGGTCTCGATCACCAGGCCGTGCTCGTCGCCGTAGACCTGGCGCAGCCGCTCGTCCACGTTGCGCAGCCCGATGCCCGCCGTCGGTGCGTCCCCGTCGCGCAGGATCCCGCGGAGCCGGTCCGGCTCCATGCCGACGCCGTCGTCCTCGACGACGATCCGGGCCGTCGCCCCCTCGTCCCGCGCGGTGATCGTGATCCGGCCGCGCTCGGCGCTCTCCTCCAGCCCGTGCTTGACCGCGTTCTCCACCAGGGGCTGCAGGCACAGGAAGGGAACCGCCACCGGCAGTACCTCGGGGGCGATCCGCAGGGTGACCTCCAGCCGCTGCCCGAACCGGGCGCGGACCAGCTCCAGGAACTGCTCGACGGCGCGCAGTTCCTCGGCGAGGGTGGTGAACGCGCCGTGGCGGCGGAAGGAGTAGCGGGCGAAGTCGGCGAACTCCAGCAGCAGATCACGGGCCCGCTCGGGGTCGGTACGGACGAAGGACGCGATCGCCGCGAGGGAGTTGTAGACGAAGTGCGGGGAGATCTGCGCCCGCAGCGCGCGGATCTCCGCTTCGATCAGCCCGGTACGGGCCCGGTCGAGGTCGGCGAGTTCGAGCTGGGCGGAGACCCAGCGCGCCACCTCCTCCGTGGCCCGCGCCCCGGACCCCGGCTCCCCGGCCCCGAGCACGACGAGGGCGCCGAGCACGCGCCGGTCCACGGTGAGCGGCGCGGCGGCGCCCCAGCGCACCGGGCAGTCCGGGTCCGGGCAGCCGACGGCGAAGGTCTGCGCCCGGCCGGTGTCCCGCACCTGGCGGACCCGCTCCAAAGCCGTGTCCGTGTGGTGCCGGCCCGGTCCTTCCCAGGCCAGCAGCCGGTCCTCGGCGGTGAGGGCGAGCGCGGCCGTGCCGAACAGCGGCCGCAGTCCGCGTACCGCCTTGCGGGCCGCGTCCGGGGTGAGTCCGGCACGCAGCGGGGGCGCGGCCACGGAGGCGGTGTGCAGGGTGCGGAAGGTGGCGCGCTCCACGGGGGTGCCGGGGTCCGCGGCGTCCCGGTCGGCGCGGCGGGCCAGCAGGCACCCGGTGGCGAGGCCCGCGGCGAACAGCAGCGGGGCACCGGCGGCGAGCAGGGCGAGGCCGTTCACCGGGGCGTGCCGGGGGCCTCGGACCACCGGCGGCGGTGCGTCGTCATGGTGTCCTCACTCCTCGGCGGGTGGTGGGCACGCCCCGGTCGGCCGGGCGTTCGGGCAGGTGGAGGCGGGCCATGGCGGCCTCGGTGCCGGCCGGGACGCGGTCCCGGGTGGCCAGGGACACCAGGATCATGGTCAGGAAGCCCAGCGGGACGGACCACACGGCGGGCCAGGCGAGCAGGGAGTGCGCCCAGCCCCGCACGGGCGGCCCGGCGATGGTCAGGGTGACGGCGGTCAGGGCGCCGCCGCCGCCGGCGAGGAGCCCCGCGATCGCGCCGGGCGGGGTCAGTCCGCGCCACCAGATGCCGAGCATCAGCAGCGGGCAGAAGGAGGAGGCGGCCACGGCGAAGGCGAGTCCCACGGCGCTGGCGACGGGGAGCTGCCCGGCGGCCACGCTCACCGTGCCGGGCACGGCCACCGCCAGCAGCGTGGCGAGCCGGAAGCGGCGGACGCCGAGCGAGGGCAGCACGTCCTGGCTGAGCACGCCCGCGACGGACAGGATGAGCCCGGAGGCGGTGGACAGGAAGGCCGCGCAGGCGCCGGCGGCGATCAGCGCGCCGAGCAGATCACCGGTGGTGCCGCCGATCAGCCGCTCGGGCAGGACGAGGACGGCGGCGTCGGTGTCTCCGGTGAGCAGCAGGTCGGGGGCGTAGAGCCGGCCGAGGAGGCCGTAGAGGGGCGGCAGCAGGTAGAAGCCGCCGACGAGGGCGAGCACGATCACGGTGGTGCGCCGGGCGGCGCGGCCGTCGGGGTTGGTGTAGAAGCGGACGAGGACGTGGGGCAGCCCCATGGTGCCGAGGAACGTGGCGCATATCAGCCCGTACGTGGCATACAGGGGGTGCTCCTCCCCGCCGCCGGACAGCGGCGCGGCCCAGCCGGCGGCGCCGCCCTCCGGGCCGTCGCCGGGCACGCGCTCGGGCACCGGCGTCCGGGGCGGGAACCGCAGCGTGGTCCCGGCCCGGATCTCGTGCACGCCGGGGTCCAGCACCAGCGGTCCGCCGTCGTAGCCCCTGCCGTCCACGGTGCCGGTGGCGACGGCCCGCAGCGGTGCCTCGATCCGGAGCCGTACGGTGCCGTCGACGGTGACCTCGGTGTGCCGGCGGAAGGTCGGCGGCTCCGCCACGGCGCTGGCGGGACGCGGGTCGCCGTGCCAGGCGAGCAGCAGGAAGACCGCGGGCACGAGGAGGGCGGTCAGTTTCAGGCAGTACTGGAACGCCTGGACGAAGGTGATGCCGCGCATGCCGCCGGCGGCCACGGCCAGGGTGACGACGACGGCGACGAGGACGGCGCCGAGCCAGTGCGGCGCGCCGGTGACCAGCCCGAGGGTGAGGCCCGCGCCCTGGAGCTGGGGCAGCAGGTAGAGCCAGCCGACGCCGACGACGAGGACGCCGGCGACGCGCCGGGCGGCCGTGGACTCGAGCCGGGAGTCGGCGAAGTCGGGCAGCGTGTAGGCGCCGGAGCGGCGCAGCGGGGCGGCGACGAACGCGAGCAGGACGAGGTAGCCGGCCGCGTAGCCGACGGGGAACCAGAGCATCTGGACGCCCTCGGCGGCGACGAGTCCGGCGATGCCGAGGAAGGAGGCCGCCGAGAGGTACTCCCCGCTGACGGCCATGGCGTTGAGGTACGGCGGGACGGTACGGGAGGCGACGTAGAAGTCGGACGTGGTGCGGGAGACGCGCAGTCCCGCCGAGCCGATCACCAGGGTCGCCAGGACCGCCGCCGACACGGCCACGATGCCGTACGCCTGGCTCACCCGGCGGCCCCGCAGGCCCCGGCGCCGGTCACCGCCGCATCCCTTCGTCCCCGTCCGCCGTGTCCCGTTCGTTGCGCTCGGCGCGCAGGACGTACCACCGGCCGACGACGACGAGCAGCGGGTAGACACCGACCCCGAGAACGGCCCACACCACCAGCGCGCTCCCCGGCCGGACCGCCGGGTCGGGCAGGGCCGCGAACACGAGGGGCAGCACCCCGACGACGCCGACGAGCACCGCGAAGACGGCCAGCGCCAGCCGGAATTGACGGCGTATCAGATCTTTCGGCGCGGCGCCGTCCCCGGGACGCGCCGGTACGGGACGCACCGGGCCGTGAGCCGGCCGGGCCGTCCGCGACACCCCCGTGACCACTTCACGTCGGGGAGTCCCGGGTCCACCCATGCCGCGCCCTCCGGCCCGCGAAGATCACACGTCGCAGTGGAGTGTACGCACCGCCGGTCCGGAGGGACAGCCACCCGCCGGGGCCGGTCGGCCGGCGGTGCCCGGCCCGGGGTCCTGCCCGGCCCGGATCCCGTACGGTGGCCCGCATTTCGCGGTCGCCATTCTCCGGCGCTCCGGGATTCTCGTGAATCCCGGTTCCGCTGGTGGCGTCGGGACACCCATGGATAGAATGTCGCGCGCTGCTCGCGATGGCGGTCGGCGGGGTCGGCGGTGGGGGCGAGGATAGCGTGATTGAGCTGCGGAAACACACGGAACGAGGCGGCCCCTGCCGAGCATCTGAACACCTGTTCGCCGTTTCCGTCCCGCGGTGCTTACCGCTCGTCCGCAATATCCTCGACCGGTCATCGTAAAGCGGCCCACGCGACAGCAGTGGGCCGTTTTTCTTTGCCTGCCCGGTTCCAAGACAACGAAAGTGTGGAGTGTGATGCCATGAACCGAGTCGGCAGAGACTCGCCCCGGGCGGCCAGGAGGCTTGTTCAGCCGCTGGCGCGCACGGGCCTGTCCGCCCTCTTACTGGCCGGCGCCGCCGTCGGGGCGACGACCGGACCGGCCACCGCCGCGGCCGCCGACGGCACGCTGACGGTCGAGGTACTGCGCGACTTCTTCGGCACCGGCGTGATCAACACGACGATGGACGTGCCGCAGCGGGGCATGCGGGTGAAGGTCTCCGACCCCGCCGGGCACGCGGTCACCGGTGTCACGGATGCCACCGGGAAGGTCGTGGTGCCGGGGTCGAACGCGCTCGACGGCGGCCGGTACCGCGTCGACGTCAGCGTCCCGGCGCCGTACAGCGGTCATCTGCGGCCGGCCCCCGCGTCGACGGCGGAGAACCACTTCGACAGCTTCACGTCGTTCGTGGACGTGTCGGACGGGAAGAACGCCGCGGTGGTGACCGGGGTGTGGGATCCGGCCGACTACGCGCTGCCGGACTCACGGTACTTCGTGCCGGTCCACAACGGCCCGGGCGGCACCGACAAGCGGGCGCTGGTGGCGTTCGGGACGAAGGTCCGGGGCACGTGTCCCACCGATACGGCGTGCCCGACCACGCTCGCCACGCAGGACCAGGTGGGCACGACGTTCGGGCTGGCGTACGACACGAACCGGTCCCGGCTGTTCCAGAGCGCGTTCGCCCGCCGGTACGCCGCGTACGGGCCGCAGGGCGGCGGCGCGATCTACACGGTGCCGGTCGACGGCTCGGGTGCGCCGAAGCTGTTCGCGCGGGTGCCGGACGCTGCGGTGACGCGGCACGACACTGCCGACATGAACAGGGACGGCGGGTTCACCGACGCGCCGGGCAAGGAGAGCATCGGCGGCCTGGCCCTGTCGGAGGACGGCGCCACGCTGTACGCGGTGAACCTGCGCACCCGCAGCCTGGTGAGCTTCGACGCGACAGGGGCCACCACCTCGGCACCCAAGTCGACGGTCCCGATCCCGGACCCGGGATGCGCGAACCGCGGTGACTGGCGGCCGTTCGGGCTCCAGACCCACGACAACACGCTGTACGTCGGCGGCGTGTGCAGTGCGGAGAGCACGAAGGACCGCGAGGACCTGAAGGCCGTCGTCGCCACCTTCGACGGCAAGCGGTTCACCACGGTGCTGAGCCACCCGCTCACGTACGAACGCGGCAGCGTCTTCGGTTCCGGCGACACCGCCACGCACTGGAACCCGTGGAACACCAGCCTGGACACGTGGGACGACCGGAAATCGGGCAACGTCTTCATCGATCCGCAACCGGAGCTGGCCTCCCTCGCCTTCGCCCGCGACGGCTCGATGATCCTGGGTTTCCGCGACCGGTTCATGGATGTGCTCGGCTGGAACGGGCTGAACCCGCACCCGGGGAGCGAAACACGCGAAAGCGGCATGTCCGGTGGTGACATCACCATGGTCTGCGCCACTCCCACCGGTGAGTACCAGTGGGAAGGCACCGGCAACTGCCCCAACAACGCCACTCCCGCCAACAACGGCGGCCAGCCCAGCGATGTCGTCGAGTACTTCCCGGGCGACTCCTTCGCCGGCGCGCACCAGGAGACCGCGCTGGGGTCGGTGGCCTACATCCCGCAGCAGCAGTGGGTCGTCAGCACGGAGTTCGATCCGGTCCGCCAAGTGGCGACCTCCGGGACCGGTTACTACGACATCACGACCGGCGAGGGCCCGGGCAACAACCCGGACGCCAACGGGTTCCAGTTCGTCAGCGGGAACCAAGGCGGGTTCGGCAAGGCCGGCGGGCTCGGTGACATCGCCTACGCGGCGGCGAACGCGCCGATCCAGATCGGCAACGTCGTGTGGTTCGACGGCGACCACAACGGGATCCAGGACCCGGGGCACGTGCTGCTGCCGGGGGCGACGATCAACCTGCTGGACGCCGACGGCAAACAGGTCGCCACGACCACGACCAACGCCGCCGGCGAGTACTACTTCGGTGGCGTCGGCGCCGCGTACCAGCTGACGCCCGGCGCGAAGTACACGGTGCAGTTCGACGTGTGCACCGCGGACACCAGCCAGGTGCCCGAGCAGCCCGCGGCGAGCGAGCTGCGGTTCACGCTCCCGCGGGCCGGTGACAACCGTGCGCACGACTCCAATGTGACCCCGCCGACCAGCGGGGAGCTGTGCAACGGCTACGCGCCCGTCACCGCCCCGGACAAGCCGGGCGGCGTCGACCACACCATCGACGCCGGGGTGTACATCCCGAAGGAGTCCCCGAGCCCCACTCCGACCCCGACCCCGACCCCCACCCCGACCCCGACTCCTGCGCCGAGTTCGCCGCCGGCTTCTCCGCCGGCCTCGACGCCGCCGTCACCCGCGCCGCCGGCCAACCCGGCCCCGGGCGGTGGGGACGACGGGGGCGGTTCGATGGCGAACACCGGCATGTCCGGGACGGCGACGGTGATCGGCCTCGCCGGTCTGCTGGTGGGTGCGGGCCTGATCATCGCGTTCGTGGCCCGCAACCGACGCGCCCGGCTGCACTGAACGAACCGCACCGACCGCACCACGGTGATCCGCCCGTCCGTGATCCGGAGGACGGCGCGGACGGGCGGATCACGAGGGCCGGCCCTGGCGTCGTCCGCCACCGGACCGCCGGGTGCCGCCCCGCGCGCACGGCGGCCGGGCGGCGGGGTGATGAGCGAGAGGACGAACCAGCCAAGTGCCAGTGTCGAACCGTGTGCGCGGCGGGAGAAGCCGACGAGTCCCACCGGGCCGTGCGCCCGTACGGCGTCGTTGGCCGTGGCCACGCCGGGTGGCAGTCGCCGTCGGCGTGGCGGCGGTCGCGGTGGCCGCGTTCCTCCTCACCGGCGGCTCCGACCCGGGTGGTCCGCGCGCACTGACCTCGGAGGAGGCGAACCGGCTGGCGATCACCCGGTTCCGCAACTACGAGGCGCGGGGCCGCGCGGTGACGATCACCGTGCCGGGCACCGCCGGGGAGCTGACCGTCACCGGGTCCGTCGACTACCGGGGCAAACTCGGGTACGGCGTGGTGCACGGCAGCGGGCGCGGCACCTCCAGTGACGGGCTGATCGAGTGGACGGCCACCTCGGTGTTCGTCCACCCGATGGCGAACGCCCCGGCGCACGCCCCCGCGTCGCCGCCCCGCTCGGGGTGGTACCGCCGTCCGTTGCGGTCGTCCGGCAGCGCGCTGGACAGTTCGCTGGCCATCGCCCTCAAGCTCGGCAGCGACCGGCCGGACAACGCCGAACTGCTGCCGCAGAACGGCGCCTTATGGTGGGGGCGGGACCGGGTGGACGGGCACCGGGTGGACGTCATGACCGGGCCGTCCTCCCCCGACCGCTCGGGTACGGCGGGCAACGTGCGCTACTGGATCGGCCCGGACGGCACCATGTACCGGGTCCGCGTCCGCGTGGAGTCCGAGTCGCGGCCGGTGGTCATCGCCTTCGGCACCCACGCGTACGTTCCCGTCGAGCCGGTGCCCGGCCTGACCCCGGCCCGGTAGCCGCCGTTCAGGGCGTCCGCACCCGCGCGTGCGCGGCGAGCAGGGAGACGGGCGGCAGCGGGATGTCCGCCGTCCTCGGCAGGTCCGGAACGGCCGGGACGGCGGTGGGGCCCGCGTCGGCGGCATGGGGGAACTCCGGCTGCGGACCGGGCGCGGCGACCTCGCTGAACGGGATGCCGCCGGGTGCCCGCGGCGCCGTCCACGTGCCGGCCGGTGACGGTGACCCGGCGGGAAGCGGGCAGGCCGCGCCGACCGCGAGCCGGGCGGGCACCGTCGTACGCAGTGCGTTGCCGCGCAGGCAGTTGCCCCGTCCCCGCGTGGCGGTGGGGAACGACCAGCCGACGTCGACGCCGTTGCCGCTGAACGTGTTGTCCTCGATCCGGTTGCCGACCGGGGGGATGTCGGCGGTCGCGGTGATCACCAGCCCGGCGTTGCCGTTGCCGGTGACGCGGTTGCGGAGGAACCGGTTGCCGCTGCCGCCGTCGATGCCGGCGCCGGTGCCCCAGCCGCCGTCGGCCTGCTCGGGAGTGTCCCTCTGCTGGTTGGCGGCGATCAGGTTGCCCGCGATGACGGCGTCCCGCTGCGGGAGCAGTTTCTCCTGGTGGTCGGAGTTGGTGGTGAGTCCGACCCGGTTGCCGGCCAGGCGGTTGCCGACCACGTACATGTCCCCGCCGGCGTTGGTGCCTTCGTAACCGACCGCGTTGAGTTCGGCGATGTTGTCCCGCACCACGACGCGGCAGGGCTTGCACTGGCCGACGTAGATCCCCGAGTCGGCCCCGCCCGAGGCGTACGAGTGCTCGATGACACCGTTCTGCGCGGAGAACGCGTAGATGCCGTACAGGCCGTTGCGGGTCGCGGTCACGTACGAGACCAGGAACGACTTCAGGAAGGTGACGGGCTCGTCGCCGGTGTCGTAGCCGCCGCTCTGCCCCGGCAGGCCCGCCGCCGCCTTCGCCGAGCCGGTGACCAGGACCCCGTTCTGCGTGTTGTTGCGTACGGTCAGGTTCTCCACGGCCACTCCGGGCGCGGAGACGACGATGCCGTTCGGCTGCCGCAGCCGCCCGTCGACGACGACCTTGTCCCGGGACTCGCCGCGCAGGGTGACACGCGGCGTGGCGACCCTCACCGACTCGTGGTAGACGCCCGGCGCGACCAGTACCAGGTCACCGGGGTGGGCGAGGGAGACCGCCGCCGAGATCGTCGGGGCGTCGCCCGGCACTCTGATCGTCACACGCGTCCCGGACGGCCGGCGGCCGTCGGCCGCCCCGCCGTCGCCGGACCCGCAGGCCGCCAGTACGCATGCCAGTGTGCTCAATAACGCGGCCATCCCGCGAAGACGGAGACGAGACATGGCCCCATCCTGGCACGGAGCGGCCCCGGCGCGGGGACGGTCAACTCGCGTAAGCCGGAAGGGATATGGCATTGTTCGCACCGTGAGCCGAGCCGAAGCCCATCCGTCCCGCCGCGCGTTCATCGGGGCCACCGGGGCCGTGGCGGCCACCGGGGTCACGGCCGGGTGCGAGTCGCCCGCGGTCCGGCAGGACCGGCCTTTCTCCCCCTCGTCGGCCCCAGGGGTCGCGGCGACCGGTCGCCATCAGGCGGGCGTCACGCTCCCGCAGCCGGCCCAGCCGAACCTCCTGGCGGTGGTGGCCGATGTCGGTGACGGCGTGGCCGTCGGCCCGTTGCTGGCAGAACTCGGCCGGGCCGTGCACGCCCTGACCTCGGGGCCCGACCCCCGCCTGCTGGGCCTGCCGCCGGGGGATCTCACCGTGACGGTCGGGGTGGGTCCGCGGCTGGTGCGCGGGGCCGATCCCGCCCTGCCCGGCGCCGCGGACCTCCCCCGGTTCTCCCGCGAGCGGATCGCCCCGCGGTCGCGCGGCGGGGACCTGCTGTTGCAGATCTGCGCCGGCGACCCCTTGCTGTTGCCGGTCGTCGCCACCGCGCTGCTGCGGCAGGCCGGGGACCGGGTACGTGAACGCTGGCGGCAGTCCGGACGCCGGGGTCCGGACGTTCCCGTGAGCGAGGGCGTCTCCGCGCCCCGCAACCTGCTCGGTTTCATCGACGGCATCGTGGGCCCGCACACGACGGCCGAACAGCGGCGCCACCTGTGGCTGTCCGGGCCGGCTCCGGTGGCCGGCGGCACGATCGCGGTGGTCCGGCACATGGAACTCGACCTGGCGCGGTTCGCCGCGCTTCCCGTCGCCGGCCAGGAGGCGGTCTTCGGCCGGCGCAGGGCCACCGGCGTGCCCCTGTCCGGGGGAACCGTGGCCTCGGACCCGGTGCTGGGCGCCAAGACACCGGACGGGCGCTACCTCGTCCCGGCCGACGCCCACATCCGCCGGGCCCACCCGGGCGTGGTCGGCGTCGGCCTCATGCTCCGCCGTTCCTACAGCACCGACGGGCCCGTCCCCGGCCTGCTCTTCATCAGCTTCCAGAACGACCTGGGCACCTTCACGAAGACGCTGGCCCACATGGACGGCTCCGACGCACTGCTCCGTTTCACCACCACCACCGCCAGCGCGACCTTCCTCGTCCTCCCGGGCTTCGACGACCGGCGCCCCCTCGGCTCGGGCTTGTTCCACTGACCTTCCGTTCAGGTGCGCAGCTTCACGGCGAGCGCGTACAGGCGGGTGATCTGGTCGTCGCTGTCGTTGTCGTCGGAGACCAGGTACAGCGGGTGCCATCCCTTGTACCGGCCGGACTTCCACGCGTCGCCGAGGGCCATGCCCTCCACGTTGTCGAGTAGCGGGTGCTGGGGGTTGGAGGCGGGGACGGCGACCGCGCCGGGGCCGCCCGTGGGGCAGGTCGCGAGGTCGACGACCGGTTCGTACTCGGCGAAGACCTTCGCCGGCTGGTGCCAGAGAGAGGTCAGTCCGGTGACGTCCCGGGCGTGGGCCAGGGAGAGCTGGACGAGCCGGATCGCGGTGCCGAGACCCGCGGTGTACTGGCGTTGCAGGGCGAGGAGGTGCCCGTCGTTGTCGACGGCGTTCAGCTCGGACAGGTACATCCCGTCCTCGGCCAGGAACGCGTACTGACGGTCCGGCCGGTAGGTGCCGCCGGGTGAGCCGGTGTAGCGCTGGATGCGGATGATGCCCCGGCCGCGCTGGTCGCCGTCCTGGGCCAGTGGTGCCTCCCAGCCGGCGTAGAGGTGGCGGCCGTCCGGGGAGGCGGCCAGCGACTCGATGCTGCGGCCGTTCTGCGCGGACCCCTTGGCCCAGTAGCGCAGCCCGCCCGGTATGGGAAGGTCCGGGCCGATCTGCCGGCCGGTGCCGATGTCGAAGCGGCGGATGGCCGGTCCGGTCTCGGAGGCGACCAGCATCGTCCGGCCGCCCTTCTCGATGACCACGGCCTCGCCGTCGTACCAGGAGTCGGGGAACGGTTTGCCGTCGGCGCGGCTCAGGGGCTGCGCCGTGTCGGCGCTGGGATCCAGATCGAAGGGGGATCCGAGGGTGAGCGGCCAGATGCGGCCCGGGGAGTTGTCGGCGAGGGCGAGGGCCTTGACGTTCTCGCCCTGGGACACGAGGGCGAGGGCGGACAGGCCCTCGATCTTCTCGTAGTCGACGTTCTTCTTGTCCAGCGCGTCGGAATGGTCGAGCAGGACCGCGCGGGGCGCGCCGGGATCGGAGGGCGCGGGGGCCGTGCAGGGGCCGGCGGCGGGGGCCGGGTGGGTGTCGTGCCACCAGCGGACGGCGGGCGGGCCGGCCAGCCCGAGGGCGAGGCCGACGGCACCGGCCGTCAGCGACAGCACGAGAGGCCGCATCCGCTCCCAGCGCGTGGGGACGTGGGGCGGCGGAGAAGGCGCGACCAAGGGCGGCAGCACGGCGACGTTGCGGACGAACGGCAGCCCGCCGACGCCGTTCTGGTCCTGCTCCTGTGGTGTCTGCGGCACCTCGGGGCGGAGCGCGAGGATCCGCTCCTTGACGGCTCGGAAGAGGTCGTGGAGGCTCAGCATCCGCGGGCCGTCCGGCAGTCCCTGGCGCATGACGTCGACCAGGGCGCCCGTGAACACGGTGCAGCGTCTGGGGTCGGGGGCGTGGGAGGGACGGTCGCGGGTCGCGGAGGTCAGGACGTACGAGCCCTCGACGTCGTGCAGTGTCGCCAGAGCCACCTCGACGTCCTGTCTGCGGCCGTCGGTCATCTCCGTCAGCATCTGGCCGCTGTAGCAGCAGTCCAGTATCAGCACGCGCCGCAGCGCGGCTCCGGTGTCGCGCATGGTGCGGCGCAGGTCACCGCTGCGGGTGCAGGTCTCCGGACGGTCCTCGTCGGAGTCGGGCAAGGTGAGCAGCAGTTGCCGTTCGTGCCGGTCGACGAGCCCGTGTCCGGCGTAGTAGACGAGCAGGGTGTCGGTGGCCAGCTCGGCGACCTCGCGGATCGCGCCGGTCAGGTCGGCCGCCGACACGGGGTTGGGGACCGTGCGTATGCGGTCTGCGGGGATCCCCCAGATCTCCGGGTCCGTGAGCACGGCGCGCAGCTCCACCAGGTTGCGCTGGACACTGCGCAGCGGGTCCAGGTGCGTGTAGTCGTCCACGCCGATAAGGACGCAGGCGGACCGCTGCGGATCGATCCGGCCGGCTCCTTCGCCGTCGCCCCGGGTGCCCGTGGCGCCGGTGGCGGCCGTCACCGCGGGCCCTCGTCGTCGCCGTCCGCGCCCAGCCCGCGCAGCAGCTCCGCCACCCGGTCGGGGTCGGCTCCGGTGATGTCGACGGTGACCGTGGACCGGGGCCTGGTGCTCTGCCGCCAGGCGAGGTACGACAACTGCAACTGCCCCACACTGCTCACGGCGGACAGCACCGCGAGTACGGCGTCAAGGCCCGGGCCCATGCGGCCGCGGCCCGCGTCCGCCTCGGCGACCCGGGTCACACGGACCCGGCCGCGCAGGGCACGGTCGGCCGCCAACCAGTCGTACAGGGACAGCAGTTCTTCCTCGCGCCCCGGTCCCGTCGCTTCGAACCTGATCTCCATCCGATCGCTCCCCCGACTCGCTTACGGACGTGTTGGACCGCTCTGTACCCACCCTCACTGTGCAGTTGACACATTGCTTCCTTCCCGAGGGGGCGAAGGGATACGCCTGCGACGGGAAGCGGCCCGAGCACCGAGCGCGGTTGACCCGGCCGGATCGATCAACCGCCGGACCACTGCCGCCCGGGCCGAAGAGGGGGAATGCGGGACGGCCCCGCGAGGAGCGCTTGCGCGGTGTGTTCGCGGGGCCGGTGTGCGGGTGTCACCCGGTGCGGGCCGGGTGGTTCAGCCGAAGTCGACGTCGCTGCACAGGAAGTACTTCTGGTCCATGTGCGATGCCTTCCAGACGGTCACCACGACGTGGCGTCCGCTGTAGCCGGAGGTGCTGACGTCGGTGGTGTAGTGCGCCTGGTAGGGGTAGCGGCCGGTCTTCTCGACCCGGTCGAGGTTGTTCCAGCCGATGAGCTGGGTGGTCGGGTCGAAGCCCTGCTTGGTGACGTAGACCTCCAGCCAGTCGGCGCCGTGCCGTGCCTCGTCGTAGAGGTCGACGGTAAAGTCGGAGCCGACCGCGGTGGTGATCCACGGTCCGGGGCGGTCGAGCGCTCCGTAGTCGGTCTCGCCCCGGCCGCCGGCGCTGCAGATCCGGCCGTCGGGGACGACCTGCTGGTAGTTGTCGCCGGTGTTGTTGGCGTAGACGGCCTTCCACGCGGTGATCGCGTTGGGGTTCTCGTGGTAGGTGCGGTAGCACATGGGGTCCTGCGCCTCGTCGGGCTCGCCGGAGCCCCAGCGCTGCAGGCAGCCGTAGTTGCGGGTCTCGGGGGCGATGACCGTGCCGTGGGCGGAGGCGGTCGGCGCCTGGGCCAACAGGCCCAGCAGGGTGGTGGCGAGGGCGGCGGCGCCCAGCGCGGTGCGGCGGGACGCGGTCGCGGGTACGCGGTTCATGGTCGGTCTTCCTCCGTGGTTTCGGGAAGGACACCGGTCGGCGGTGCCGGCCGGTTCGAGCCTTGCGCGTGATCGGGAGGGTGCTGTCCGGGTTCAGCTGCCGGGTCGGCTCACCTCCTTTCGCCTCGGGGCGAGTGCCGTCGCGGGGCGGAGAAGCGTGTCCACCGACCAGGCGCCGGGGCCGAGGACCGTGATGAGCAGGAAGGCCCGGCAGAACAGGGCGGCCGGCTCGCCGCCGTTCTCGATGGGGAACAGGGCGTGGGGCTGGTGCCGCACGAAGTAGGCGTAGGCCATGGACCCGGAGCAGACGAACGCCGCCGGGCGGGTGCCGGTTCCCAGGGCGACGAGGAGCCCGCCGGCCAGCTGTATCGCGGCCGCCCACCAGCCCGGCCACTGGCCGGCGGCCGGCGCCGGTCCGCGGGGGCCGCCGAGGACCCCGAAGAGGGTGGCCGCGCCGTGGCAGGCGAACAGGAAGCCCGTCACGATCCGGTGGAGCGCGAGGACGAGGGGAGCGCTGTTCACGTCGGGGTGCACGAAGGTGTCCTTCCGTGAGGCGTGGGGTGAGCGTCCTGCCGCGGCGCCGGTACGGACGCCACGGCCAGGCCGCCCCGGGGAGGCCGGCACCCCCGCACCCTCAAGCGGGGGTGCCGGCCGATCGGGACCGTACGGACTCAGGGCCCGGACGGTGTCGCGGGGACGCCGTGTCGCGCGGGGCGCGGCCGGTTCAGCTGGTCAGGGACCACTTCTGGCTGTTCCAGCCGCCGCAGTCCCACAGGTGGAGCCGGGCTCCGTCCGCTGTGCTCTGCCTCTCGATGTCGAGGCAGCGTCCGGATCTGAGGTTCTTCAGGGTGCCGTTCGACTGGAAGGCCCACTTCTGGCTGTCGTAGCCGCCGCAGTCCCACAGGTGGGCCTTGGTGCCGTTGGCGGTGTAGCCGCCCTCGACGTCCAGGCACTTGCCCAGCACGCGCAGCTCGGTGCCGTTCAGGGTCCACTTCTGCCGGTCGCCGCCGTTGCAGGTGCCCAGCTGCGCGGGGGTGCCGTTGGCGACGGCGCCGTCCTTGGCCTCGGCGCACTTGCCGCCTGCGTTGACCAGCTGCTTGGCGGTGAGGACGGATGACCATGACCACCGACACCACCACCCCGCCTCGCACGGAGAAGACGGCACCCCCCGGCCACGCGGCACCCCGCCGCGGCAGGCGGCCGACAGCCGGCGGACGCCGCGGCCCCGGCTCCTACGCCGTCGTGGCCGCCGTCACCGTCTTCGTCCTGGCCTTCCTCGCCCCGTTCGCGATCATCCTGCTCAACTCCTTCAAAACCAGCGCCGACTACCGCTCCCACGGTTCGCTGTCCTGGCCCGAGCACTGGAACTGGAGCATCATCGGCGACGTCTGGCAGCGCGTCGACTTCACCCGCAAACTGATCAACAGCGTCGAGATCAGCCTCGGCGTCGTCCTCATCGCCGTCGTCGTTGCCCTCTTCAACGCCTACGCCATCGGCATCGGCCGCGTCCGCTGGCGCACCGCCTTCCTCGTCTTCTTCCTCGGCGTCAACGTCCTCCCGCAGGAGGGCCTGGTCTACCCCGTCTACTACCTGTTCAAGGAGATGGGGCTGTACGACGGGAAACTCGGCTACACCCTCCTGGTCGGCGTCACCTACAGCGCGTTCGGCACCTATCTGCTCTCCTCCGTCTTCGCCGGCTTCCCCAAGGAACTCATCGAAGCCGCCTCCCTCGACGGCGCGGGCCGCTGGACCATCCTGTGGCGCATCATCCTGCCGATGAGCTGGCCCACCCTGTCGGTGATGTGCGTCTTCTTCTTCGTCTGGAGCTGGAACGAGTTCCTCTACCCCCTCGTCCTGCTCATCTCCAACGACAACCAGACGGTCCCCCTCGGCCTCTCCGTCATGCAGGGCCAGTACACCAGCGACCCCACCGCCATGAGCGCCGCCGCCCTCCTCGGCGTCATCCCCATGGTCGTCTTCTTCCTCCTCTTCCAGCGCTCCCTCACCCGCGGCGTCACCGCGGGAGCCGTGAAGTAGACCGACGCGGCCACCAGCCACCCCGGATCCGGCTCGCCCCTGCCCCGCCGCCGGATCCGGGGTCCGCCCCTGCCCCGCCACCCGCTGGCACCGGACGAAGGACGCGGGTCCCCCACCGGTCCCCGGAAGTGATCGAGGGCCGGTCACGAATGCCTCCGAAACGTTCGCCCACCAGAGACGCGACGGAGGACGAGTCACTCGTCGAGTCCCCCCGCGCCGGCCGCCGAGACACGCCCCTGCCCTCGGAACCGGCCGGTCGCCGGTCGACGGCCGGCCGAGTCGTCTTCCGGCAGTCCCAGTCCCGCGGTCCGGCCGACGCTGCGTCCTGACGAAATACGCGCGGGATATTGACACTTGATGGACGCGCTGGCTTCATGAACCAGTGACTGGGAGCGCTCCCATGCATTCCTGCCTCCACACCCCGAACCACCGCGCCGCAGCACGACCTCCCCCTCCCACCGCACGGAAGGAACGTCCGTTGCGCCCGCTCTCCTTCCTCACCTCCCGAAGACGCTCCGCGCCCCCCGCGGCGGCTCCCGAGACCTGCCCGGCGGCGGCCCCGGCCGGTGTCCGACGCTCCCGACTGGTGAGTGCGTGGGGAGCCGCGGCCGCCGTCATCGCCGGCCTCCTGCTGCCCTCGGCCGCTTCCAGCCCCTCCTCCGCGGCGCCGACCGCCTTCAACTACGGCGAGGCGCTCCAGAAGTCGCTCTGGTTCTACGACGCGCAGCGGTCGGGGAAGCTCCCGGACGGCAACCGCGTCTCCTGGCGCGGCGACTCCGCCCTCGGCGACGGCAAGGACGCCGGCCTCGATCTGACCGGCGGATGGTACGACGCCGGCGACCACGTCAAGTTCGGCCTGCCCATGGCCTTTTCCGCCACCCTGCTCGCCTGGGGCGGCGTCGAGCAGAAGTCCGCCTACGCCGCCTCCGGCCAGCTCCGGTACCTCCAGGACAACCTGCGCTTCGTCAACGACTACTTCATCAAGGCGCACCCGTCCGCGAACGTGCTGTACGGCCAGGTGGGCAACGGCGCCGACGACCACAAGTGGTGGGGGCCGGCCGAGGTCATGCCGATGGCACGGCCCGCGTACAAGATCGACGCTTCCTGCCCGGGCTCCGACCTGGCGGGCCAGACCGCCGCGGCCATGGCGTCGTCCTCCATGGTGTTCGCCGACAGCGACCCGGCGTACGCGAGCAAGCTGCTCACCCACGCCAAGCAGTTGTACGCGTTCGCCGACGCCTACCGCGGCAAGTACAGCGACTGCATCACCGACGCGCAGGCGTACTACAACTCCTGGAGCGGCTACAACGACGAGCTGGTCTGGGGCGCCGTCTGGCTGTACAAGGCGACCGGTGACCCCGCGTACCTGGCGAAGGCCGAATCGGCCTACGACAAGCTGTCGACCGAGCCCCAGACGACCACCCGCTCCTACCGCTGGACGCTCTCCTGGGACGACACCTCCTACGGCTCGTACGTGCTCCTCGCCCAGCTCACCGGCAAGCAGCGGTACGTCGACGACGCCAACCGGTGGCTGGACTGGTGGACGGTCGGGGTCAACGGGACCAAGGTGCGCTACTCGCCCGGCGGGCAGGCGGTCCTCGACAGCTGGGGATCGCTGCGATACGCCGCCAACACCGCGTTCGCCGCGCTGTCGTACGCCGACTGGCTGACCGGCGACCCGGTGCGCAAGGCCCGCTACCACGACTTCGCGGTCCGGCAGATCGACTACGCCCTCGGCGACAACCCGCGCAAGTCCAGTTACGTCGTCGGCTTCGGCGCGAACCCGCCGACGAAGCCGCACCACCGGACCGCTCACGGCTCGTGGACCGACCAGCTCACCAATCCGGTGGACAACCGGCACGTCCTGTACGGCGCGCTGGTCGGCGGGCCGAGCGCGGCGGACGACGCGTACACCGACGACCGGTCCAACTACGTGAACAACGAGGTGGCCACCGACTACAACGCGGCCTTCACGGGTGCGCTGGCCCGTCTGTACGCCGAGTACGGCGGCAGCCCGCTCGCCGGCTTCCCCCAGGCCGAGAAACCGGACGGCCCGGAGATCTCGGTCCAGGCGTCCGTGAACGCCTCGGGTCCCGGCTTCACCGAGATCAAGGCGTACCTGGTCAACAAGTCGGCGTGGCCCGCACGCGCGCTGACACACGCTTCCCTGCGCTACTACTTCACCCTCGACGGCGGGGTCACGCCCGACCGGATCAGCACCACCACCAACTACAACCAGTGTGGCAAGGTGACCGGTCCGACGCACTTCGAGGGCGACGTCTACTTCGTCACCGTGGACTGCTCCAACGCGGTGATCGCTCCGGCGGGCCAGTCGGCGTACCGGAAGGAGGTGCAGTTCCGCATCACCTCGGCCGGGGCGTGGAACCCCGCGGACGACTGGTCCTACCAGGGGATCCCGACGACGCCGGGCAGTACGCCCGTGGACGCGCCGCACATCGTGCTGGCGGAGGGCCCGGACACGCAGTGGGGGGCGGAACCCGACGGCACCACGCCGACGCCCACACCTACTCCTACTCCTACTCCTACTCCTACGCCCACACCTACTCCGACGCCCACACCCACGCCCACTCCGACGTCCCCCTCGGCCCAGTGCGCCGTGACCTACACCGTCACCAGCACCTGGAACGGTGGCTTCACCGCCGATGTCGGTGTGCGGAACACCGGCGCGGCAGCGGTCAACGGCTGGCGGCTCGGGTTCTCGTTCAAGGGCGCCGAGAAGGTGACGAACGCCTGGAACGCCACGGTCTCGCAGGCCGGACCCGACGTCACCGCCGCGAACGTCGCGCACAACGCCGCGATCCCGCCGGGGTCCAGCGTGAGCTTCGGATTCCAGGGCACGGGCACCCCCGCCGGCACACCCGCGGCCTTCACATTGAACGGGGAGGACTGCGGCTGACCGGCGGTTCGTCGGCGCCGGCCAGGGTTCGGCCGAAGCCCTGGCAAGGCGACGACGAGTCGTGGGCGGTGCACGCCGTGCCGCGGAGAACTTAAATGCGTCGACAGCAACCCTCGGCACCCGGCACAGTGGCCAGCCGTGACGAGCAGTGAACTGTGGACCCGCGCGACCGCCGACCGCTACGACGCCGAGGAGGCCGAAGCCTCCTCGGCCGCCGCTCTCGGACCGGCCCTCGCCTTCCTCGCCGAGCTCGCCGGAGAGGGCCGGGCGCTGGAGTTCGCCATCGGAACCGGACGGGTGGGAGTCCCCCTCAGGGAACGCGGCGTGCCGGTGGTGGGCATCGAATTGTCCGAGCACATGGCAGCGGTGCTGCGGCGCAAGGTCGACGAGGACACCCTCCCGGTGGCCATCGGGGACATGGCCACCACCGTCGTCCCCGGACGGTTCACCCTGGTCTACCTCGTCTACAACACCATCACGAACCTGCTGACGCAGGACGAGCAGGTCGAGTGCTTCCGCAACGCCGCACGGCATCTGGAGCCCGGCGGTCGGTTCGTCATCGAGCTGGGCGTGCCGCCGCTGCGGCTCCTGCCGCCCGGCCAGGTCGCGGTGCCGTTCGACGTCTCCCCGCAGCATCTCGGCTTCGACACCTTCGACCTGGTCGAGCAGATGCTCGTCTCGCACCACTTCACCCGCGACGGCGACGACGGCCACTACCGCCGCGACAACTCCCGGCACCGCTACGCATGGCCGGCCGAGCTCGACCTGATGGCGCGGATCGCCGGCCTCGAACCGGAACGCCGCGTCGCGGACTGGGACGGGTCCCCGTTCACCCAGGACTCCACGAAGCACGTCTCCGTGTGGCGCAAGCCGTCCTGAGGTCGGCCACCGGGCCATCAACGTCGGCCGTGCCCGTCTTGCACTTCTGCCGGGAGTTCCGGCGGCGCCAGCAGATCAGTGCGCGTCAGAGGGCGAGGCGCCCCAGAGCGTTCAGCGCTTCGTCCGTGAGCCGGTACACCGTCCACTCGTCCTGGGGGCGGGCGCCCAGTGCCTCGTAGAAGTCGATCGCGGGACGGTTCCAGTTCAGTACCGACCATTCCAGGCGCTCGTAACCGCGTGCGACGCAGATGCGGGCGAGCTCCGTCAGCAGGGCCTTGCCGTGGCCGCCGCCGCGGGCTCCGGGGCGGACGTACAGGTCCTCCAGGTAGATGCCGTGCACACCCCGCCAAGTGGAGAAGTTGAGGAACCACAGGGCGAAGCCCACGACTTCACCATCGGCGTCCTCGGCCACGTGCGCGTAGGCGGCCGGGCGCTCGCCGAACAGGGCCTCGGCGAGTTGCTCCTTCGTCGCCCTGGCCTCGTCGAGTGCCTTTTCGTACTCGGCGAGCTCGCGGATCAGGGTGTGGAGGACGGGGATGTCGGCGGGGGTCGCAGTACGGATCATGCTGTGAGTCTCACACGCGGGTGCCCGCCGGATGACGGGGCGGGTGGCGCTCGGCCTGGGCGGGCTGGCTCCGATGGCCCCTGCCCGGCGTCCGGCCGACGGTCCCCGCCAGGCACTTCGTGCTCGGCCTCTCCGCTTGCTCGCCGCACACCCCGCGGCGACGACATCCCGGCCTCGCGAGGTAACCGCCTGGCCGCGCCATGCCCACCCCGTGTACCCGGGCTCCGCTGCCGACCGACGTGCTCCAGGGTCTGCGGAACGGCCGAGGATCTCCCCGTACGGCCCGGCCCCCGAATCGGCGCCGTGTCCCACGGTCCGGACTACCGCCGGGAATGAAACAACCGGACACCGGGCTGTCAGGTCCTCACCTCATGGCGTTCGAGGCGCAAGCCGCCGCCACCGGTCTGCGTGTGAACAACGGACGCCTCTACGAGGCGAACGGCAACGAGTTCGTGATGCGCGGGGTCAGGACGCCTGGTCAGCGTGGCCGTGAACGAGCCGGTGGCCAAGGTGCGCGAGTCCGCCCTGGTCACGCCGATACGCGGTTCATCCGGCAGCGGCCGACTCACTGCCCGTGCAAGTCGCCGGGGCCTTTCCACTGCGGGAGCACCGTCGAGAGGCCGTACTCCTTGGCTACCTGCTCAAGCTCGGCTGTCCACGGCTTGTCACGAAGCACCTCATTGAATGCCAGCATGGCGAAGTGGAAGATCCACAGGCAGTACAGGGGACACTGCACCAACTCCTCGTGGATCGGATTCTGACTGACCTCGAAGGAACCCTCGCCGGTGTCCCGGAAGAACATCTGGGCGCCGGTGAGCGTCGGGTGCGTGAAGCGGGACTCGACCGTGTAGAAGCTCCACACATTGGTCAGGCCGTAGCCCTTGATCAGGGTTTCGATCTTCGCCAGACGTTCGTTCGGATCCGCAGGGATGGTCTTGTTGACCACCTCTACGGTCTCCGCCATGACCTTGTAAGCGTCCTTGTAGCGGTCCTTTGTCCCATCCGCCTTCAAAGCCTTCGCGAGCTGGATCTGATCGCCGCGGAGCTTACGGTTGTAGATGTCACCTATCCGGTCGCCTTGATCGGCACACCACCGCAGTGTGATCGCGTACTCGAGAGCGCTCCGCCGGTTGGGCGATGCCGCCCCACACGCGCCGGCCGTGTGCAGGGTCAGGATCGCACGGACCTGATGCGCCACATTGAAGAAGAGTCCCCAGCCGATGACTGCCGCTCGGTTCATAGGGTCGACGCGCTGGTGAAAATCGCCGGAGATCAGGTTTTCGAGACGGATCAGCCCATCCCTCGGGTCAGGTTCAGTCACCGCGTCATCATCGCGAACCGACGCCGCCGCCGCTACGAGGTTTCCGATAGCGGTCGAGGAATGAGGTCGTTGGCCCTCCTGGCCACTCGCGTGCGCCTATCGGGCCCGGGCCGAACTACACGACTCCCGGCACTGGACACCGGGAGGCGCTGGTGCCGGGGAGCGGATCCGGGTCGAGGACCCAGGCCACGACGTGATCGGTGGCCAGACACCACCAGGCGGCCCGCCCCTGTGCCGGACCGGGGTGCAGTCCCCGGCCGTGCTCCGGGCAGACCGGCCAGAGCTCTTCGCGAACCTCGGCGACATGCGCCTGCACTCCGCGTGCCACACAGACAACGATCTCCTGCCATGTGAAGGAGTCGACGAGTTCACCGCCCACCGTGGCGCTACCCAGCGGAAACACCTCGCCGGGGTCTTCGGCCCAGGGCCGGGGAACATCGACCGGCCCACCGTCCCGGGTGCCGTGCTCCGCCAGGATGTCCAACGCGCGCTCGATCAGCCGAACCCGGCGCGCGTGCAGCAGCGCGCCGAAGGCCACGGGCGGCAGTTCGCCATGGCGGCTGAAGACGGTATAGGCCCAGGAGCGGTATTCGTCGGCGCCCATGTCGGTGGCCCGGGCGGCGCCCAACTCCTCCACACACCGCAGATGCCATGCCTTGAAGTGCTCGAAGTGGGTCATCATTCCTCGGTGAGCCGGAGGGTGAGGCGGGGTGCGCCATTGAACAGGCCGTGCGGGACGCCGTCGTCAACGCAGTCCACCCGGCTGCGAACACCTACGTCGGCACGACACTCTCCGCGCACCTCAGCGCGGTCCGCGCCCCCGGATCGTCATGACCCGCTGACACCGGTCAAGCGAGCGCTGGGCCCCAACTGGTCCCCGAGAATGATCGAGGGCCGGTTTCGGATTGCTCCGAAACCGGCCCTGACCTGCGACTCTCACGAGTCGGGACGACAGGATTTGAACCTGCGACCCCTTGACCCCCAGTCAAGTGCGCTACCAAGCTGCGCCACGTCCCGCCGCGCTGTCACGTGGGGTGTCCCGCGTGATCACGCAGGTCAACCCTACCGCACGCGGGCGGGTGCCCGTGTCACCCCCGGTGTGGCGGGGGTCCCGGCCGAGGGGCCGGGGCGGCGGGCCGGGACCAGGAAGGCGGCGCCGGCCGCGGCCAGGCACAGGAGGGCGAGCAGGGCCCAGCCGTGGGTGTAGCCGGAGGCGTACGGCAGGCCCGAGGGCTGGAGCCGGCCGGTGACCAGGACGCTGGTGAGCGCGGCGCCGATGGAGCCGCCGATGGTGCGGATGTTGGCGTTCATGCCGGTCGCGGCGCCGGTCTGGGCCACCGGCACGCTGCCCACGATGAGGTTGGCCATCGAGGCGAAGGCCAGTCCGATGCCGAGGCCGAACAGCCCCGCGACGACGCCGATCTGCCACCGGGAGTCATGCCAGAGGGTGAGGAAGCCGCAGGCCAGCGCGCCGAGCGCGGAGCCCGTGGTGAGCAGCGCCTTGGCTCCGACGCGGGGCTCCAGCCGGCCCGACAGCACGCCGGAGAGGAACATCGCGACCAGCATCGGCAGCATGAGCAGGCCGGACTCGGTGACGCTGGCGCCGAAGCCGTAGCCGGCCGCGGACGGTGTCTGGACGAAGCCCGGCAGGAAGGACCAGATGGAGTACATGCCGGCGCCGAACAGCAGGGCGGCGGTGTTGGTCGTCCGCACCGCGGGCAGCCGCAGCACCCGCAGGTCGATCAGCGGGGTGCGCGAGCGCGCCTCGGTCACCAGCCACACCGCGAACAGTACGACGGCGGCGGCGAACAGACCGAGCACCTTCGCCGAGCCCCAGCCCCACTGCCCGGCCTGGCTCAGCGGCAGCAGCAGGGCCACCAGCCAGCCGGAGAGCAGTACGGCACCGGCCCAGCCGACCTTGCCCGCGGCCCGCTCGGGCGACTCGGGGATGTAGCGCAGGGCGATCAGGGCCGTCACGGCGACGATCGCCACCGGGATCCAGAACAGCCAGCGGTAGTCGAGCGCGGACACGATAGGACCGGCGGCGACCATGCCGACCCCGCCGCCGGCCGCGATCACCGCGGAGAGGTTGCTGATGCTGCCGCTGACCTCGGCCGGGGCGAACTCGTCCCGGATGATGCCGAAGGCGAGCGGGAATAGGGCGCCGCCGACGCCCTGGACGACCCGGGCGACGATCAGCACACCGATGTTCGGGGCCAGCGCGGCGACCAGGCAGCCCGCGAGGACGGCCAGCAGGACGCCGACGAGGGTCCGTTTCCGCCCGGCGAGGTCGCCGACCCGGCCGAGGATCGGGGTGAAGACCGAGGCGGACAGCAGATACGCGGTCATCACCCAGGTCGCGGTGGACGGGGAGGCGTGCAGGGCGTGCTGGACGGTCGGCAGGGCCGGCGCTATCAGCGACTGGAGCATGGAGAAGACGCCGGCACCGGTCGCGAGGACCGCGAAGGTGAGGCGCGTGGAGGCGCGGGGCATGAGGGAGCCTCTCCGGAATCAGGGAAGCGGAGCGTGGGGTACCCGCGGGCGAGTGGTGCGGAGCACGGTCGTACGGTCCGTGCCCCGGTCGCGGGGGCGGCGGCGCGGGCCGCGTCCGGCCATGGCGGAGCCACCCCGCACTGGTAAAGTGGAGGTACCCCTCCACTCTAGCGGAGGCTCACCTCCGCTTCAATCGACCACCTCCCCGGGAGGCAGCAGTGACGGCCACGCCGTTCCCCGTCGGCGAGATCGTGGCGGCCCGCCGGCCGCACCGCAAGGACGCCGCCCGCAACTACGACGCCCTGTTGGAGGCCGCCCGCCGGGCGTTCGCCGAGCACGGGGCCGACGCCTCACTGGAGGACATCTCCCGCCGCGCCGGGGTCGGCATCGGCACCCTGTACCGGAACTTCCCGACCCGCCGCGACCTGTTCGAGACGGTCTACGCCGACGAGGTCGCCGCCCTGTGCGCGGCGGCCCTGGAGCTGGCGGACCGCGAGCCGTGGGAGGCGCTGACGGCGTGGCTGGACCGGTTCGCCGGCTACATGGTCACCAAGCGCGCGGTGCGCGAGGCGCTGAACGGCGAGTCGGACATCTTCCAGACCTGCCGCGAGTCCATGTACGCGGCCGGCGGTCCGCTGCTGGAGCGTGCGCAGCGGGCCGGCGCCGCCCGGACGGACATGGACTTCGGTGACCTGCTGCGGATGGTCGCCGGGATCACGGCGACGAACTTCGAGGACGACGTCCAGCGCGACCGGGTGCTGGCCATCGCGCTGGACGGGGTACGCGCCGGCCGCTGACCTCCGGGGCGCCGCGGACGCCCGCTCCGCGCGACGAAGTGTCCCGCGACCGGCCCCAATGCCCCACACCCTGTCCACGGCACCGCCGCGCACGCGCCCTCCAGGGTCGGCCGCATGACGCACAGCTTCGCGCTCCACATCCCCGACGCCGTCCTCGAACCCGAGCCCCTGGACCCCGGGCAGATCGTCTCCGGGAGTCCCGAGGTCACCGGGAAGGTGGTCTGGCAGTCGCCGGACGGGCGGCGGATCCGGGGGATCTGGCAGATCACCCCGGGCGTGGTCCCGGACACGGAGGCCGACGAGCTGTTCGTGGTGATCAGCGGCTCGGCCACGATCGAGGTGGAGGACGGGCCGACGCTGCGGGTCGGCCCCGGCGACATGGCGGTGCTGCGCGCGGGCGACCGTACGCGGTGGACGGTGCACGAGACGCTGCGCAAGGCGTACGCCATCACGCTCTGACGGGCGCGACCGGCCCGCCGGACAGGGAGACACGTTCGGAGGGTTGACACCCCGCCATGTCCGGACAAAGGTGGCCCGGAGCCGGGACGCACCGGTCCGGGCGCCGGTCCCCCGCTTCTGGGAGAGGCTGTCATGGTGGATGCGCTGGGTGTCGCCGTCATCGGGTTCGGCTGGATGGGCCGCGTGCACACCCGGGCCTACGCGCGGCTCCCGCACCACTATCCGGATCTTCCTCTGCGGCCCCGGCTGGTCACGGTCGCCGAGGAGGTGCCGGGCCTGGCCGAGGAGGCCGCCGAGCGGTTCGGGTTCGCCTCCGCGACCCGCGACTGGCGGGAGGTGGCCGCCGACCCGCGCGTTCAGGCCGTCAGCGTCACCGCGCCGAACTTCCTGCACCGGGAGATCGGCGTGGCGCTGGCCGAGGCCGGCAAGCACCTGTGGATCGAGAAGCCGGTGGGGCTGGGCACCGTCGACGCGTGCGCGGTCGCCGACGCGGTCGCGCGGGCCGGTGTGCAGGGCACGGTCGGCTTCAACTACCGCAACGCGCCCGCCGTGGAGGCCGCCCGCGAGCTGATCGCCTCCGGTGGGATCGGCACGGTCACGCATGTCCGCGTGCGCCTGTTCAGCGACTACGCGGCGGACCCGGACACCGCCCTGACCTGGCGCTACGAGCGGCGGCGCGGGGGCAGCGGGGTGCTCGGCGACCTGGCCTCGCACGGCGTGGACCTGGCGCGTTTCCTGTGCGGGGCCATCGACTCCGTCACCGCCGACACCGCGGTCTTCGTCCCGGAGCGCGCCCGTCCGGGCGGCGCGACGGCCGGCCACGCCCTCGCCGGTGGCGGCGAGCCGGGCCCGGTGGAGAACGAGGACTACGTCGGCTGTCTGCTCCGTTTCGCCTCCGGCGCCCGCGGGGTCCTGGAGGCCTGCCGGGTCTCGGTCGGCGAGCAGAACGCCTACGGCTTCGAGGTGCACGGCACCCGGGGCGCGGTGTTCTGGGACTTCCGGAGGATGAACGAGCTGGGCGTGAGCCGCGGCACCGGCTACCGGGACCAGTCCGTGAGCACGGTCCATGTCGGCCCGGGCGCCGGCGAGTTCGCCGCGTTCCAGCCGGGCGCGGCGAACGCGATGGGCTACGACGACCTGAAGGTGATCGAGGCCGGCCGGTTCGTCCGGTCCATCGCCGAGGGCACGCCGTACGGCACCACCCTCGCGGACGCGGTGCACAGCGCGCGGCTGCTCGACGCGATGGCGCGGTCCGCGCGGACCGGCGGCTGGGTGCGTCCGCGGGGGACTCCTTGAGGAGTTCCGGCGGCTCCCCGATGATGGCGCGAGGGGTTTGTACGGACAAGGATGGAGCGCATGCGTATCGGAATCCTCGGTCTCGGCCGCATCGGCTCCTTCCACGCCGAGACCCTCTCCGGGCTCGGCACCGTCGAGTCGCTGGTCGTCACCGATCCGTTCGCCGGCGCGGCCGAGCGCGCGGCGGAGCGGTTCGGCGCCGAGGTCGCCCCCTCCCCGCAGGCGCTGCTGGCGTCCGGGGTGGACGGCATCGTGGTGGCGGCGGCCACCGACGCCCACCCCGCGCTGATCCTGGCCGGTGTCGGGGCCGGTGTCCCGGTCTTCTGCGAGAAGCCGGTCGCCCGGACGATGAGCGAGGGCGTCGAGGTGCTGCGGGCCGTCCGGGACGGCGGTGTGCCGGTCCAGATCGGCTACCACCGGCGCTTCGACGCGGGATTCGCCGCCGCCCGGGCCGCCGTACGGGCCGGTGAGCTGGGGGCGCTGCACACCGTGCGGTCCACGACGCTGGACCCGGAGCCGCCGCCGGCCGCGTACGTCGCCGCGTCCGGCGGCATCTTCCGGGACTGCGCCGTGCACGACTTCGACGCCATCCGCTGGGTGACGGGCCGCGAGGTCACCGAGGTGTACGCGGTGGGCGGCAACCGGGGTGCCGGCCACATCAGGGCGGCGGGCGACGCCGACACCGCCGGCGCGCTGCTCACCCTGGACGACGGCACGGTCGCGATGGTGTCCAACTCCCGGCACAACCGGCGTGGTTACGACGTGCGCCTGGAGCTGCACGGCTTCGCCGACTCGCTCGCCGTGGGCCTGGACGACCGGCTTCCGCTACGCTCGGCCGAGCCCGGCGCGCGTTTCCCGTCGGGCGTTCCGCACGCCTTCTTCATGGACCGCTTCGCCGCCGCCTACCGTGCCGAACTCGCCGCGTTCACCGAGGTCGTGGCGGGCACCCGGCCCTCCCCGTGCACCGTGGAGGACGCCCTGGAGGCCGGCTGGATCGCCGAGGCGTGCGCCCTGTCCCTGCGCGAGCACCGGCCGGTGCGGCCGGCGGAGGTGCGGCCGGCCTGAGCGGGCGGGGGCGGCGCCGGGCCGGCGCCCGGTGCCGTCCCCGGTCCCGGGTCAGCCGCAGTACCGGATCAGCCACTCGTCCGCGTGGTAGGTGTCCCGCGCCGGGTCGGGGCGGGTGGCCGGCTCCGTCTCGACCGTGTCCTCGGGGCGTATCCGCTCGGGCAGGCGGCCGAAGCGCCGGTTCCGGGCGGCCGCGTCGGCGGCGTCCCCGGGCGTGTCGTGGGTGTGTGCGCGGTGTGTCATGTCGTCCTCCCGTCCACACGGGCGTTCCCCGTTGTCAGTCGAACGCCCGCGTGCCCCGGTTGGTTCCCGGCGGGCGGTGGCCGAATCCGCGAGGAGAGCGCGGGATCCGGCGTGCGCCCGCTCAGGCGCCGCAGGAGCGCAGGAAGCGGCGGGTGCGGACGGCGATCGGCAGCGGCCGGTCCGGCTCGCACGGGTACATGTCCTGCTCGACGATCGCGAACAGGTCCACGCCCAGTGCCTGGGCCGCCCGCAGCACCGGTTCCAGGTCCGGGATCCCGGCGGGCGGTTCGCACATCACCCCGCGCCGCACGGCGGGCCCGAACGGCAGCCCCTGCGCCACGACTTCGGCGAGGACGTCCGGGTCGACCTGCTTGAGGTGCAGATAGCCGACGCGTTCGCCGTAGGTCTCGATCAGCTGGACGCTGTCGCCGCCGCAGTAGGCGTAGTGCCCGGTGTCCAGGCAGAGGCTCACCAGTCGGCTGTCGGTGGCGTCCAGGAAGCGGGTGACGTGGGCCTCGGTGTCGATGTGGGTGTCGGCGTGCGGGTGGACGACGATGTCCAGGCCGTAGGTCTCCCGGACCCGGTGGCCGAGCCGTTCCATGCCCTCGGTCAGGTGCGTCCACTGCCCGGCGGTCAGCTCGGGCGGCTCCAGGATCTCGGCGGTCTTGTCGTCGCGCCAGAAGGAGGGGATCACCACCAGGTGCCGGGCGCCCGTCGCCCGGGTGAGTTCGGCGACCCGGCCGACGTGGGCCCAGGTCTCCTCCCAGACGGCCGGTCCGCGGTGCAGGGCGGTGAAGACCGTGCCGGCCGAGACCCTCAGGTTCCGCCGGGCCAGCTCGTCGGTGAGCCGGGCCGGGTCGGTGGGGAGGTAGCCGTAGGGGCCGAGTTCGATCCAGTCGTAGCCCGCCTCCGACACCTCGTCGAGGAAACGGTGCCAGGGGATCTGGTGCGGGTCGTCGGGGAACCAGACGCCCCAGGAGTCGGGGGCGGAGCCGACCCGGATGCGGTCGAGGGTCTGGGCCATGGTCAGGGGTTCCTCTCCGGGTCGGTCGTCGCGGGCGGGGCGGGAACGCGGCCGCGTCGGGACGGGATACAAGCCCCTGCCGGACCCGCTGTCAATCCTTTGTCAGGACATCGTTTCACAGCCGGGTCCGCTGTTCCCCGCCGAGCGTGGGGCGCCCGGTGCTGGTCCTTCCCGCGCGTTGCTGGTAGCACAGGAGTGTCCGGCCCCCAGTACGCGCAAGGTCCAGGAAGTCACCGTCCCGGAGGTCTCCCGTGCTGCGAGCGATGCTGACGGCGGGCGCGGTCCTCGCCGCGCTGCTGGCCCCCGCCACCGCCCACGCCGAGGAGGGCGGGCCGGGCATCCCCCCGCTCACCGACGCCCGGGGGCGGGTGCTCACCCTGCGCGGCTGGAACATCGAGGACAAGGCGCACCGGGGCGAGCAGGCGCTGAGCGCGATCACCGAGCGCCATCTGCGCGATCTGCGCGCCCGGGGCTTCGGCTTCGCCCGGCTGCTGGTCTTCTGGGACGACCTGGAGCCCCGGCCCGGGCGGTACAGCGAGAGGTATCTGCGCAGGATCGAACGCGTCCTTGACTGGGCCGAGCGCCAGGACGTGCGGGTCGTCCTCGACGCCCACCAGGACGTCTTCGGGCCCGCCTTCGGCCACCGGGGCGTACCCGCATGGGCGACCAGGACCGACGGGCTGCCGTTCACCCCGCACCCGGACGACTGGTTCGCCGAGTACTTCGAGCCCGCCGTGCAGCGCGCCTTCACCCATCTCTACGAGGACGACGACCTCCGGCACGCCCAGGCCCGGATGTGGCACACCCTCGCCACCCGCTTCGCCGGCCACCCGGCCGTACTCGGCTACGACCTGATCAACGAGCCCATGGGCGAGCCGAGGCCCGGGGAGGACCTGCCGGCGGCCGCGCGGCGCATCGAACGCGAGCAGCTGACGCCGATGTACAACCGCCTGGCCGGCGCCGTCCGCCCGGCCGACCGGGACGCCTGGCTGTTCGTCGAGCCGACGCCGGTCGTCGGCGAGGGCGTGCCGACCGGCCTCGGCCGCGTCCGCGATCCCCGGGTGGTGTACGCGCCGCACTTCTACGACACCGCGATGGAGGCGGGCGCCGACTACGACCCCGGGGCGGGCTGGATCGAGCGGTACGAGCGGGCCGTCACCGCGTATCCGCGGCGGTACCGGGTCCCGGTGGTGGTCGGCGAGTGGGGCCCGCCGGACAGCTCGCTGCCGCACATGAACCGCTTCTACCGTGACGCGCTGGCCTCCCTCGGCCGCTATGCCTCCGGCTGGGCGGGCTACGTGTGGTGCTACGGCGGCGGGTACTGCGCGCTCGACGGCACCGGCGCCTTCCGCGCCAACAAGGAGCTGACCGTGCAGCCGTACGCCGAGGCCGTGGCGGGCACGGTCCACTCCGCCGCCTACGACCCCGGGGCGGGCGTGTACCGGCTGGTGTACCGCGCGGCGTCCCGCGGCCCCCGGGTGAGCGTGCTGTCCCTGCCGCCGGGCGCGTGGCGGATCACGGCCGGGGGCGGCGTGCGCGTCGTACGGCACACGGCCGGCCGGGCATGGGTCCGGGCGGCCCCGGGCGTCCTGGCGGCCGTCACGGTGACGCGCGGGTGACCACGGCTCCGCCGCTCGGCCGGGCACGCACGCGGGGGGGGGGGGGGGGGGGGGGGGGGGGGGGGGGGGGGGGGGGGGGGGGGGGGGGGGGGGGGGGGGGGGGGGGGGGGGGGGGGGGGGTGTGGGGG
>NZ_JBVHXT010000071.1:0-27846 GCF_055569255.1 Streptomyces sp. NPDC029296
GCACCGGCGCGCTGGGCGATGTGGCGGGCGGCGACCTTGTCGCCGAGGTCGCGGATGGCCTGCGGGGGCGGGCCGATCCAGATCAGGCCCGCGTCGAGCACGGCCTGCGCGAACTCCGCGTTCTCCGACAGGAATCCGTAGCCCGGGTGGATCGCGTCCGCGCCCGAGTCCTTGGCGGCCCGCAAGACCTTCTCGATGTCCAGGTAGCTGGTGGCCGGGGTGTCACCGCCCAGGGCGAAGGCCTCGTCGGCCGCGCGGACATGGACGGCCGCCCGGTCCGGGTCGGCGTAGACGGCGACGCTCGTGATCCCGGCGTCCCGGCACGCCCGGGCCACGCGGACAGCGATTTCACCACGGTTGGCGATGAGCACCTTGCGCAGACTCACGTGTGACCTCTCACGACGAAGACGTCCGGGCGGGCCGCGCTGCGGCCGCCCAGGCGACGGCGGATCCATGGACGGGGTTGATACGGCACCGGGCGAGCGCGGGCCCCGGCGGGACGGCCCCGCCCCCGCGACCGCGGGAGACGGACCGCGGCAGGGCTGCCGGAGCGGCCGGTTCCTCGATGCCGGGGGTGCCGTGCGCCACCACGACGAGCGGCCGGCCGGCCCTCACTGGGGCTGGTTCCCGTGCTTGCGGGTGGGCAGCGGGGCGTGCTTGTGGCGCAGCGTCGCCAGCGCGTCGATCAGCCGGGAACGCGTCTCGGCCGGGTCGATCACGTCGTCGACCAGACCGCGCTCGGCGGCGTAGTAGGGGTGCATGAGCTGGGTGCGGTACTCCTCGATCCGCTCCCGGCGCGTCGCCTCGGGGTCGTCGGACGCCGCGATCTCCTTGCGGAAGACGACGCCCGCCGCCCCCTCCGCGCCCATGACGGCGATCTCGTTGGTGGGCCAGGCCAGCGCCAGGTCGGTGCCGATGGAGCGGGAGTCCATCACGATGTACGCCCCGCCGTAGGCCTTGCGCAGGGTCAGCGAGATCCTCGGCACGGTCGCGTTGCAGTACGCGTACAGCAGTTTCGCGCCGTGCCGGATGATCCCGCCGTGTTCCTGGTCGACGCCCGGCAGGAAGCCGGGGACGTCGACGAGGGTGACCAGCGGGATGTTGAACGCGTCGCAGGTCTGCACGAACCGCGCCGCCTTCTCCGACGCCTCGATGTCCAGGACGCCCGCCAGCGCGGCGGGCTGGTTGGCGACGATGCCGACCACCTCGCCGGCCAGGCGCGCGAACGCGCAGATGACGTTGGTGGCCCAGGTCTCGTGGACCTCGAAGTACTCGCCGTGGTCGACGATCTCGCCGATGACCCGCTTCATGTCGTAGGCCCGGCCGGAGTCGGCGGGCACCAGGTCGTACAGCGCCTCGTTGGTGCGGTCGGCGGGGTCGTCGGCCGGCTCGGCGGGCGGGCGCTCCCGGTTGTTGGCGGGCAGCATCGCGAGCAGGTGCCGGACGTCCTCCAGGCAGCTCCGCTCGTCGTCGTAGGCGAAGTGCGCGACACCGGAGAGCGTGGCGTGCGCGTCGGCGCCGCCGAGCGCGTCCTGGGTGATCTGCTCGCCGGTGACGGCCTGTACCACGTCGGGGCCGGTGATGAACATCTGCGAGGTGCCGCGCACCATGAACACGAAGTCGGTGAGCGCCGGGGAGTACGCGGCGCCGCCCGCGCACGGTCCCAGGATCACCGAGATCTGCGGGATGACCCCGGAGTTGCGGACATTGCGCTGGAAGATGCCGCCGTAGCCGGCCAGCGCGGTCACGCCCTCCTGGATGCGGGCGCCCGCGCCGTCGCACAGGCCGACGAGGGGTGCCCCGGCCTTCTCGGCCAGGTCCATGATCTTGTGGATCTTCTCGGCGTGGGCCTCGCCGAGCGCGCCGCCGAAGATGCGGAAGTCGTGGGCGTACGCGAAGACGGTGCGGCCGTGCACCGTCCCCCAGCCGGTGACGACCCCGTCGGTGTACGGTCGCTTCGCCTCCAGTCCGAACCCGGTGGCCCGGTGCCGGCGCATCCCCTCGACCTCGGTGTACACCCCCTCGTCGAAGAGGAGTGCCAGTCGCTCGCGCGCGGTCAGTTTGCCCTTGGCGTGCTGCGCCGCGGTGGCCGCCTCGCCCGGCCCGAGGCGCACGGCTTCGCGGACCTGGGCGAGTTCGGCCGTGCGGGCGCTCAGGGATGAGAGGTGGGCCGTCGACAACGGCCGCTCTTCAACGGTGCTCATGTGCCGCCCCCTTCTGGAAGGTTGTGCAAGCGTCTTGCCGGACAAAACTGTGCCGGGCGGCTCGAGCCGTCCTGGAAACCGTCTGGAAGCCGGGGTCAGGCGTGGCAGGCGGGCAGGCCGCCGTTGAACTCCACCATCTCCGCGAACAGCGCCGGCATGTCCACGGGGCAGCCGCGCTCGGCCCCGCGCTCCTCGAGATAGGCGCGGTGCAGGTTCGGGACGATCCGCTCGGCGTCCAGCAGCTCGCCGTAGGCGCCGAGTTCGGCCTCGCGGGCCACGTCCAGGACGGTGGCTCCGGCCGCGACGCCCTCCTTCGCCAGCCGCTGGAGCAGCAGCAGGTACCCCTCGGTGGTGTCCAGCAGCCCGTCGCCGGCCACCGGCCCGTGCCCGGCCACCACCACGCGGGGCCGCAGTTCGCGCAGCGCCCGCACGGCGTCGAGCGAGCCGGCCACCGAGCCCATCGGGCAGAACGGCGTCGCTCCCGACATCACGATGTCCCCGGTGAACAGGACGCGCGGCCCGGGCAGCCACACCACGACGTCACTGCCGGTGTGGGCGGGGCCGAGGTGCAGCAGCCGGACCTCCGTGCCGCCCACATGGACGGTGAGCCGGTCCTCGAACGTCACCTGGGGCGGGCGCAGTTCCAGATCGCCCCAGCACACCTCCGGCCACAGCGACGTCAGATGCATCCCGACCTGGGTCACTTCCGTCCGGGTGCCGCGGTGCCCGACGACGGCGGCCTCGGGGAAGAGGTAGTTGCCGAAGGTGTGGTCGCCGTGCGAGTGGGTGTTGACCAGCAGCCGGGGCAGGGCGGGGCTGACACTCTTGACGGCCTCGCGCAGCGCCAGGGCCCGGCGCTCGGTGGCGGCGGTGTCGACCAGCAGGGCCTCCCCCTCCGCCACGACGAGACCGGCGTTGTTCAGGCACCAGCCACCGTCCGGCTGGACGTAGGCGTAGACGTCGTCGGCGATTTCCGTCAGATGGGGCGGCATGCTCTCTCCTCGGTGGGTCGTTCCGCTCTCGCCACGACCCTGCCGCCTATGGCTCGAGGCCCACCGGCAGTCCCGCTCAAGCGCCTGCTCGCCGCGGCCGGCCGCCCGCTCCGCACAGTCGCCACGAGCACGCCTGGAGCACGTCCCCGGCACCCGTCGAGCACACTGGGAGCAGACGGCGCGGGCTCTGCGCGCTCGGCGACGCAAACCTCACATACCGTCAGAAACCGTTTACCCGGTGGGAACGAGCGCTGTGTATGATCAAGTCACTCAGGGGCCTCGCCGACTGCCCTGAGGTGGGGGGCGGGACGTGATACGAGTCATGTTGGCCGAGGACATGGAGATGATCCGTGGAGCCCTCGTGGCCCTGCTGGCGGGCGAGCGCGGCATCAAGGTCGTGGCGGAGGTGGGGCGGGGGGACGCCGTCGTGCCGACGGCGCTGGAGCACCGCCCCGACGTCCTCGTGGTGGACATCGACCTGCCGGGGCTGGACGGGCTGAGCGCCGCCGCGGCCCTGCACGAGCAGTTACCGCAATGCCGCACACTGGTCCTGACGGCGCTGGGCCGGCCCGGGGCCCTGCAACGCGCGATGGCCGCCGGCGTCAGCGGTTATCTGCTCAAGGAAGCGCCCCCGCAGGAACTGGCCACGGCCATCCGGCGGATCGCCGCGGGCGGCCGGGTCATCGATCCCGAACTCGCGCTGGCGTCCTGGGAGAGCGACGTGAGCCCGCTGACCCCGCGCGAGACGGACGTGCTGCGCCAGGCCGCCGCCGGCGCCGATCCCGCGGAGATAGCCCGCCGCATGCACCTGTCGACCGGGACCGTCCGCAATTACCTCACGTCCTCGGTCACCAAACTGCACGCGCGCAACCGGCTCGACGCCGTGCGCATCGCCGAGCAGGCGGGCTGGCTGTAGCCCACGACGGCGAAAGCCCCGCCGGGGCCCGGCGGACCGGGCACCTCGGCAAGGCTTCGGGATACGCGCGGGCTCGGCCGGCACACCTCAGGTCGCCGCATACGTTCCGTACGACGTGACGGCCTCCGGAGCGCAGGCGGTCAGGTGGAACCAACCCCCCTCGTGCGTCCAGGTCAGTGTGCCGTCGAACGCGGTGAGCCGGGACGACAGACTCGCCAGGCCCGTACCCAGCGGTTCGGCGCCCTCGAGCTCACCCTCGTAGCCGTCGTTGGAGAGTCTCAGCATGACCGTGCCGTCGTGGGTGCTCAGCGTGATCCGGCAGAGGCCGGCCCTGCTGTGGCGCAGGATGTTGGTCGCGCCCTCGCGCAGCACGAGGGAGAGCGCCGCGCCCAGCGCCGGGTCGCGCACCTCCGAGGCGTCGCCGCAGACCATGGTGTCCACGCCGGCCGCCGCCAGCACCCGGCGGACGGAGGCGAGTTCGACGCCGAGGGACAGCTGCCGCGCGGCCGAGGAGAAGGAGCGCATCTCGGCGAGCGTCCTGCGGGACAGTGCCAGCAGCTCGGCCACCTCTTCCCTGACCCGCGCGTCGTTCTGCGCCAGATACCGGTCGACGAGTTCCGCCTTGACCGTGATGGCGGACAGGCTGTAGCCGAGCACGTCGTGCACGTCGCGCCGCAGCCGGCGGCTTTCGCGCAGGGTCCGTTTTCGTTCCTCCACGATTCTGCGCTGCTGGGCCCAGAGCATCTCCCGGATCCGGCGCCGGCAGTCGAGCGCCACCACCGACACCACCAGGGCCAGCACGGGATAGCTCAGCACGCCCGGCATGAGCACCAGCAGCGGGGTCACCGCCAGCACGGGCAGCAGGGTCAGGGGGGCGCACTGGCGGCGCGGCCTGCAGGTCGAGGCATCCACGTCCAACAGGGCCGGCAGGCCCGCGTACACCAGCACGGTCAGCAGGGCGACCAGGCCCCGCAGCACCCCGTGGCCGTCCCACAGGGGTGCGTCGGCCACCATGACCGCTCCCCCGGCCGGTACCGCCACGATCACCACCGGAGCCAGGTGTCTCGCGCATTTCCTGCGCGCGATGTGAGAGATCACGTGGCACTGCCTAATACGGCTCGGGCGGGGAGGCCGTTACAGGTCACGACGCTGGGGGGCAGTCCCGGTGTACAGGTGGTCAAACCGTAGAGATCATGCATAACCATCCGGACCTCCTGTATTTTTTGTAGAGGGCAGGTCACGAAATTACAAACCGGTCTCGCGGTTCGTCAACGGTTACCTGTCCTCGCCCCGCAGCCCAGGGCACCACCTTTCGAAGACGTCAGGGGAAATGTCGGCTCACTTATCGGGCGAAAGGTCCGCCGGATCGCCGAGCGCGATGAGGGGAGACGCACCCCTTATGGAACCGACTCGCCGGTTTGTTTGCAGGGCTGTGTCCTCTCCGTGCGGGACATGAGCGCAAGAACCCGGGGCGGCGGCAAGCCGCGGCGGTGAGCGGGGGATTCTCACCGCCGCGGCATGCCACCGCCCCGGGTGACCGCCGGCACGGCGAGCGCCGCACCGGTCACCGTGCCGGCGGTGTCTGGGGTCACGCCTTGGGCGCGGCCTTGCGGACGAAGTCCTCCAGCGAACCGGGCTTCACCTGCGGGTACTTGGCGTTGTCCAGGCTGTCGAACTTGCCCTTGCCCGTGACCATGCACCACTGGTACTGCAGACCCACGTACTCGAACGGGTTCTGGGTGGCGCCGGCCTGGCGGGTGATCTCGGCACGCAGTTCGTCGGCGGTGCCGAGGTTCTTCAGGGTGAGGCTGCGGCCGGTGGCCCGCTCCAGGGTCTGGTGGAACTCGCGCATCGACAGCACCTCACCGGCGAACCGCTGGGTGCCCTTGGCCTGCGGGTCGAGGGCGACCGCGGCGGTGAAGGCGGCGGTGTCGGGGACCGAGGTCATGTCCAGCGGCTGGTCGGCATCGCCCCAGTGGGAGACGGTGCCCGCCTCCCAGTCGACGATCCCCATGAAGCCGATCATGACCTCGTAGAACGCGCCGTTGAGCACGGAGATCACGTCGAGGCTGGTGGCGCCGTACGCGGCCGCGGCCTGCCGGCGCCAGCCGATCATGACATTGTCGCTGTCGTCCAGCTTGGTGATGTCGATGGCGAAGTCGGACGGGATGAAGCGGCGGGCACCGGCCTGCTCGGCCGCGCGCACCAGGTTCACCTGCCCGTCCACGATCAGGTCCGGACCGCCCTGGATGGCCGAGACGACGGTGGTGGCGTCGCCGATCGCGGCCGCCAGCTTGTCCGCCGGGTCGGTGATGTCACCCTCGACGAGTTCCAGGCCGCGGGCCTCCAGGGCCGTGAGGGCGGCCTTCTTGTCGCCGTCGGTACCCGGCCGCACCAGTGCGCGGACGGAGGCACCCTGGTCGAGCAGGTTGCCGACGATCTGGCCGCCCAGCAGGCCGGTGGCGCCGGCCACGAAGATCTTGGATGCGGTGGTCATGGTGTTGTCGTTCTCCTCGGTAAGACCCGGGCCTCGGACGGCCCGGACGATTGTGCGCAAGGCGCGTGCCGCGGGGTGTGGTTCACGGGATGAGCAGGGTCTTGCCGATGGTGCTGCGCGCCTCCACGGCGGCATGCGCCTCGGCCGCCCGCTCCAGCGGGTAGCTCTGGCCGACGACCGGCCTGATCTCGCCGGCGACCGCCAGGTCCAGGACGTCGGTGACCAGTTCGCGGGCGTAGGCGGGCCGGTTCCAGATGAGGCCCGCGCTGAAGCCGGTCAGGGTCAGGCCGCGGCCGAACAGCTCCATGGGCTTGACGTCGAGCGGCTGTCCGCTGGAGAAGCCGAACACGATCTGGCGGCCGGCGCCCGGGGCGAGCAGCGAGAACGAGTCGCGTCCGAGCTCGCCGCCGATGTGGTCGTAGACGACCTCGACGGCACCCTGGGCGGCCTGGCGCACCTGGTCGGTCCAGCCGGGCAGCGAGTAGTCGCTGACGTGGTCGGCGCCCAGCTCCTTGACGAGGCCCAGCTTGGCGGCGCCGCGGGCGGTGCCGATCACCGTCGCGCCGGCCCGCTTGAGCAGCTGGACGAGGATCGTGCCGACGGCGCCGGCGGCGGCCTGGACCAGGACCCGGTCGCCCGCGGTGACACGCGCGGCGTCGATCAGGCCGCGGGCGGTGGCTCCGTAGCGGTAGAGCGCCACGGCGTCGCGGAAGTCCAGCCCGTCGGGCACCGGGACGAGCCCTTCGGCGGGCGCGGTGGCCAGTTCGGCGTAGCCGCCGGTGCCGCCGGTGGTGGCGAGCACCCGGCTGCCGAGGAGCGCCGTGTCGACGCCTGGCCCGGTCTCGATCACCTCGCCCGCGATCTCCTTGCCGAGGATCACGGGCAGGGGCGCGCCGCCCAGGGCCCCGCGCATCATGCCGGAGCGGACCTGGGTTTCCAGGAACTGGATGCCGACGGCGGCCACCCGGATCGTCACCTCGCCCGGGGCGGGGCGCGGATCCGGGACATCGGCGACGGTCAGCTGGTCCGGGGGACCGAAATCTTTCAGCAGGACGGCACGCACCTGTCCTCACTCCTTCATGGTGGATCGTGTACGGATTACTCGTCCGCGACGACCGGGACGAGCAGATGGCTGTCGAACCGGCCGCCGGTACGGATGACGTGGTCGCCGGCGTTGCGGGTGACGCGGTGACCGGGCAGCACACCGGTGACCACATCGCCCGCCTGGACCACGAGTTCGAGGCTCTCGCCCGGCTCGAACAGCGTCGAGGAGGGCCAGATCTCGATGTCGAGGGCGACCGGGACCCCGGGCTGGAGAAGCTCCTCGCGGTCGTGCCGGTGCCAGGGCTGCCACGGGGTGGAGCGCTGCTCGTCCAGGGCCCGGTGGCTGGCCCGGAGCCAGCCGAGGGCGACGGGGCCGTTGTCGTAGAGCGCGAAGAACGGGAACGGCACCTCGCGGCCGGCGGCGTCCCTCTTGCGCAGCGCGACGAAGACATCGGCGTCGTCGGAGCCCCGGGCCTCCAGCCACAGCCGCAGCTTGGCGTGGCCGGTGAGCCGGGTGCGCTCGGTGAACTCGTGCCTGAAGCGCGTCCCGCCGGCCCCGTCGCCGTCCTGGACCGGGTAGCTCACCTCGGCCTCGGCCAGCGGCGGCTTGTCGGCGAGAGTGCCCCGGGCCGCGTCCAGGTGCAGCGGCACGTACTCGGTGCGGGCGATGGGCCACTCCCGCTCCTCGGTGACATAGCCGACGCCGGCCCGCTCGCGCACCTCGGTGAGCACCTTCGGCCGTTCCGTCCAGCCGTTGTCCTCGCCCTTCAACGCCCAGTCGAAGAACTGGAGCTGGCTGGCGAGGTTCTCGGGCCGGTAGTAGTACTCCCAGGTCTTGCGGCCGTGCACCTCCAGCCACTTGTCGGCCGAGGAGATGCGCTTGAAGCCCTCCAGGGTGCCGCGGCCGTGCAGGCCCTGGTTGGACCAGCTGGCCACCACGTACGCGGGTACCTCGACGTTCTCCAGGACCGCCCGCTTCGCGTCCCAGTAGGCGTCGTCGAAGGGGTGCTCGGCGGCGAGGCGTTCCAGGTCCTCGACGCGGGTGGAGGAGTAGCCGAGGCTGTGCCGGGCGAACACCTCCATGAAGCCGGTCTCCGGGATGCCGCCGTGGTAGGCGATGTCCCGGTAGAAGTCGGTCAGGCCCTCCCACGGGTTGATGGCGGCCAGGTGCGGCGGCCGGGTGGCGGCCACCCGCCACTGGGCGATGCTCAGGTAGGAGACACCGGACAGGCCGACCTTGCCGTTGGACCAGTCGCGGGTGCCGGCCCACTCGATCGCGTCGTGGAAGTCCTGGGCCTCCTGCTCGGAGGCGAGGGTGTAGTCGCCGGGGGTGCTCCAGGTGCCGCGCGGGTCGACGTAGACGACCGCGTAGCCGTGGCGGCACCAGTACAGCGGGTCCGGGGCCTCGATCGCCGCGTACTCGGAGACCCAGGACGGGTCGACGCCGCTGGCGGCGCTGCGGCTCGGGGCGGTGCTGCGGCCGCCGTGCTTGCCGTAGGGGCCCCAGGAGATCAGCACGGGCAGTGGCGCGGCGCCGGGATCGGCGGGCCGGTGCACGTCGGCGTACAGGACGCTGCCGTCGCGGACCGGGATCTCGACGTCACGGTCGATGCGCATCCCGTCGACGACGCGCGATCCCGGCGCGAAACCCGGGTAGTTGCCGTCGGCGAGCGGGTTGGGCTCACGGAAGTGCAGGTGCGGATAGGTCAGTTCGGGCTTGTCGGTGCTCACGAGGTCTCCTTGTAGATAAGTCGGCCGTCAGGAGCGGTTCTTGGCGATGCGGGGCAGGACGAGTGCCGACGCCGCGCCGAGGACCACGAAGGCCGCGGCCACCAGGAAGGCCAGGCCGTAGCCGGAGACCAGGTTGTCGGGGGTGGGCTGAGCGTCACCGGAGAGCGACTGGATACGGCTCGTCGCGATGGTGGTGAGGATGGCGAGGCCGAGGGCGCCGCCGATCTGGCGTGAGGTGTTGAGCAGCCCGGAGACCACTCCCGCGTCGGCCGGCGCGACCCCTGAGGTGGCGGCCGCGGCGACGGGGGTGAAGACCAGGCCGACACCGAGCGCCATCAGCATGCCGGGCAGCACGACCATCAGGACGAAGTCGCTGTGCGGGCCGAGCTGGGCCTGCCAGACGAAGCCGGCGAGCGCGCTGAGCGCACCGGCCAGGATGAGCGGGCGGGTGCCCGTCCTGGAGATGATCCGGGAGCTGAGCCGCGCGCCGACCATCACCATCACCGTGTGCGGCAGGAAGGCGAGTCCGGCCTGTACGGGGCTGAAGCCGCGCACGTTCTGCACGTACAGCGAGACGAAGTACCACATCGACAGGAACGCGGCGTTCATCAGGAGTCCCACCAGATTGCCGCCGGCCACCGAGCGGGCGCGCAGCAGGCCGAGCCGGATCAGCGGGACCTTGGCGACGCGCTCCTCGACGAAGCAGAACAGGGCGAGCAGCAGGACGCCGACGATGAGCGGCGGCAGCACGTGCGGGGAGGTCCAGCCGTACGACGCGGTGTTGACGATGCCGTAGACGAGGGCGAGGAGGGCCAGGGTCACGGTGGCGGCGCCCAGGACGTCGAGGCGGCGCGGGCCCTCGCTGCGCCGGTGGTCGAGGTAGCGCACGCAGGCAGCGATGAGCGCGATGCCGATGGGGATGTTGACCAGGAGGATCCAGCGCCAGGACAGATAGCCGGTGAGCAGTCCGCCGGCGATGGAGCCGACCGCGCCGGCGCCGCCCGCCACCGCGCTCCAGAGGCCCAGCGCGGAGGCCCGTCTGGGTCCCTCGGGGAAGGTGGTGGTGAGCAGGGCCAGGGTGATCGGCGACAGGAAGGCGGCGCCGATGCCCTGCACGACGCGGGCGAAGATCAGGACGCCGGGGCTGTCCGCGAGGCCGCCGACGAGGCTCGCCGCGGTGAACACGGCGATGCCGGCTATGTAGACGCGCTTGCGGCCGAGCAGGTCGCCGGCCCGGCCGCCGAGCATGAGGAAACCGGCGAAGGCGAGGGTGTAGGCGTTCACGACCCATTGCAGGCCGGTGTCGCTGAAGCCGAGGCCGGTCTGGATGGACGGTAACGCGACGTTCACGATGGAGACGTCGAGCAGGACCATGAACTGGCCGAGGCAGGCGAGGGTGACGATCACCCAGGGTGGTGCGGTGCGGTCGCGGGACCGCCGGGTGTCGGGGGACGGAGTGGTCGTGTCGCCGCCACTGGTGCCGTCCTGGGTCCCTAAGCGGGTCACGGCCCCTATCCCTTCTTCTCGATCGCTTCGGCGAAGGCCGCCAGCTGGGTGGCCAGGCTCTTGATGTCGGCGGTGCTCCAGTCCTCCATCAGCTCGGCCACGATGGCGGCCCGCGCCTGCCAGAGCTTGCGGACGGCGAGCTTGCCGGACCGGCTGACAGTGACCAACTGGGCGCGGGCGTCCGCCGGGTCGGGCTCGCGGACGATGAACCCGCGGGCCTCCAGCCGCTTGGCGGGCGGGGTGAGCGTGGACTTGTCGACCTCCATGAGGTCCGCCAGGACCGACAGCCGCACGGGTGCGTGCTGGGAGATCTGGGCGAGCAGCGTGTAGTCCCCCAGCGACAGCTCGAGGCCCGAGGCCGCCATGATGCGGCGCCGCGCCGCCGTGGAGAACATCCAGTTCCCCACCACGGCGAGGGCCGACGCCACCTCACCGGACGCCTCGCGCTGTGCGTCCGGTCCGTCCGGTGGATTGGCTGACGTGCGTCCCATGTCCGACACCACGATCCCGCTCGATTGGTTGTGTCAAACCAACTATTACCCGGTGGCCCGGTCTCTGGCAAGTACGTTCCTCCTCGATCCGGCCTCCAGCCGACTGCGAGCCCCGCTTGCGAGCGTCGCCGTACTGCAGCCGACATCAGCCCGCGAGGTGCACAGTGGAATTCGGAGTGACCTTCTTCCCGACCGTGGGTCCCGCCGACAAGGACGGCGCGACCTACTACGACGAGGCGCTGTCCGTCGCCGAGCACGCCGACGCGCTCGGCTTCCAGCACGTGAAGATCGTCGAGCACTATTTCTTCCGGTACGGCGGCTACAGCCCCGACCCGGTCACCTTCCTGGCCGCCGCGGCCGCCCGCACCCGCCGCATCCGGCTGATCACCGGCACCGTGCTGCCCGCGTTCACCCACCCCGTCAAGCTCGCGGGCAAGCTGGCCATGCTGGACAACCTCTCGCACGGCCGGCTGGAGGTGGGCTTCGGCCGGGCCTTCCTGCCCGACGAGTTCGCGGCCTTCGGTGTGTCCATCGACGACAGCCGCGCCCTGTTCGAGGAGAACGTGGAGGCGATCCGCCGCCTGTGGACCGAGGAGGACGTGGTCTGGGAGGGCCGCTTCCACAAGTTCGGCCCCGTCACCCTTCAGCCCCGCCCGGTGCAGCGGCCGCACCCGCCGACCCATGTCGCCACCGCCATGAGCCTCGAGTCCTGCGAGTCCGCGGGGCGCGCCGGCCACCACCTGCTGCTCGTGCCCGCGACCTCGTCCGTCGAGAAGGCCCAGGAGATGCTCGGCGCCTACCGCGCCGCGCGTGCCGCGGCGGGCCACGAGGGACCGGGCCGCGTGCAGTTCAGCTACCCCACCTATGTCGCCGAGGACGGCGACGAGGCGCGCCGTCTGGCCCGCAAGGACGACGAGGAGTACAACCGGCGGATGGCCGAGGCCGTCTCCGCGTGGGGGCGCGTCTCCAGCAGCGCCTACCCGGGCTACGACAGGATCCTCGAGGCCACCCGGACCTACGACTTCGACAAGAAGCTGGAGGCGGACAAGCTGCTGGCCGGGTCGCCGGCCGAGGTCCGCGCCCAGGTGGAGCGCATCCAGGGCTGGTTCGGGCCGGACGTCACCCTCAGCCTGACCATCCACTCCGGACTGCTGCCCGTGGAGGTCGCCAAGCGTTCGACGGAGCTGTTCGCGCGGCAGGTGGCGCCGCACTTCGCCACGCCGGCGCGATGACCGGGACCGTACGCACCGTCACCGTGGTCGGCGCGGGCACCATCGGCCTGGCCTGGACCACGCTGTTCCTCGCGCACGGCCTCGACGTACGGCTGAGCACCCGCAGGACCGACGCCGAGCGGGCGGCGCGCGAGGCGGTGGAGCTGTTCGCCCCGTCGCTGCCCTCGCCGCCCGCCGATCCGGCCCGGCTGCTGGACCAGCTCACGATCGAGCCGGAGGTGGCCAAGGCGGTCGCCGGCACCGATCTCGTGCAGGAGAACGTCCGCGAGCAACTCAGCCTGAAACAGGAGCTGTTCGCGGAGGCGGAGCGGGCCGCTCCGGGCCACGTCCTGCTGCTGTCGTCGTCCTCGTCGCTGTCCGCGGACGCGCTGGGGGCCACCATGGAGGACCCCTCCGGGCTGCTGGTCGGCCACCCCTTCAACCCGGCGCATCTGATGCCGCTGGTGGAGCTGGTCCCGGGCACCCGCACCCGGCCCGACGCCGTCGAGCGGGCGGCCGCGTTCTACCGGTCCCTGGGCAAGGTGCCGGTCGCGCTGCGCCGCCCCATGGCCGGCACCCCCGCGAACCGGCTGCAGTCGGCCCTGTTCCGGGAGGCCGTGCACCTGGTGTCCGAGGGGTACCTCACGGCCGAGGAGGTCGACGCCGTGGTGACCGGCTCGATCGGACTGCGCTGGGGGGCGGTCGGGCCGTTCCAGGCGTTCCATCTCGGCGGCGGTCCCGGGGGCCTGCGGCGGATGCTGAGCGCCGTCGGGGACCGGATGGCCGCCGAGTGGGAGCACCTGGGCACACCCGGGCTCACCGACGACACCGTGCGGACGCTGGCCGCGCAGACCGAGCAGGCGTACGGACAGGGTGCCGACGCCTACCGGCGGCTGGCCGCCGCGCGGGACATACGCCAAGGAGCCGTGCTCGCCGCGCTGCGGGCCGGCGAGGGCACCGGGAGGGCCGATCCATGACCGGTGGCATCACCGATACGGTGCGGGGCGTCGACGCCGACAGCTTCCGGGCGGCCCTGGCCCGGTTCGCCAGCGGAGTGGTCGTGGTCACCGCGCGCGACGCGCTCGGGACGCCGCACGGCTTCACCGCGAGCTCGTTCTGCTCGGTGTCACTGCGGCCGCCGCTCGTGCTCGTCTGTCTGGCCGAGACCGCCACGTCGTACGACACGTTCACCCGGGCCACCGACTGCGGGATCAGCATCCTCGCCCACGACCAGACGGGCGTCGCACGACGGTTCGCCACCCGGGGCGCCGACAAGTTCACGGACGGCGCCTTCGAGACGCTGCCCAACGGCACACCGGCGGTGCGCGGCGCGCTGGCCACGCTCGCCTGCCGGATCCGGCAGCGGCACACCGCGGGCGACCACATGATCCTCGTCGCGGAGGTCACCCACACCGGGGAGGGCGAGGGGCACCCGATGCTCTACTTCGGCGGCGCCTTCCGCGAACTGGCTCCCTGACGGCGCGTCACACGTCCTGCGAGCAGCTCTCGATCGCCGCTCTAGGACAAGAACACAGACTCCTTTCCGCACCACCTCAGCAGTCCCACGCATCACCTCACCATCAACACCTCATCTGGGAGAGGCACTTCATGCGCAGCATCGCCACCCGCGCCGGCGTCGTCGCCGCCACCGCCGTACTCGCCCTGACGGGCCTGGGCGCCGCCACCGCGTCCGCCACCACCACCGCCGACGCCCCGATCGCCGCCGACACGACGTACGCCAGCCTGGCCGGCGAGTGGCAGGGCTCCGGCACCGCCGGCCCCAACCCCGTCCAGCCGCACTTCTTCTTCTACGGCAACGGCACCCTGAAGATGATCCCGGAGGACAACGCCTACCTCGCCACCGGCACCTGGAAGCAGAGCGGCTCCACGTTCACCTTCCACCTGGAGCACCCGATCTACGACTCCACCGGCGCCGTCGTCTCCTACATCAAGGCGGACCAGACCGGCACCATCAGCGGCAGCACCTGGTCCTCGACCGGCACGTCGGGCCGCTACGACACCCAGGGCAACCTCCTCGAGACGTTCACCGTCACCCTGACGGCCAACCGCCTCTGATCCCCGCCCGGCGAAGACCCCCTGCCACCTCGGCACGGGGGTCTTCGCTGCGTTCGGCCCCGTCCGCCAGGAATGAGCACGCGGATCAGAACGCCGCGCGAACCTCCCCCACTTCCCTGCCGCCGCCCAGGACCGGCGTCCGGCCGACCCGGTCCACGACCGGTGCCGTCACGCCGAGGAGGCGCAGGGCGCGGGCGAGGACCGGGCCGAGGGTTCGGGTGCCGCCGTCGTCGATCTTGAGGGCGAGGGCACGGCCGTCGGGCAGCGCGACGGCCTGGACGGCTTCCGCGCCCACCTTGGACAAGGCGCCCGGGACCTCCCGCATGAGCCAGGTGTCGTGGCGGCGGGTGCCCGCGACGTACTCGGGGTGGGCGCGCATGGCGTCGGCGACGCGCCGTTCCGGGCTGCCGGGGGCGGCGCGGGCGACGGCGCGGAAGGCGCGGGCGAGTCCTGTGAGACTGATCGCCGGCAGGGGCGCCCCGCAGCCGTCCACCCCGACGGCGGCCACCGGCTCTCCGGCCGTCTCCTCGACCACCGTGCGGATGATCCGCTGGAGCGGATGGCCGGGATCGAGATAGGACTCCAGCGGCCAGCGCCTGAGGGCGGCGGCCGCGAGCATCCCCGCGTGTTTGCCGGAGCAGTTCATGGCCACGCGGTCGGGCCGGCCGCCCGCCGCCAGCCATGCCTCCTGCTCCCGCTGGTCCAGCGGGAGGGAGGGCGGGCACCGCAGGTGTTCCGGGGTCAGCCGGTGCTCGTCCAGCATCTTCCGCACCAGGTCGCGGTGGAAGGGTTCCCCGGAGTGACTCCCCGCCGTCAGGGCGAGCCGCTCCCCCGCGAGGTCGAGGCCGGCCCGCAGGATGCCCGCCGCCTGCATCGGCTTGTTGGCGGAGCGCGGGAAGACCGGGGACGTCACGTCGCCGAGCGCCCGTTCCACCGAGCCGTCCGCACCGAGCAGCACCAGGCTCCCACGGTGCCGCCCCTCGACGAACCCGGAGCGGACGACCTCGGCGAGGACCGGATTGCCGGCGGATCCGCTCAGCAGAACCAGCCGTTCTGGACGAAGCCGCGGGCGTTGACGTTGCCGTAGGCGAAGCCGTAGACCCACTCGCTGCCGAACTCGCCGTCCACGCCCTCGACGGTGAACGTCTGGGACCGGTGCAGTTGGTTGAAGGCCGGGCCGCCCCGCGAACTGCGCACGTCCAGGTCCTGGGCACAGACGGTCAGCCGGGTGCCGATGTCCTTCGCCATGGCGTACCGGTAGGGACCGGCGGCCTGGGCCGGGGCCGCCACCGTCAGCAGCAGCCCGGCGATCGCGGCCGTCAGACCGGCCAGGAGGCCGGACCGGGCGGGGGCCGTCCGGCGGCGGTGTGCGGCGGCGCTGTCCGGAGCGGAGGTCGAGGCCATCGTCGTTCCATTCTTCGCGAGGGAGCCGCTGTGCGGCCGGATGGCACGGACTGTTCCCCGGTGCCGCCCCCGTGTCAACAGGGGCTGTCGAGGACCTCGGCCGTTTCCGGCGCGACGTCCGCACCTCCACGCCGCACGAGCCCGCCTACGAACGGGGCGAGACCGGCCGCCGGTTCCAGGCGGGTCGGGCCACCGGGTCCGCGGCGATCCGGCAGTGGGAGCGGGTGCGCAGGTGGAAGGCAAGCAGGGCCAGCGCGCTGGTCGAGGCGGACCAGGCGAACGAGAGCAGTCCGTACGGCCAGGAGGTGAGGGACGTGAACGCCGCGGCCAGCGCGGACTGGCACGCGCCGTACAGGGGAAGGGCGCTCAGTCCGGTCAGGTCGGCGACGTTGAGGACGGGGTTCTGCAGGCCGGTGTCGACCAGGCTGAGCATGATGACGAGGAAGAAGCCCTCCAGCTCGCCGCGTACCAACGAGCCGAGCAGGAGGCCGATGCCGCCGTAGGCGAGGCCGGCCCCGAGCACGGCGAGGGTCAGCGGGCCCAGCTGGCGCACCGGCAGCGAGCCGCGGAGCAGGACCGTGGTGTACACGGCGATGAGGGTGGTGACGACGGCGACGGCGGTGACCTTGGCCAGCAGCATCTGGACTTTCGGGTAGCCGGCCAGGACCAGGCGGCGGTCCATCTCCCCGGCTTTGAAGGTCTCCATGAACATCGAGAACCCCGTGACCAAGGTGACGGCGGCGAGGGCGTTCACCACCTGGCTGACATGATTCGCCGGCGCGTGGACGTCGGCGTGCACGGATGCCAGGGGGAACCGCAGGACCCGGTCCGACGCGCACAGCCGTGCCACCATGATCCAGGCGGGGATGAACGCGACCGCCAGGAGCACCGCCATGCGGCTGCGCAGGTGGCCGAGGAGGGTGCAGCGCAGCATTTCGGTGTAAGCCGAAGGGCGGAACGTCATCGGACGGTCCTCTCCATGTCGAGGCGGCCGTCGCGCAGGTGGCCCACCGCGTCGAAGTGGTGCATGTCGTGCAGCAGGTGCGAGACCACGACGATCGACCTGCCCTGGTCGCGCAGGTGGGCGGCGAGCGCCCAGAAGCGCTGATGCGTGTCCCAGTCGAAACCCTGATAGGGCTCGTCGAGCACCAGGAGCTGCGGATCGTGCATCAGGGCGAGCAGGAGGTTCAGCTTCTGCCGCGTGCCTCCGCTGAGGTCCCCCGCTCGCTGCCGGCCGCAGCCGGCGAACGCCAGGAGGTCCATCAGCTCGTGGGCACGTGTGAGGGTCGGCAGCCGGTAGGCGGCCTGGAAGAGACGAAGGTGCTGCATGACGGTGAACGACTCGTTCAGCACCGCGTGTTGTGGGCAGTATCCCGCCTTGCCGGTGCGCTCCACCGTGCCCCGGTCGGGCGCCAGGTGCCCCATGGCGATCCGGAGCAGCGTGCTCTTGCCCGCGCCGTTCTCGCCGACGACGCCGATCAGCGCCCCGGCCGGCACGTCGAGGTCGGCACCGCGCAGGACGTGCCTGCGGCCGTACGCCTTCCACACGCCGCTGATCCGCAGCCGTGACTGGTGCCGCACGTGTTGCGTGGCCTCTGCGGTCACGTCGGACCCTCCCCTCAGCGAAGCGTGTAGACGGAAGCGGCGAGGGCGAGGGTGTACCACTGTTCCACCAGGCGGTAGCTGCGCTGGTCCTGTTCCCGGCCCCGCGACAGCATCACCCGGACGGAGAGCACCAGGCTCAGACCGCACAGCACCGCGTCCGTGGCGATGATCCACCAGTGCGGGCCGGCGGGCTCCATGAGGAAGTGGTGGATGGCCAGGGGGCCGACGGCGAAACCGGCGCACAGGAAGACCCGGGTGGGTCTCTCGCCGAAGACCAGCGGCATGGTGGAGCGGTGCACCGCCCGGTCGCCGGTCATGTCGCGGAGGTCCTGGACGGACATGAGGAGGGTCACGGTGACCGTGAGGGTCGCGATCCAGCGCCAGGCGTCCGGTGTCATGGCGGTGACCATCTCCCAGGCGGCGGCCAGTTGGGCGACGACTCCGACGCCGGCGTAGAGGTTCCTGCCCAGCCAGTGCCGGCCCCAGCCGTACTCGTGTTGCAGCAAGGAGAGGATCTGCCACATCAGGGCCCACTCCAGGACGCCCAGGCAGTACCCGTACACGGGGAAGAGGACCCGGACGGCGTTCAGGCGCAGCCGCGCGCCGCGGATACTGCTCTGGCCGGTGACCAGGGGCCGGAAGGGCTTGTTGACGCGGTCCTCTTCGACGCCGACGAGTTGGTTGGCCAGCGTGTGTTCGTAGACGAACAGCCAGAAGTACAGGGCGCCGGACACCAGGGTGAGCACGGCTTCGGACGGGGGCAGCCGGGCGTGGACGACGGCCGCCATGACGAAGCAGGTGGCGGGGAAGATGGTGGTCCAGCGGTCGGCGCTGATGAACAGCCAGCTCAGGCGAATCTCGCGCCAGGCGTTCTGGAGAACCACCGCGGGCGCGGTCGTGGTCATCACTGTGGGTCCGTACTCCGTGGTCGGCCGGGCCGGTGGACGGCCGGGGGTGTCTCCTGGTGTCGGTCGGCGACTGGGCCGGGCTTCACGCGGTGCGGTGTACGACCGCCTCCGCGACGTCCTTCAGCGTGCGGACGGCGTCGGCGGGGAAGGGGGCCAGGGCCAGGGAGTCCAGGGCCTGCCGGTATCTTTCCTCGATCATCCGCTCGACCGCCCGGCGAGCGCCCGTGCTGGTGAGGATGTCGCAGACCTCCGCGGCTTCCTGCTCCCCGAGGTCGGGGTCGCCGATCAGCGCGTGCAGCCGGCCGGCCTGAACCGGGCCGCAGGCTCTCAGGGCATGGACGATGAGGCTGGTGGACTTGCCCTCGCGCAGATCGTCCAGTCGGGACTTGCCCGTCCGGGCCGGGTCCCCGAACACGCCGAGGATGTCGTCACGGAGCTGGAACGCCTCGCCGAGGGGGATGCCGTAGGCGCTGCAGGCGTTCATGACGTCCTGCCCGGCGCCGGCGAGGGCCGCCCCCACCTGCAAGGGGCGCTCGATGGTGTATTTGGCGGTCTTGTAGCGGATGACGCTGAGCAACGTCTCGATGCTCGCGTGGAGTTTGCCGGTGGTCAGCAGGTCCAGGTGCTGGCCGGCGATCAGTTCGCTGCGTGCGAGGTCGACGCAGTGCAGGACCCCGGCGCGGTGGGCGTCGGGCATGGGAGTGGTGTGGAGCAACTCGTCGGACCAGACGAGGGCGAGGTCGCCGAGGAGGATCGCTCCGCCGAGCCCGTACTGCTGCGCCAGCCGCGGTACGTGGTGCCGGTCGGCCAGCGCCCGGTGGACCGTGGGGCGCCCGCGGCGGCTGTCGGACGCGTCCATGATGTCGTCGTGGATGAGCGCGCACGTGTGTGCCAGCTCGATGGAGGCGGCCAGCCTGACGGCCTGTGTGATGTCACCCCGCCCCCCTGCCGCGATCCATCCGGTCACGCACAGCAGCGGACGGACCCTCTTTCCGCCGGAGATGAAGTCACGCAGCATGAGGATGGGCGCCGACTGCCCGGCCACGGGGGCGGTCCGTGCCTTCTCCGTCAGGAACTCGAACAGGAGGTTGTCGATCGCGGTGCGCGGTGCGAAGAAGTCGGACTCGACCGCCAGTGTTTCAGCACTCATCACGAGGGCGCCTTTCAGAGGGGTGGCCGGTCACTGGTCCGGCCCCGTCGTCGCTTCTTTTCGTTGCCGGCCCACCCGCACCTCACGTGCGTGACAGGTGCGCTGGACATAACGGCCCAGCGCCATCAGGGGGAAGACGTGCCCGTAGTACCCGTAGTGCGCGGCCACGGCCCGGGGGACGAGCGTGCCGGTGAACTGCGGCTCCTCCCAGGTGCCTTCGTCCGTCTGCCTCTCGGTCAGCCAGCGGATCCCGTCCCGCACCACGGCGCTGTCGCGCTCTCCCGCCGCGAGCAGCGCGAGCAGTGCCCAGGCGGTCTGCGAGGGGGTGGACGGGCCACGGCCGGCGCGGTCCGGATCGGCGTACGACTGCCAGCTCTCGCCCCAGCCGCCGTCCGCGTTCCGCACCGACGTCAGCCAGGCGACGGCACGCCGGACGGCCGCGTGTCCGCGGGGTACTCCGGCGGCGGCGAGGGCGGGAAGGACACAACCGGTGCCGTAGAGGTGGTTCACGCCCCAGCGTCCGTACCACGCACCGTTCGCCTCCTGCTGCCCGAGCAGCCAGCGGACGGCACGGCGGGTGCGGGGGTCGTGTTCCCTTCCCAGCGCGGCCAGCATCTCCACCACGTGGGCGGTGATGTCGGCGGTGGGCGGGTCGGTGCAGAACTCGCCGAAGTCGAAGAACGGGACCTTGGCGGGGAGGGCGCTGGTGTTGTCCACGTCGAAGGCCGCCCATCCGCCGTCGCGGCTCTGCATGCCGAGGCACCACCGCACCGCTCTGCCGAGCGCGTCGTCGACGCGTGCCGGATCGGGGTGGCTCACCCGGTGCAGTGCGAGGACCGCCTCGCAGGTGTCGTCGTTGTCGGGGTAGGTCCGGTTGTGGAACTGGAAGGCCCAGCCGCCGGGAGCCAGCCGGGGCCGCCGTGCGGCCCAGTCGCCGGGCCGGTCGGCCTGCCGGGTGAGCAGCCAGTCGGCGGCCTTGACCAGCGCGGGGTGGTCGGTCGCCAGGCCGGCGTCGAGCAGCGCGGTGGCGGACAGGCAGGTGTCCCATACCGGGCTGTGCACGGTGTGCAGGGCCCGTACGCCGTCCTCGGGCCACGCGCCGCAGTCCTCCAGGAAGCCCCAGGCGGCCTTGAGCACCGGGTGGTCCGGGGGGTAGCCGTGCAGGTGCAGGGCGAGGATGACCCACGTGGTCATCGGGGTGCACGCTCCCCAGCTGCCGTCCTGTTCCTGACGCTCGAGGAGCCAGCGGACGCAGGCGTTCTCCGCGGCTTGGCGCACCGGGCGGGGGATGCCCTTGGAGCACACGCGCACCGTGGCGTTCAGCCGCCGAAAGAGCCTCTCCCAGCCGCTGTCCGGTGCCGGCGGACTCGCTGGGGACGGAGCGAAGAGTTCGTCGATGCCGAAGGGAGCGGGCCGCACCGGGCGATGCGTGCGGATGACGCTGAGGGAGACGAGCGCCAGGCGCATGATGGAACTGAACGAGTAGATGTTCAGCGGCGCCCACTTGGGCAGGGCGATGATCTCCGGGGGGATCTCGGGAAGCTCGTCCCAGCTCCACCAGCCGAGCAGGGCGAGCCATACCCGTGCTTCCAGCTGGACGGCCGCCGCACCGCCCTGTTCGCGCACCCACGCGGCGCACCGGAGCATGTGCTCCTCGTCCGGGCCGTCTCCGGCGAGCCGGAGGGCGATGTACGCCTGGATCGTGGTTCCCAGGTGGCCCGCGCCTTCGAAGACGAGGGGCCAGGAACCGTCCGCGCTCTGCTGGGAGCGGATCCACCGGCCGCTCGCCTTGGCCACGCGGTCGTCCAGCACACCGAGCAGATGGCGCAGGAAGAGATCGTGGGCGTCATAGCTCACGTCCGTCGTGAAACGGCCCTTCCACCACCCACCGGCGTCCTGCCGGGCGAGCAGGTGGTCCGCGGCCCGCACCACCGCACGCCGGGCGGCTTCCTCCGCCGGACCGGCCGCGGAGAAGGCGAACGTGACGCCGGCGTCACCCGCGTAGGCAGGGCCTTTCGCGTGCGGCGCACCGCCAGCCGAAATCGTCATGGAACTCCTAGACCACCGAATCCGTGAATGCCCGTATTTCGCAGATCATCTGAATTCCGGGGAAATTACCGTCACTGATCTGCCGAGTCGCCGTGCCGGCGGGGCGATGACGATCCTTCCGGATCTTTTCGGCCGGCACATCCTTCATTCGAGTGCACGGTGCGGGCGTGAAGGGTCACACGGCTTGTTTCCGGACGCGCCGTCGCGCCCGGGGAGCACCAACCGCTTCGCCGGCACCTGGCCGCGCCGGGGGCCGGGCACCACCCGGTCCGGATGGCTCGGCACGCCGCCGGGCCCGCGTCCGGCCACCGGACACCCGGCACCCGGCCCCGCCCACCGTGGCTGCCGAAGGCCGCCGCCGCGCGCCTGCGGCCGCACCAGGACCGCCGGTGAGGCCCCGGCCCTCGCCGTCGGCGCCGGGGTGCCGCGGCTGCCGTCCCGCGCCCCGGCGCACACCGCCCGGGTGGCGGCCCGGCCCCTCCGCACGGAGCCGGCGCTCGCCCCCTCCCCGAGCCCCGGGGACACTGCCCCACCCTCGGGAAGCACACATCCGCCCGGTGAACACGCCTCGGCAGCGAACCGGCCCCGGTCTACGCCGACGAGTCCTGACGGCCGGCCGGGTTCGCGCGCCGACGGGCCCGGTGCGCGGCGGCGCTCGCGCGGTTCCCGCAGATCTGCGGGCTGCAGTAGCGACGTGACTGGTTGCGGGAGACGTCCACGAACACTTCCGCGCAGCGGTTGCCGTGGCAGACGTGCAGGCGGCTCATCCCGGCGGTGGTGATGACGCCGAGGAGGCCCATGGCGGCGTTCACGGCGTACTGGTCGACGGGTGGCGCCTGCGGGCCGGTGACATGGAGGTGCCATGCGCCGTCGTGGTTGGTGTAGTGCGGGACCGCGTGGTGCTCGGCGAGGACGCGGTTGAGGAGGGCGACCGCGGTCTCCTCGTCCGGGGCGCCGAACACTTCCCGCAGGGCCGTCCGCAGGGCGCGGGCCCGCTCCAGGTCCTTGTCGGTGGGCACCTCCCCGATCCGGATGCCGTGCGCGACGAGCAGCTCCGTCAGCGCGGCCACATCCGGCAGCTTCTCCTTCTCGCGGACGATGTTGTAGGTGTTCACCAGGTCCTCGGCCCATGTCACCGAAGCCTCGGAGTAACTAGTAAACCGCATCATGGCTCCGTATCATCTGTCACAATGGACCGGCTCGGACTGGAGGGTCGATGGACTCCCAAGAGGCATTACCCGCTCCCCCCGTTACATCTGAAGGGTATTATCCCCAGGCCGGCTTCAGGGAAGAGTGGCTGCGCGGGCTGCGCATGGCGATCCCGCTGGCGATCGCCGTCTTCGGCTTCGCCGTGTCCTTCGGTGTGGTGGCACGGGCCGCCGACATGGGGATCATGGCCCCCATCGCCATGTCCCTGACGACCTTCGCCGGATCGGCCCAGTTCGCGGCCGCCTCCGTGGTGGGCACCGGCGGGGGCATCGCCGCCGCCATCGTGGCCGCCGTCCTGCTCAACTCCCGCTATCTCCCGATCGGGATCAGCGTCGCCCCGGCGATGAGCGGCAACGCCCTCAAGCGCTTCCTCTCCGCGCAGCTGGTGGTGGACGAGTCCTGGGCCGTGGGACACCTGGGCGGGGGCCGCTACTCGCGCGGAAGGCTGCTCGGCGCGGGTGTGGTGGTCTACTGCGCCTGGGTGGGCGGCACGGCCGTCGGCGTGCTGGGCGCGGAGTATGTCGGGGACCCGCTGCGCTTCGGACTGGACGTGGTGTCCCCCGTCCTCTTCCTGGCCCTGCTCAAGGGACAGATCAACGACCGGCGTGCGCTCGTGTGCGCGATCCTCGGGGTCGCCATCGCACTGGCGCTGACACCGGTCGCCTCACCGGGCGTGCCTTTGATCGCGGCCACGGTCGCCTGTCTGCTGGGATTGAGGAAGTGATGAACGGAGTATGGCTCGCGGTGCTTCTCGTAGGCGCCGTGTCGATGGCGCTGAAGGCCACCGGTCCGGTGCTGCTGGGCGGCCAGGAGCTGCCGGAGAGGATGCAGCGGGTGGTGGCCCTGATGGCACCGACCCTGCTCGCCGCACTGATCTCCACCCAGATCTTCGCCGACGGGCAGCGGCTGACGGTCGACGCCCGCGTGGTGGGTCTGCTCGTCGGCGCCTTCGGGGTCTGGCGGAAGTGGCCCACCTTGCTCGTGGTCGTCCTGGGCGCCGCCGCGGCGGCCGTGACCCGGCTGATCGCGGGATGAGGGGAGCCGTCACCATGAGCGCAGATACGGCCGACGGGCAGGTGTGGCCCACGGCGGCACTGTGGGACGCGGGAATCCGGTTGGGGCAGCGGCTCACCTTGCCGCCCCTCCCCCTGCGGCCGGCCGCGTCGGGCATGAGGCTCGCCGGCCCGCTGCGCCGGATCCGGCACACCGAGGGCGTGGCATCGATCTTCCAGGGCCTGGACGAGGCACGCGAGGGGGACGTGCTGTTCATCGACAACGGGGGGCGCACGGACGAGGCATGCATGGGCGACCTCGTCGCGATCGAGGCACGGCTGGCCGGAATGGCGGGGCTGGTGGTGTGGGGATGCCACCGGGACACCGACGAGCTGGCCCTCATCAGGCTGCCGGTGTTCAGCCTGGGGCCGTGCCCGTCGTCGCCCACCTTGCGTCCGGACACCGGTGACCCCTCGGGGCGGCCGTTCCCGTTCGAGACGGGCGACGTCGCGGTGGGCGACTCCGACGGCCTGATCGTCGTCCCCGCCAAGACGTACCCCGAGGTCGTGGATGTCGCCAGGACCATCGTGGCGGCCGAGCAGCGGCAGGCCGAGAAGGCGCTGCGCGGAGTGAGCCTGCGCGAGCAACTGCGCTGGGCGGAGTTCGCGGAACGGCGGCGGGAGGACCCCTCGTACACCTTCCGGACACACATGGCCCGGCTGGGCGGGGCCCTGGAGTAGGAGGGGTCCGGCCGTGTTCAGGCGGGGCTGTGCCAGCGCAGCAGGCGTTCCCGGAGCCGTCGCGGGCGGTGGACGACGATCTCGCCGCGATGGATGTTCCCAGGGGCGCATCGGCAGGTCATGACAGCCTCCCTGCGGCATCGAGGTGGGTGCGGGTGAACTCGAGCTGACGGCGGAAGACCGTGACGCGTTCCTCCACGGCCGTCACGCTGTGGCCCGCGTCCATGGCGTGGAACTCCACCGGCAGGCCACGGGCGCGCAACTGCTCGGCGTAGGCGCGGGCCTGGTCGATGGGGCACCGGGCGTCGTTGACGCCCGCGCTGATGAAGACCGGCGCGCGGACGGCATCGGCGTAGGTGGCGGGCGAGGCGTCGCGGTACACCTCGGGGACTTCCTCCGGTGTCCCGCCGAAGAGGCTGCGGTCCAGCGCCTTGATGTCGTCCATCGCCTGGTGGTGGGCGGCGGCGCAGTCGGCGACCGGGGCGCCGGCCAGGCCGATGGTCCAGTCGTCCGGCCGGGTGCCGAGTCCCAGCAGGGTCAGATAGCCGCCCCACGACCAGCCGGCCAGCACCAGGCGGGCCGGGTCGATGATCCCCTGGTCGACGGCCCACCGCCGAACCGCGGTGACGTCCTCCAGCTCGGTGTGGCCGACACGGCGCCGCAGGGCCTCCGTCCAGGCCCGGCCGTAGCCCGTCGAACCGCGGTAGTTGACGCGTACGACGGCGAATCCCTCGTCCGTCCAGGCCGCCGCCTCGGGATCGAAGGCGTCCTGGTCGTGGTCGTCGGGCCCGCCGTGCAGGAGGAACACCGCGGGGTGCGGCTTCGTACCGGTCCGGGGCAGGCTCAGCAGGGCGTGGACCCGGCCGCCGGGGCCGTCGACCCATACGTCACCGGCGAGCGCGGTCTGCGGCGCACGGCTGGTGGCGGGAAACCGCGGGTCGCTGTCGAGGGCCCGGAAGACGGGCGGGTGGGCGGAGTCGGACCACGTGAACCACACGTCGCCGCCGGGGCGGGTGCGCGCGTGCTCGATGGTGCCGTCGGGGATCTTCAGCCGGGTCAGCTCACGGGTGGCCAGGTCGTAGCCGAACGCCTCGGAACGCGCCTGGTGGTCGTGGACGACGAGCAGGGACGCGGCGTCCTGTGCCCACTCGACGGAGACCTCGCCGGGCAGCCCGAGGTCGAGGGTGACGTGTTCACCGGTGCGCGGATCGTAGAGGGCGGGCTCCCAGCGGTCCTCGTGCGGCTGGAGGACCAGCAGCCGGTTGTCGCCGGGCACGGGGGCGAACCCCACGGCCTCGCCGTCCAGGTCGGCGACGGCGGTGCCGTCCGTCGTCAGTACGCGGATGCCCGGCTCCCACAGGTCGCCGCGCTCGCTGTGCGCGATGACGGCAAGGGTGAGGTCACGGGACAGGTCGACGGCGTACGCGGGCTCTTCGTGCCGGTAGAGGCGGCGGGCCGTGCCGCCGGGCAGCACGAGGGAGACGTCGGTGCCGTCCTCGGTGGTGTGGCCGAGCAGGTTGTGTCCGCGCAGGCCGAGGGCGAGTCCGGCGGGCCAGTACGGTTCCAGGTCCCGTACGGCGGGCGCGTCGGGGCCGCCGCCGAACGGCTGCCGCATCCACTGGCCGCGCTCGTCCCCGTCGGTGTCGGCGAACCACCACACGGTCTCGCCGGACGCCTCGATGGCGCAGTGCTGGACGCCGGAGGGCCGGTCGGTGACCTGCCGCAGCGTGCCGGCCGTACGGTCCCAGCAGTAGACCTGGGCGTTGCCGGAGCGGTCGCTGACGAACACGCAGCGCTCCGGGGAGCTTTTCGCCCAGGCGGGGAGCGTGTGGCGCGGGGCCCGGAAGCGCTGCTCCCACAGGGGTGTGTCGGTGGCGGTCATGTCAGTGGCAACCGCAGCTGGCCGCCGAGACCCGGTTCATCCGGCGGCGGGGGCCCTGTGCGGTGGGGGCCGTGCCCGCTCCGGCCAGGGGGGCGTCGCCCCCGAGCACGCCGAGGGAGCTGGTGGCGCAGTCCAGGACGACCTGGAACTCGGTGTGCGGCAGCGCGCCGAGCACCAGGTGCACGGAGGCGGCCGCCTTGCCCGTGCCGACGGCGTTGGACTCGGAGTTGAAGGGCAGTTGCGGGACCGCCGGGTTGAGGCCGAACTCCAGTCCGGTGACCTTGGCGTGGCCGGGGTCCGTGGCGAAGAGCTGTGTCAGTGCGGTGGCCGCGGCGGCCGACCCGGTCTCCGTGGCCTTCATGTCGGTCACCGTCCCGTCCTCGATGGTGAGGACGAGCGGGTAGTGGAAGAGCCCGGACAGCTTCTCGAACAGTTCCTGGCAGGCTGCCGTGCCCGGCTCGCGCGTGCGGACGACGGACCAGCCCTTCACGGCGATCTGGCCGGTGACACGGGTGCCGGCACCCGTGAGGTCCAGGCTTCGCAGGCCGACGAACGCGCTCTGCGCGGCGCCGGTCCGGAAGGTGCCGGTGTCGGTCCGGGACCAGGCCGGCGCGGTGAAGGTCGTCTTCGCCACGGCCCCGGTCAGGGCCTCCTCGAGGACCAGGCCGCCGGCCCCCGCCACCGCGTCGCCGAGCGCGGTGCCGGCGACGTCGAGGGTGTCGGGGTCGCTCTTCTCCAAGGCCGTGAGCAGTCCGCCCAGCTGGTCGAGGGCGAAGGGGCCGGTGCCCGCGCGGACAACGGCGACGGTACGGTCCGGGCCCACCTCGGCGTCCGAGGCCGTCAGCAGCCGGTCGTCCTGGGCGACGACGAGGACGTCACTGTCCCGCGGGATGCCGGAGCGCAGTACGTCGCTCAGGGAGCGGTCCGGTCCGGCCGTGACCGTGTCCCATGCCTCGTAGCGGCTCGGGGGCTCCAGCCGGACCTGGTCGGAGAACCGATCTTCCACGACGAGCGTGAATCGGTGATGGCCTGCCGGGTACTGGCGATAGGCTTCAGGGCGGACGATAATCACTGTGACACTCCCAGGTCGTTGTGCCGGTATGTCAGCGGGGGGGGGGGGGGGGGCCCCCCCGGCCCCCCCCCCCCCCGCACCCCCCCCCAGGGGGTTTTTTCAGGGTTTTTTTTTTGGTGCTCCCCCCCCTTCTTCGCCCCACAGAGGGGCGGATGGGGTGTTTTTT
>NZ_JBVHXT010000072.1:0-26787 GCF_055569255.1 Streptomyces sp. NPDC029296
GCTCACGGCCTGGGCGGCGACCTCCTGCTCGGCACGGGCGAGCTGGTTGCGTAACACGTCGGCGGTCGTACGTCGTACAAACGGCAGCTTCATGCAGCTGTCCCTTCACGTTGGAGGTCAACTCGGCTGGTCGTACGAGCAGCCACGGCCCCGGCCACCCCAGTTCCGTCGGAGTGGCCAGGGCCGTGGTCGTTCGTCCAGGGACAGGTCAGCTCGCGGGACGCTGCGGGTGGAGCGTCCTGAGCGGGACCGGCGGCGCGCCCAACGGCGCGTCACCGGCGGGCAGCTGCGCGCGGCGGGTGTCGGCGTCGCGAACTGCGGACGCGGTCGCCGCCCACTGTTCCTTGCGCAGCCGCCACAGGGGCCGGCCGGTGCCGCGCTCGTCGTCCGCCGGCGCCTGCCGCTGTGCGGCGATCTGGCTGACGGCCGGGGCGACCGCGACCTTGGGCTTGCGCCGCACGGTGGTCCGGCGGCGGTGGCCGGTCTCCGCGTGACCGTCCTCCAGGCGCTCCTGCCACTTCTTCACCGTGACGTCGACCGTGACCAAGCGGTTGCTGCCCAGGCGGCAGCGGACGGCCGGGGCCTCGAACGCGCGACCGGTGTCGTGTGGCACGAGCTTGGGCTTCTTGGTCTGGATGCCGGTGATCGGCACCCACGTCTCGCAGTCGGGGCAGACCAGCGACGCGCAGGCGGGTCGCAGGTCGTACTGGTTGGGTCGGAGCGCGGAGAGAGCCAGAGCCGGACGGGAGTTAACGGCGCGGGAGCGGGTCCGGCTACGGCGGGGACGGGCGGTGCGCTCGATGGCGGGAGCAGGCATCTGGACTCCTCATGGACGGAGTGGCAGGGAGGGGGTTGCGGTGCTCTCTCCGCCCTCCGGGGCGCACGGCGCGAGGCCAGCGTCCCGCAGGACAGACAGCGCACAGCGCTGCGACGTGCACACAGTCGTCGTGCCGTCAGGCTCCGGGGGAGTTCGATGGTGCTCTCGCGTCCTACGGAGTGACCCGAGGACTACCCCGCCGCCCCGAAGGGCGGACGACTACTGCGGTGGTGCGCGGTCTTGCGTCTTCGCTGTTGGCGCCCGGTAGGCGACCAACCGTGTCGACGTAGATAACCTAACCAGCACAATCAGTACCGTGTCAACCAGGCTGGGCAGGCTATCTATTCGAGCGAGGTGGCACTACGATGTGGCTCATGACGGACGAGGCCATGCAGCCCTTTGAGCGCATCGCGCAGGATGTGCGCGAACAGGTGCGGCTCGGGCAACTCAAGCCCAGCGACAAACTGCCGAGCACCAGGGAGTTGGCGAGCAAGTACGCCGTCGCGCCCGGCACGGTGCAGCGCGCCTTCGCCGAGCTTCGACGGGACGGGGTCATCTACTCCCACAAGGGCCGCGGGAGCTTCATTCGCGAGAACGCCCTGGAGGCACTTGCCGACCCGACCACGCAGGCCATCAGACGCCTCGAGGAGCAGGTCGCCGATCTGATTGCGCGACTCGAACGTGTCGAGCAGAACCAGAGCAGCGGGTCGGCACAGCCCTGAGCCCGTCCATGACGCAGTGCTGCCTCGTTCTCCTGTAGTGGCAACCACGGCGTCTCCCGTTCGTCATCGACATTCACTTCGACGGAGATCAGCTTCGGGGTTGCGGGCGTCTCGGCGAGATGTCCCGGCGTGGAAGGGGTGTCGCAATAGCGTCGCAACAGGGCTCTTCCCGCCTGGCCCCAGACCGTCATAGAGGTGTGTAGTGATCGCAGTTGAGCAGTGGACAGGCGAGGAGGCACTGCTGTTGCGATCAGTAATGCGCGCGTCGGTGCGGGGGTTCGCCGATCGCCTCGGGATCAGCCCGCGAACGGTTTCCCACTGGCAGAGGAACAGAAGCAGCGTGTGCCGTCCGCAGATGGCACAGATCCTCGATACGGCGCTCAACCAGTGCACCCCGGAGGAGCAGGAGGCGTTCCGTCTGCGTCTGGCTGCCCTTCGCGGCTCCGCAGTCGCGGCCTCGGGCGCCGATACTCCGCGGCCAGCGCCTTGCACCGTTGTCTCCCACAAGTTCCTGCCGGCCTACGTGGGCGAGCAGAGCGCCTCCCTGTACGCCGTCGGCGCTCCCGCGCCTTCCGGCCCGGGCGGCTTAGAGCGCCGGACGCTTCCGGCGGGACACCACTCGGCTCAGTCGTCGACGATCCACGTCTACGGGTGCGGCGTTGCCGTAGTGCACCTAGAGGAGCATCATCGCGTCGAATCGCTGACCGATCTGGCGGTGTGGCGATACCGCACATATCTGCAGGAACCCGCCTGGGCGGGCGAGCGGATCACGCAGCTCATGAAGCTCCACGCTGCCGAGGGAACGCCCAGTCGCGAGGTGCCTGCGCCGCAGTACGTGCTGTCGGTCTACGAACTCCGCGAGCACTCCTGGACGAGCGCGGGTCTGGACACCGCGCTGCAGCTCTTGGCCACGCCCTCTGTCCTGGTCAATCGCCAGAACCCGGAGAACGTCGTCTCGCTGGGACCGGACGTCGAGGCCGCCAAGTTCCGCGAAGGCTGGGCTCACGCCGAGGCTGTCCCTTTCGGAGGCGGCGTCTCGAAGGGTGTCGCCGGATGGTCCGGGGTCTCCTATCACCCTCAGCCGGATGAGCGCGCCCTCACGATAAGTCAGATCGTCGCTCTGGAGCTGGATGTCCAGGCATTGTGGGCTCTCTCCTCCCACGTCTTGCACACCGTCGAGGACGGCCACGACCCGGTGATGCCGCCCGAGTATGGCTGGCGTTTCCTACGGAGTGCGTACTACAGGCTCACAACCGCGCGTCCCACCGAGACGGCTCAGCACCGCATGATGCGCGAAGCGATTTTGACCACGAGCGAACTCCCCGATCGGCTGCGCGCCGCTCAGGACGCCCTCCGAGACAGCAGGCCTTGATGGCCATGGGAAAGGTGGACGGGTTGAACCCGCGATCGACAGCGCTTCTGGTCATCGACGTACAGCAGGGCTTCGTCAACCAGCACAGCCGCGATGTTGTCCCGACGGTCATACGGTTGGTGGACGGCTGGCGAGCAGCCGGTGCTCCGGTGGTCTTCACCCGGTTTCACAATGCGCCGGGCTCGCCCTACGAAACGATTTCCGGCTGGAAGCGGCTGCGTACCGCCGAGGAACAGGCGTTCGTGAAGGATCTGGCTCCCTTCATCAACGACTCGACCATGGTCATCGACAAAGCTCAGGCATCAATCTTCACGCCCGAGGGATCGCAACTCATCCAAGATGCCGGCTGGCGTGACCTGGTGCTGTGCGGCATCGACACCGACGCCTGCGTGTACGACTCCGCCACGGCTGCCTATCAACGGGGCTACCGGCCGTGGATCGTCACCGACGCCTGCGCCTCCAGCGGCGGCTCCCAGTACCACGAGGCCGCCCTGCTACTCGCGGCCCGGAACCTGGGCGTCGATCAGCTCGTCACCAGCGACATCGCTCTGTCTCGAATCAGAGGAACTGGGGAGATCCAGTGAGTACACCTTCGCTCGACGCCGACGTCCTGGTAGTCGGGGCCGGCCCCGCTGGCGTGGCGGCCGCCCTCATGGCCACCAGCCTCAACATGAGGGTGCTCGTCGTGGAGTCCGCCAGCGTCGGCGGCAAGCTCCAGACCATCGGTGCACTGGAGAACGTCTCCGGCAGCTGGACAACCGGCCCCCAGCTGGCCGAGGCCCTAACCAGGGATCTGGCACGCCTTGAGGAGGCGGGTCGATGCTCACTGGTCCGATCTCGCGCCGTCAGGGTCAAGGGGCACTCCGACCGAGCAGAAGTCCTCCTCGCGAACGCCCAGGTGCTCACCGCGCAGGCCGTCGTGGTCGGCACGGGCGTGGCGGCGACGACGCCCTCCGACACCGATTGGATCAGCGCCGCGCCATCGCTGTCCCCGCCTCCGCTGTGGCGTGCGACGCCCGAGCAGGTCGGGCCGCGGACGTACGTTCTTGGAGGTGACAGACCGCTGGGCACCTGGCTGCGGGCTCATCCTCAGTCCTCCGTCACACTCCATGTCCTCGCCCCGGCAGCGGACGACTACAAACTGGCGGAGGTGTCAGGGGACGATCGAGTCCGGGTAGTTCCGGTTTCTCATGTCGCCATTTCACAGGCCCTTCATGGAACCGACTTCATCGTGGAGGTCGAGAATCGCGGAGGTGAGCGCAGCGCCTATGTCGCAACGGCCGTGCTGAGCAATCTCGGCAATCGGCCGGCGGCTCTTGAAGGGCTCGCGGTGGACCAGGACGGATACTGCCCTCCGGGGATGCAGCACCCTCGGGTCTTCATCGCCGGGGATCTGCGGTCGGGTCGGTTCCAGCGCATCGCCACGGCACAGGGCTCAGGAGCTGAAGCGGCCCTGGCGTACTACTACTCCACCGCGCTTGAGCGGGTCTGAGCTGGTACAGGTCGCGACGATGGCGCCGCTGCAGGCCCCGACACGTGGTCCTGGGGCGCATGCCGAGTGCTCGTGGAACGGTAGAGTGATCCCGATCGTTGATCAAAAAGGAGAGTGGCCCCGTCGATCGCCCTTGAGCAAGGCGAGAGGGGCCACGTGGCCAACGGACCTTGTGATGGGGGTCCGGAAGCCTGCCGAGCACCCTTTTCTGCCAGAAGGAGGTGCCGACGTGATCAGGGTACCCGTACCCGACACTCGACACGCCGCACCCCGCCGTGGGGTCAGCAGCCATGCCAGTTGCTGGTCCTTCGACGGGGCGTCCGTGTTGTCCGTGCACGTCCCGGTCCGCGCCTCTGGTGAGGGGGCCGGGATGACGTAGTCATCGCGGGGCGGCGCCCGGTATGGGTCTTCGTGCCGCCCCGGGTCACTCAGCCACAGGTGATTGGGAGTCACCTCGGCTCAGCGCCCATCTGCCACCGGAGAGCTTGGGAGGCCCTCCGAGGGTTCTGCCACCGGTTGGGAGCCGGTTGAGCAGTTCAACATCCGTTCGATTCCACCCGAACGCGAAGCACCATCAGGGGCTTCGTCATGCCGTGAGGCGAGCCCCTCGACACAGGAGTCATTGTGCATGACCATCCTGCGGGCCGCCAGCTCCGCCATGCCCGCACATACCCGCCATGCCACGTCGACCAGCCACATCGCCGTGCAACCGTGGCTGACATCACGTCGTGCGCCGGTCCCGTGAACCCGATCGCCGCGGCTGAAAAGCACCGGCCTGGAGCGGGCCTGCTCGCGCTCGGTGCCTTCAGGCGTCGTGTTCCGTGTGACGAAACCAGTTCCGAAATCTTTAGTCGCCTGGCAGCGTGCGGGGCTTTCGCCTCTGAACGAAACCTGTCCACAGGCGCCTTGGCCCACGGTCGTTGGATGACTGCGATCACGCTCTCTGCCTGGGCAGACCGGTGAGTGCCATGGCGGCGCCGGCCGCCGTGCTGCCGCGCCCTCGTGCAGAGTTCGTCGGCGGGACCTCGCGCCGTCGGCTGCGGTCGGTACCAGAGCAGGCTGGTCCGGTCGTGCCGCTGGAGCTGGGGAATCCGCTCCAGCTGTCGAAGACAATGCGTGCCCGGCTGCTCGCCGCGGTGCGCGCACTGGTTTCGTCTCCGGCGCTGGCCGGAGCGTCGGACGGAGCGCGGTTGGCCTCGGTCGTACTGATGGCGAAGGCGAAGGTTCGCGACGACTACCAGGCGAAAATCTGGGCGGCGGAGCTCGGCCGGTGGCTGGGGGTCTCCCAGTCGACGGTTGCGCACACCGTGCTGCCCGAGCTGCGCGCTGCCGGGTTCCTCTGCTCGAATGTCGCAACGAACGCCTTCGGGCACGCGACGGGCCTGGAGTGCTGGGTGATCCCGATGTACCGGGCTCAGCAGGCCGGCGACCGGCGGCACGCTCTGGCGTTGTCCCGTTCGGAGCTGGCGGTGCTGTTGAGCCTGTGTGAGGTGCTGTTCGGCCCGGGGTGGGCGCCGAAGGACAAGGCGCCGGTCCCGGCCGGGCTGCTTGCCGGTCGTACGGGCCGGGGTGCGGCGACGGATCGGCTTGGGCTGCTGCTGATGGTGCTGACGACGGGTTCGGCGGGTTGGCTGCAGCTCTGCCCCGGGTCGGTGGACGCGTCCCGGGGGCGTCCGGCGGCGACGGTCGCGCGGCTGCTGGGCTGCTCGGCGGCGGCCGGGGCGAAAGTCCTCAAGCGTCTCCAGGAGTACGGCGTCGCGGAGGTGGTACGCAAGGAGACGGACTCGGGCCTGAACGCGCAGTCGCGGGTGCGCCTGGTGCCGGTCGCCAAGGCCCATGGTTTGGCCGTGCGGGAGGCCCACCGGGTCGCGAAGGCCGCTTTTTCAGACCTCGCCGGTACTGCATCCGGGGATCTTGAGTCTGTGGAGACGGGCGAGGCCCTTGTGGCGACTGGGTTCGAGAGCCCTGGCCAGGGCGGATCGGCCGGATCTGCAGACCTCGCCGCAACTGCACAGCACCACGCTTTCCACGCTTCTGGGGTTATTGCTGGTGGTTCTCTCACGCTCTCTGGTGGCTTTTCCGGCGAAGGCCGTGGGGGTGAAGGCCGTCGGCCGGAGCGCGCGTGCGCGCGCGAGGACCAGGCCACCGACGGCCAGGCGGCCCTTGTCGAGCCGACGCCGCCGGTCGCCGAGGACGGCCCGCTGCGCGGGGAAAAGCCGAAGGAGTCTTCGGTCGATGAGCAGGGTGGGCAGTGTGCTATCGGTGCTGGGATCGGTAGTCGGCCGAAGGCCCTGGGCTGGGAAGAGGCGCGGCACCGGCGGAGGATGGGCCTTCCGGTTGATCTTCGTCTGCGTGTGGTGTTGGGGCCGGTCGCCGGGTTGTGGGAGCGGCTGTCTGGCTGGCAGCAGGACCAAGTCGAGGCGGCCACGAAGGCTGAGCTGAGGCGGCTGGCCGGCATGCTGGAGCAGCCGGAGGCCGCGCCGCGGCTGCTGGCAGACCGTCTGGCCGACCGCTTGGAGGAAGTCGGCGGGGAAGCGCTGGTGCGTGATCCGATGGGCTGGCTCCTCAGGCGGGGCCTGGTCCAGCGGCAGGCCTGCGCGGACCCGCGCTGTGACGACGGGATTCGCCTCGACACTCGCGCCGACTGTCCCGCCTGCACCACCGTCATCGCCGGCCGGCGCGCTCAGCGCGCCCGGCTGCGGGCGTTGGCCGACAAACAGTTCGCCGGCGCCAGTACAGCCCAGTGGCGCGCGGTCTACGAGCGGCAGCTGCGCGAGCACACGCTCCGCGAAGCGGCGCGGGCCGAAGCCCGTCGTGCGCGGGAGGCCGTTGCGGTCCAGGCGCGGCGGGCGGTGGCAGCCCGCCGCCGTGCACAGCAGGAGGCAGCTGCGCAGGCGCGACGGTCTGCGCCCTGCGCGGAGTGCGGTCTGCCGGAGGCGGCCGGGCTGTGCCCGCAGTGCACCCACCGCCAGCGCATCCAGGACCTGCTGCACGAAGCGGTCGACCTGGCCGTCGCCGTCCGCGTGGACCTCGACGACCCTGACGACGTCGCCCGGCTCACCGACCGGTGCCAGGCCGACACCCAGGCCCTGCTCGCCAAGGCCAGTCGGCACGACGACAGCCGGCCGGAGCTTCAGTCCCTCACCGAACGGGAGGTGGCCGACCGCATCCTGGCCGAACGCCGCACCAGCGCCCTCAAGCGGCTGCTGCGCAGCGAGGAAACCGACGCAGAGGCGAAGGCGGTGTACGAGATGGTCCTGCGCCGCCACCCCACCGCTCACCGCGCTGCGGAGGAAGCCGCCGAACAGGCCCGACACCGCACCGCCCAGTACCTCCTGCAGCAACGGCTTGGCCAGCTCCGCGTACTGCGCATCCGTGCCGCAGCGGGCCGACTATCGCAGCGAACCCCCTGAACACCGGCGAAGCTGCCAGTAGCCGCAGCTCGGCCCGCCGGGTGACGTTCGGAGTGCCAGTCCACGGCCGACCTGCTCCCAACTCAGGCCCGTCCTCGGCCGAGCAACCCCCGCGGGCGCGGGGACGACGGCAGGTTGTCGACCGCTGCTTCGGCCGTCATCGAGCTACCCACGCTCGCGCGGGGACGACTGGCCCTGCCACTGCATGGGCAACCGGCTGATCGGACGCCCCGCTCGCGCGGGGACGACAGGCGCGTGCCGTCGGCGGCCTTGCCGGCGAGGGGGCGACCCCCGCTCGCGCGGGGACGACGCCAAGAGGGGCGAGCCGAAGTTCGCGTACGCCGGGCGACCCCCGCTCGCGCGGGGACGACACTTCACGAGCTGGGACGATGCTAGCCGGGGGAGCCGTTTTTCATTCACGTCGGCCGTGGTGTTCGGTTCGAGGGCATGCCGCACATCTCTCACGCGGATCCGTAACGGCGGGACCAGTGCGGCGCGTGCGGCAGGTCCGTTACGGCTGGAGGTGCGGATTCGTCGTACTGCGAGCCGCCGTGCCGGCAGAAGGCGTACCAGCGCCGCCACCGCCCGCCGCACGGCACCCGTCCCCACGAACGCGAGGACGACCGGATGACCTGCCCGACGCAGCCGCCAGCCGTCGAGTTACCCCCGCGAGCGCGGAGACAACGCCCACCGCGACCGAGCCGAGCAGGACCAGGGCGAGCAACCCCCGCTCGCGCGAGGACGACTGCTGGAGGCCGACGACGCGGGCGAGCCACGCCGAGCCACCCTCCGATCGCGCGAGGACGACCACACGTACGCGGCGGTCGCGTCATCGGATCGCGAGCCACCCCCGCTCGCGCAGGGACGACGCTCCGGCCTCTTCCTTCCAGACCTTTGCGGTAGAGCTACCCCTGCGGGCGCGGGGACGACCCTTGGGAGGCGATCTCCACTCCCACGTCGGACGAGCTACCCCCGCGGGCGCGGGGACGACACAAGGTCCCTCGGCCACGTGGCCCCTCCCGGCGAGCTACCCCTGCGGGCGCGGGGACGACACTTGATGAGCTGGGGCGATGTTAGCGGGACTACCCGTTTTCATTGACATGAGTTGTGCTGCGGGACGCGGCACGCACCGACCACGCGGCAGCTACCCAAGTCGGTCGTCAATCCGCGAGATGCGCCCCCACCAGGCTGCTGCTGGGGGTGGGCCGACGGCAAGCTCGGCGGTGCATTCCCGGAGCCCCGCTCGCGCCGGGACGACGTCTGGATCTCCAGCTAGGCCAGCTCGCACAGCGAGCAACCCCCGCTTGCGCGGGGACGACTCGATCGTGAACTCGCACTCGTCCCAGGTGATCGAGCAACCCCCACTCGCAACCCCCACTCGCGCGGGGACGACCCGCTCCAGGTCCGCGGTGACAACCACCTGGAGTCGCAACCCCCACTCGCGCGGGGACGACACTTCTTGAGCTGGGATGATGCTAGCCGGGGGAGCTGTTTCCATTCACGTCGGTCGTGGTGTTGGGAGGCAGCGAGCGCACAACGCGTGCCAGCCAACCCCGCAGCCGCTCGGGCCGCGGCAAGCATGGGAACAGTCCCGGAGGCTGTGGAGCAGCTGGAGCCGGCGAAGAACTGCCCCCGCTCGCGCGGGGACGACGGCGCGTACAGGGCATGGGTGTCGGCGTCATGCGAGCTACCCCGCGGACACGGGAACAGCCAGTCGAAGTCGGGCGCCTCGGCCACGGCCGCAGAGCTACCCTGCGGACGCAGGGACGACGACGCAGACCGTGCCAACACCCGCCTCGGGGACGACACCCCGGGCGGGGCCCGGGCCTGGTGTGGAGCAACCCCGCGGGCGCGGGGACGACCGGCGCGGACCTTCATGCGGCGGTAGCCTCGGCGGGCAACCCTCGCGGGCGCGGGGACGACCAGTGGAAGGCCGGCATCGTCGTCCCGGACACCGGGCAACCCCTGCGGGCGCGGGGACGACGACTGGTCACGTCTCGCGGCGCTCTGGGCACGGGGGCAACCCCTGCGGGCGCGGGGACGACACTTGATGAGCTGGGGCGATGTTAGCGAGACCACCCGTTTTCAGTGACGTGAGTTGTGACGCTGGCAGGCCCGCCGGAGGGGCAGCTCGCGTGAGGACGACAGCAACCGCCGCGGTGACGAGGACGTCGACCAGAAGCTATCGCCGCTCGCGAGGGGGTGACCCGGGGCAAGGCGTCGCGCTGAACCGCCCGGTGGGCAACCCCAGCGAGCGCGGACGGCGTACCCGCGGGCCGGGGTGGTCGAGCAACCCCCGCAGGCGCGGGGACCGACGGCCAGCAGCTCGGCGCGCGGCTGTGCGTCCTCAAGCAACTCCTGCAGGCGCGGGGACGACCGGGCCTTGATGTACTCCTCGGCCGGGCTCCCCGAGCTACCCCCGCTCGCGCGGGGACGACAGGATGCGCCAGCACTGCCGCCACAGGTCGATGGAGCTACCCCCGCTCGCGCGGGGACGACCCCGGGCGAGCGCGCCGGCCGCGCGCCCGCCTCGAGCTACCCCCGCTCGCGCGGGGACGACCCTGGGCGAGCGCGCCGGCCGCGCGCCCGCCTCGAGCTACCCCCGCTCGCGCGGGGACGACACTTCTTGAGCTGGGACGATGCTAACCAGGGGAGCCGTTTTCATTTACGTCGATCGTGGTGCTGGGCGCAGAACGCGTGCCAGCCACCGCTGCTGCCGCTCGGACCCGGTGGGCATAGGAACGGTCCCAGAGGCAGTGAAGCAGCTGGAGCCGACGGGGGACTGCCCCCGCGGACGCGGGGACGACTGACGAGACCGCCCGCAAGTACGAAGATCTGGTGACCCACCCCCGCTCGCGCGGGGACGACGGCGGCTGGTGGGGCTACGCGGGCGGCGGAGTCGAGCAACCCCCGCGGGCGCGGGGACGACCGGCTTCCTCCGGAGTCGGCATGCGGACGTGGAGAGCAACCCCCGCGGGCGCGGGGACGACTCCGGCAAGGCCGAGGACTGAGCCTTCGTGAGCGAGCAACCCCCGCGGGCGCGGGGACGACACTTGATGAGCTGGGACGATGTTAGCGGTGTCGGCCGTTTTCATTGACGTGCGTTGTGTGCTGGACGCAGCAAGCGCTGAACGTGGGGCAGTTACCCACTCAGGGTGCGGGACTTCACCGTCGAGCACGCCGTCGACCCGTCCCCTACAGCGGCAGTCCCGGCGGGGACACCGCCCGCGGACTGACGACCGACTATGGGGACACGCACCACGCGACGTCCAGATGTTGCCGCGCGGTGGGCACAGACCCAGAGCGCCGGCTCGTACCCCTTTTCTCGGGCCCGGGCCGACACCGCGTTCCAGAGTTCGAGAGGGCCTGGAGCAGCAGGGTGGTGGCGGCGTCGTCGTGGTAGCCGTCGTGGTCGGGCTGGGTCGCGGCAACCAGCATGTCGGCGAGGGCCTGGAGGTCGGTGCCATGCATTGGGCACAAATTCTCCCCGCTGTTTCGGCGAGTTCGTCCAGGTCCCGGTCTTCTGCATCACCCCGCACGGGCCTCACCTCGGGCGCGGAAGCGACCAGCCGCCGGCAGCGGACCATGCAGTAGGTGAAGGCCAGGCCCGCAGGCACGGGGACGACGGTCCGGCCTGGATGCTCGCTCCAATCCCGTTCGAGCTACCTCTGCGGGATCCGGGGACGGCGGCACCAGGCCCCGCCCGAGGTGTCCGGCATTGGAAGGCCTCGAGGACGATGTGGTGGCGCAGACCCGCGCGGAAGCGCGGCGTCCGCACGTCGGCCGCCGGCGGCAGGGTGCTGGACCGCTGGCCCGCCACCGCGGCCGCCGTTGCCCACCAACTGCCTGACCACGTGGCCGCCGTCGCCTTCTACCCGAAGACCGGCCATCTGAACCGGTGCGCTCCGCCAGCGCGGGCACGACGCGTCCGTACCGCCCCTGATCACGGACGTGGCGGGGCTACCCCCGCAGACGCGGGGACGACAAGCACCCGCCGGTGATCCCGGACCAGCCGGACGGGCAACCCCCGCTCGCGCGGAGACGACAAGTCGGACGTCCTCGGCGGCCTCACCATCCGGGAGCAACCCCCACGAGCGCGGGGACGACATCTCGGCGTCCGGGATGTCTTCCTCGTTGGCCGAGCTACCCCCGCTCGTGCGGGGACGACACGGGGCCCTCGGCGGGGTCCATCTGGTGTCGGGCGAGCTACCCCCGCTCGTGCGGGGACGACGCGTCGCGGAGTGCGGCGAGGAGGCGTTCGCGGGAGCTACCCCCGCTCGTACGGGGACGACACCCCGGTCATCGAGCAGGTCGGCGGCCTGGAAGAGCTACCCCCGCTCGTGCGGGGACGACCACCGACCCCTCCGGCGGGGTACTGGCCGACACCGAGCTACCCCCGCTCGTGCGGGGACGACACTTCTTGAGCTGGGCCAATGCTAGCCGGGGGAGCCGTTTTCATTCACGTCGAAGCGCTGGGGTGGCAGCGACCACAGAACGCGTGGCAGTTGGTCCTGCTGCCGCTCGAACCGTCGGCGGGCATGGGGACGACCTTCAAGGCGGTGGGGCAGCTGGAGCTGGCGGAGAACTGCCCCGCTCCGCGCGGAGACGACATACCGGCGCCGACGACGGCCCACCCGGACGCCGAACTACCCCCACGGACGCGGGCACGGCCTGTCGACGACGCCGGCTACCACCGTGGTGCCGGAGCAACTCCTGCGGCCGCGAGGACGACACGTTGCACAGCTCGGAACTCTGACTGACCCGGGAGCAAGCCCCGCGGACACGGGGACGACCGACCCCACTCTGCCCGGAGGTTACGGCTCCCTGAACTACCCCCGCAGGCGCGGGGACGACCCACCGCCGACACACAACACGCGACGTCCAGCTGCTGCCGCACGGCGGGCGCAGCCCCAGAGCACCGGCTCGTACCTCGTGCCCCTTTTCCCGGGCCCGGGCCGACACCGCGTTCCAAAGTTCGAGAAGGCCCGGAGCAGCAGAGTGGCGGTGGCGTCGTCGCGGTAGCCGCCTTGGTCGGGCTGGGCTGCGGCAACCAGAGCGTCGGCGAGAACCTGGAGGTCGGTGCCGTACATCGGGCACAGGTCCTCCCCGCCGCCTCGACGAGTTCGTCCCGGCCTCGGTCATCTGGGCTACCTTGACGGGGCATCATCTCAAACGCGCAAGCGACCAGCCGCCGACGGCGGACCGTGCAGTAGGTGGAGCAACCCCCGCAGGCGCGGGGACGATGCCATCTGGTGGGCGACGTCCGGGTACGTCGCCGAGCTATCCCCGCAGACGTGGGGACGAGACCGGGGCGCCGGCCTGGCGCGGCGCCGGGGTGGAGCTACCCCCGCTCCCGCGGGCACGACAAGATGCGGTCTTCAAGCTCGGCCATGGCATACGAGCTACCCCCGCTCGCGCGGGGACGACCCATCCTCGTCCTCTCCGCCATGCGCAAGGGCGAGCTACCCCCGCGAATGCGGGGACGACGGCCTGCCCGGACCACTGACCTGGAAGCTGCTTGAGCAACCCCCACGGGCGCGGGGACGACTGGTTGGCGGACGCGGCGAAGGCGGGGCAGGACGGGCAACCCCCGCTCGCGCGGGGACGACGTCATCGGCCCGCCCGGCAGCGCCAAGACCACGGGGCAACCCCCGCTCGCGCGGGGACGACTTGACGAGACGGCTGATGGTGGACTGGGCTGTGGGGCAACCCCCGCTCGCGCGGGGACGACACTTCTTGAGCTGGGACGATGCTAGCCGGGGGAGCCGTTTTCATTCACGTCGATCGTGGTGCTGGGGGCAGAACGCGTGCCAGCCACCGCTACTGCCGCTCGGACCCCGGCGGGCATAGGGACGGTCCTTGAGGCACTGAAGCAGCTGGAGCCGGCGGAGGACTGCCCCCGCGGACGCTGGGGCGACGGCCAAAACCTCCCATCGGCTGGTCGGGCACCTGAGCTACCCGGGCCGCAGCGAGCGCAGAACGCGTACCAGCGCTGCTGCCGCTCGGGCCCCGACGGGTATGGGGACGGTCCTGGAGGCCATGGACGAAGGCGACCTTCAGGCACCGCCACGGACGCGGGGACGACATGAGGATCAACCTCGGCGACACCAAGCGCTGGGAGCAACCCCCGCGGAAGCGGGGACGACGTGGCCGCGGGCTGGCCGGCCACCACAGCGAGGGGAGCAACCGCGCGGGCGCGGGGACAACTTACGGCCTGGACATCGGCAAGATGGTCGTCCAGGGGCAACCCCTGCGGACGCGGGGACGACCGCAAGCTCCGCATAGACGACGTCAAGGCCAACGAGCTACCCCCGCAGACGCGGGGACGACGCGCGGGTGTTCTCGCCGAGGGAGTCGCCGTCCGAGCTACCCCCGCAGGCGCGGGGACGACGAAGCCGTAGGCGGCATCCGCGGTCACCCACCGGAACGGGATCTTGTCCGCGATGGCGCGGCGGACCATCGCCTTGGCCATGGCCACCTTGGTCTCGAAGGCGACCGTGTCGTCGATGTCGGCCCGGCGGCACCTGTCGCGGTCGTCGGTCCAGAAGGTGGGCAGATACAACCTGCGGTCGATCAGTGTCCGCCCGCGGTCGGTTGTATAGGCGAGGAAGACGCCGACCTGGCAGTTCTCCGTCCGCCCGGCGGTGCCGGAGTACTGCCGGTACGCCAACAGTAGGGCACACGCACGTCTATCGACCATCAACAGGCGGTGCGGGGATGGGTGGTCGCCTGATTTCGAGGATGGCGAAACGGGTGGTACGACGAAAAATTCGGGACTCCAGAGGAGCAGGGCCGCACCGCCGTCGGCCAGGGCGACCGCCCAGGTCACCTCGTCTCCCAAAGCCGCCACGCTCCCACGTCTGGCGTAATTGGTGGCATGCGACACCACAGTGAGATACCCATGCTCTATGGGCGAGACCGATGGCGGGCACGCACAGGGAAAGAAACCGACACTTGGCGAGCGCTTCAAGAACCTGACCGAACGCAATCTGCCTTTGGTTGTACTTCTCTACCTCAGCAGCGCCGTCACGGCAGTGAGTACTTTCATTACTGCATACGTCGCCAGCGGGCACTGGTATCAGCAACGCTTCAATTGGCAAGCTGCAGAGTACGCGAAGCTCTCCAAGCTTCAAGCTGGTTATACCCTTGATAAATTCAAGGAACAGCTAGGTCGGCCGTCTATCCAGGTCGCGATCAGCAAGGCGAGCTCGGGGAATCTCACTCAAAACACTTTCCAGCCTCGTGACGAATACTGGGTTGATGCCGTGACAGACCCGCGCAACCAGGTCGTCGCATACGCTGTCACATCCTGCAGTTCGGACTTCAATCCCTCCTTCACTTATCGGGATAACCAGCAGATGAGAACGGTGACATTGAATAAGACACCCTTCTCATCAGTGCTTTCATCGGTCTCCAGCACGGGTGCAGTAAAGGCATATTACGGCCCAACCCTCGGCCCGCACTACTATTTCGCGATCCGGCCCAACGTTTATCTTGGAAGATCCTACGCTTGGGGACTTACAAACCTATGCCCATGGAAAGCCGTCAAGTCGACCCACTCCGGCACTGCCTGGGACGATTGGTTCAATAACGAGCTGCAGCGTTTCAAATCCGAGGATTACATTCTTACTATTCCTGTAGAAAAGCTCGATAAGATGGGTCGAGATCTCATGTCCGATTATGCCGTCAATACCTATGCTGAGACATCTTCCGCGGTTGATTTCAACGTCTATCCTGACCAGATCGGTGCGAACCCCATCCTCATCCCCCCTAGTTTGTCAAAGTTTCCCTGGTCAGGGCCTTAGGTCCGTATTTACGCTCGGATGCGAAGGTCGTCGGCTCGGCAGGCCTTGGGCTCACGCAGCCCGGCTCTGGCAGGCGCCGCTCGGCAACGGCCAAGCGCTGGCATCGTCGCCACTTTGGCATCGCATACTCGCAGGTCACCGCAGGTAGAGAAATGCCAACCCGTGGAGGACTGTAAAGCTGCTGGCCAGTGAGGCGGGGGCAGGGAGGGGCTCGGCCGGCGGCCGAGCCAGCTCGAGACGGGGTTCACCGTTCGTATTGGTCACTGCCTCGCACTTCGACTTGCAGGTGCAGAGCGAAGTGCACGAGAACGGGCATCCCATCGCCCTCGTTTTGGTCACGACATCACTGACGCACTTTGGTATCACGGAAGGGCCACGCCCGAAGCGGTGAGGGAGCGGAGCTTTCCGCATCCGTAGCGGACGACATGCTGGACGCCGGGGGTGGGGGTAACAATCTCGTTTCGGCGAGCGTTACCGCCTGTGGAACGGCTTCGGGGTGAGTCAGCGCAGGGCCCCGGTCTCACCGCGGCCGAACGTGCCCACGTCTTCGGCCGCTTCTACCGCACAGACGACTCCCCGCGCGGCTCCGGCCTCCACCTCGCCATCGTCACCGCCCACGCCGGCCGGATCACCCTCGACACCGTCCTCGGCCAGGGCTGTACCTTTTGCGCCCTGCTACCCCTGCCCGACCCGGTCGACGACCGGGCCGTGGACGCGGCGACGTGTTCGCGGTGGGGTCGGCCGGTCTTGCCGCAAGCCGGACTCGCTGATCGCCACTGATCACCCACCGGCATAGCAAATCATTTGGGTCAGCCGCTGTAAGCCGTCCGGCCCCACGCCCGAGGAACGATCCGCCCTGCAAGGTGTACCAAGGGATCACCGAAACAAAAGTGGGGCAGTAGGACATTCTCTGGGAGGACGTGCGGCGTGACTGATGACGGGCAGGCGGGCACACCCGAAGACCCGGGAGATGTGACACATCGTGATGGAGGCCACCGCCCGGTGCAGCGCTTTTTGTCAAAAAGGACGCTGACTGGCATCGGAACCCTTGTGGGTTTCCTTGCAGCAGTCGGAGGCATTATCACCGCAGTCCAAGCCGTGTGGCCACACGATGGAAAGTCAGACCTTGAACGAGTCCGCGGCCTCAGCTTGGGATCAGATATCGAATCAGTCGAACGGACCCTCGGAACGGTCAATCGGCTGATATACAGGGGATAGCACTAGCTACGGAAATCTACCAGAAGGAGCAACCGAAGATTTCCTTGTTCGCGTCTACCGACTTGGTCTTATCTTTGTGCAAGTGGGTTACCAGAAAAGCTCGGGAACAGTAGTCGAATGGATCATCCAGTCCTGCGATCCGCAGGTCAAAATCGAGCTTCGCCGAGGCCCCGACACCACGATCACGTTGAATCAAACCACATTTTCCCAGGTGACGTCGGGCGATCTACCGAACCGCGCTCAGTACAACGCTTGGGCGGGCATGCCGAACGAGCAACTTGAGTTCTCTTCCCCGGCCAGCGCGACAAACTACACAAGCGAGGTCTGGGGAACAAATGGGTCTTGCCATGGCGGCCCCTGGCGAGGGGGCGGAGAAGAACCCTCGATTCAGTGGAACGCTACTCCTATTGAGGGCGACAATCGCAAGGCAGAGATCGCCGGCGACGAGGTTTCATGGAAGGAGCTTCAACGCTTTCGAGATGGTAAAGTAGTCAATCTGTATGGCCAGGCGAGGCCCGTGTATGACGTCACCAAATTTCCGCTTCTTCCAGGACACGGGCCGCCGATCGAGATCACGGGCAAGTACCTTCCCGTGCGCCCTTATCTACGACACGAGCACGACGAAATGAAGAAGAGGGAATCCGAGCCACAGCCCGGTGAGAACGACCCGGCAGCTTCTTCGGACCGCGTCGGTGACCGAGTACGAACACGAGGCGTTGCTGTAGTGAGGTCCTCGACGACGTTCGCCAGTACGTCGTCGACAACCCCGGCGACCAGGATGCAGTCTTGATCGTGGACGATGCGGGCTTCCTGAAGAAGGGGACACGGTCGGCAGGGGTGCAACGGCTGTACTCCGGCCGGGCACCAGGATGACCGACCGCTGCGGCAGTAGACCGTCTCGCAGGCGAAGCTAACCCTGCGAACGCAGGGACGACACAGCCCAGGTGCCCGCGTAGCCCTTACCGTACGAGCTACCCCCGCTCACGCGGAGACGACAGGGAGGCGATCTGTCGGTCGGGGTTCTGGCCCGCGCGGCGAGGCGCGTGCCCCGGCGTCGCGAGCCCGACTGGAATGTCAACACGCCCTAGGGCGGATGATTGTGGAACAGGCTGCTGTGATGGCAGCTGTATCTCTTGCACTGTCCCATGAAGCCCGGGACGTAGCTGTCGCAAGGGTGTGGCGAATTCAGGCAAATGTGGCAGTAACTGCCTTCGGGATCGACATGGACTCCGGCGGCCGTCAGCCTCTCCCGCGCTTCCGCATAGGCCTTCCTAACGTGATCAAGAAGCAGATCCTCCAGCTCCGCGGTGGCCTCGTCGATCACCTTCTTTTGATCGTCCGTGAAATCGTTCCGGGGCTCCATCGGTTCCTCCGCGCTGCTCCGATACCCCCAACTACCATGGTCCCGCAGCCCAAAGGACGACGCCACTCAGCCCGGCACCGGCTACGACGAGTAGCAGAACGCCCTCTTCGTGACTGCCCGCTGTGTCGGCCCCTGCTGTATCCGCCATCCTGCTCGGGTCGTCCGATTGAGCTGTCAACTGGTGGCCGAAAGCGACCGAACCTGACGATCTCGGCCTGGGCTTCCCCCACGCCATCCAGGTCGTGCGCATCTTGCGCTACTCCCGCTCGCGCGGGGACGACTCCATCGCGACCGCGAACAGGGCGTACAAGGCGGCGCTACCCCCGCTCGCGCGGGGACGACACTTCGTGAACTGGGACAATGCTAGCCGGGGGAGCCGTTCTCATTCACGTCGGTCATAGTGCTGGGATGGCAGCGAGCGCAAAACGCGTGCCAACCAACCCCGCAGCCGCTCGGACCACGGCGGGCATGAGGACGGTCCCGGACGCGGAGCAGCTGGAGCCGGCGGAGAACTGCCACTGCGGGCGGCGGGGACGACACCCCATGGGCGAAGGCGACTTCCAGGCAGGTGGAGCTACCCCGCTCGCGCGGGGACGACGAGCCGATAGCGGCGGCACCGAAGCCGTACCCGGAGCAACCCCTGCTCGCGCGGGGACGACGCACGGTGGGCCGCCTTAAGATCGTCGATCGACGAGCAACCCCTGCTCGCGCGGGGACGACCCGAAGATCGACATCGGCATGCCGGCCGCAGCGGAGCTACCCCCGCGGGCGCGGGGACGACGGAACGACGACGATCCAAGCCGATGTGCGCGTCGAGCTACCCCCGCGGGCGCGGGGAGGACCTCCTGGTCCTAGCGTCGCACCCTTCTCAGCGCCATCCCGGGAGCCGCCCTCGTTGCTCTGGCCGACAGCTGGGCGGGCACCGAACCTGTTGCCCACGCTCACGGACAACCCTCACCTGGTGCGACCGTCGGTGAAGACGTCGTCACCCTGCTCGAAGAGACCAGCGCCCGCCTCAACGCCCTGGCCACCGGCCAGCGCCAGCACATCGTGCCCCTCTACGACGCCCACCTGGCCCGTGTCACCGACCCGATCGACGCAGGCCGCTACCCCCGCGCCCTGGGCATGCGCCTGCACAAGCTGGCGGCCAACCTGGCCCAGACGATCGCCTGGATCCGCTTCGACCACGGCGAGCACGGCGCGGCAAGCCGGTACTGGATCGCAGGGCTGCACAACGCGCACGCCGCCGACGACCGGGACATGGGCGCAGCCCTTCTCAGCGACATCGCCTACCAGGCGTCCTGGCGCAACGACCCAGCAACCGCCGCCAGGATCCTCGAAAGGGCACTCAGCCGCACCACCCACCCGGCAGCCAGATCGCTTCTCAACCTGCGTCTGGCGCGCGCCCAAGCCGCACTCGGCGATCACCGCGCCACCTTGCGCTCCCTGGCCGCTGCCGAGCGCCTCCTCGGCAGCGGAGACCCCGGCGACATGCCGACCTGGTGCTCGTGGCTTTCACCCGCCGACCTCGCTGTCGACTCCGGCAGGTGCCTGCTCGACCTCGGCGACACCACCCGCGCCCAAGCGCTCATCGCCGAAGGGCAAGCACTCCTGCCGCCCGGCCGAAACAAGACGCGCGGCATCTTCCACGCCTACCGCGCCCAGGGCCACCTCGATCGCCGCGAACCCGAAGCCGCAGCAGCCGCCGCCCTCGAAGCACTCTCGCTGGCCGAGCGCATCGGCGCCCCCCGCTGCGTCCAACCCGTCCGTGACCTCATCCCCGCCTTCACCCCCTACCAGCAGGCCCACGGCGTCCCCACGCTGCTCCAAGCGGTTACCTGACAGCCGCCGTTCCTCCACCCCCGCAATGGGCCGACAGCAGACTTGTGACCGTGCGGGTACGGGACATCAACCAGAAGCTCGCCGCTCGCACGGGGACGACAACTGGCTGCACGCCGAGAAGGTCAGCGAAGAGGAGCAACCCCCGCTCGCGCGGGGACGACGTCGAGATCGCCTACAGCCCGAGCGCGCACGCCGAGCAACTCCCGCTCGCGCGGGGACGACATCCTGAACCCTGGTTTGGGTCAGCCTATAGAGGGGCAACCCCCGCTCGCGCGGGGACGACGATACGAAGTCGCCGGTGAGGCCGAGAGCGCGCGAGCTACCCCTCGGGCGCGGGGACGACACGACAACTCCCCGTCGGTGGTCCGCAGGATCACGGCCGAGCAACCCCCGCTCGCGCAGGGACGACACTACTTGAGCTGGGACGATGCTAGCCAGGGGAGCCGTTTTCATTCACGTCGATCGTGGCCTGGAATGGCAGCGGCCACAGGATGCGCGGCAGCCGAGGCGGCGCCGCACCATCACCTGCTGGGGATGCTCGTCCACGCCTCCGTCCGAAACCGAGGCCTGGACCGGATTGACGCAGGCCGTGCCGGCACCCGCATCGGGGATGACGTGCCGGGGGCGAGGGACCCCGGGCCTGGTGCTGAGGCGGCCCCCGCGGACGCGGGGACGACCTAATCACCTGACCTACGCCGCCGCCGGCAGTCGAGCTACCCCCGCTCGCGCGGGGACGACCGGTGGGACAACTGGGCTCGGGGCCGGGGCGGCGAGCAACCCCCGCGGGCGCGGGGACGGCACTACCGGCCCGGACCTGCCCGACTGCCCTTTCCGCCCCGCACGCCACATCGGTGACCTACAACTTCACGATGCACACCGCTCACTGATCCGCCCAGCTGAAACAGCAAGCGCACCGGACCGGACGGACGAAACAAAGACCAGCTCGGTCCGAGACCTGCTACCGGACCAGCAAGATCGCGTTCCGCAAGCAGAGTAGTAGCCTGCCCGCAGCGCGCCGGGGGCCGGGGCTGGGGACGATAGGGGGAGCCAGTGAGCACAGCCGTGACCGAAGTGGGCGAGGTGCGCCGCAGACGTCGCTGGCGGGTGGGCCTGCTGATCGTCCTCGCATCCTTCCTGGGCGGGCTGGCCGTCTTCGCCGCCGCGCTCGTCGCTCCCGAGACCGTCAACCGGCTCTGGGTCAGCGCCGAGCTGGCGAAGGACGGCTCCGCAAGGATCACCGAGGTCGTCGACTACGACTTCGGCACCGATTCCCGTCACGGCATCTACCGGGACGTACCCGGCCTGGATCCTGAGGCACAGGCGTCCGAGGTGGACGTCACCATGGACGGCAAGCCGGTCCCGTACGAGATCGAGCCCTACGGCGGGGACGACGACGAGACCCGGGTCCGGATCGGCGACCCCGACGGCACGGTCAGCGGACTCCACCGCTACCGCATCGTCTACCGGCTGCCCGACGTCGCGCACGACGGACGACTGGCCTGGAACGCCGTCGGCACCGGCTGGTACGTCGAGCTCAGGGACGTCGAGATCCAGGTGACCGCCCCCTACGCTCTGCACGACCCCAGCTGCGTCCGCGGCCGTGCGGGCTCTCGCACCGTCTGCGCGACCGGCCGACCGGAGCCGGGCCGGCTCACTTACGGGCTCGGCGCCCTGGCCGCCCACCGCGGGATCACCGTCGCCGCGGACACCGGTGCCGCCCTCGCCGTCGCGCCGGACGCGCCCGCCGAACCCACCGGCGCGGTGCGGTCCACCGGCCGCCCCGGACTGCTCGACGTGCTGCTCCTGGTGGCCGGGTGCGTCCTGCTGGGCGGACTGGTCGCCGAGGGGGCGCAGCGGCTGGCCGGACGCGAGAAGGTTCACCGGGACGATCCGGCCGGTCTTGGCACGGACCCGGCCGCACCGGTCCGCCGCCTCGACATCACCCGGCTTCCCTCCCTCGTCCCCGAGGTATCCGCCCCGCCCGGGGAACTCACCCCGGCCCAGGGTGGATTCCTCCTCGGCGGGGCCGACTCGCACTACCGGACGGCCTGGCTGCTGACCGCCGTGCAGGACGGCCACGTCGTCCTGGAGGGAGACGGTTCCCACCCCGTCCTCGTCCGCCCCGCCCGCGCGGACGCCCCGCGCGCCGACCGTGAGGTGCGGGAGACGCTGGACTACATCTTCGCCGGCCGCGACCGGATCACCCTGGGTCGCTCATACGACCGGTCCTTCAGCCAGGGCTGGAAGCGGATCGACGCCGGACTCGGCACCTGGCTGCGTGGGCTGCGGGACCTGCGCTCGGCCTCAATCGGCAGCAAGGTGGCCGACGCCGCCCCGGTCGCCCTGCTGGCCGGTGTCATCGGCGTCGTCGTCGGTGGGGTCGGCGCGGGCCGGCCGTACGGCTTCTGGACGGTGCTGCTGCCGGCCGTCGCCGTCCTCGCGGGTGCCGGTCTCATGCTGACCGGGGCATCCGAGGAACTGTATCTCCGGACGCCGCGGGGCAACGCCCTGTGGCTGCGGGTGGAGGGCTTCCGCCGGTATCTCGCCGGGGCCGGGTCCCGACAGGTCGAGGAGGCCGCCGCGGCGGGTGTCCTCGACCTCTACACCCGCTGGGCGGTCGCGCTCGGCGAGGCCGACCGCTGGTCGGCTGCGGTGGCGAAGTCGACCGCTGTCCCGGCCCGGCCCCAGCGAGGCCCGTCACTGCTCACGCCACTCCTTGCCCTGGTCGTGATCGACGCGATCGCCTCGAACACCACGCCGGTGTCCGTACCGAGTTCGTCGTCCGGCTCCTCGTCGTCGGCCTCGTCGGACTTCGGCGGCGGAGGGTCCTCGGTGGGCGACGGGGCGGGCGGCGGTGGCGGCGGCTCGTGGTGACCTGCCCGGCCCCGGGCGGCCACGAGGTCCAAAACGGAGACGCGTACGGGCACGGCCCTCTTGGGAACATCACAAAAGCCCAGGTCAGACGACGTCTGTCCGGGGCTTTTGCCGGAGCCTCCTGTCGGATTCGAACCGACGACCTACGCATTACGAGACCGTGAGCGTTCGTGCTACGTGGTGCCTGGCCGTGCTGCCGAGTGACGTTTTGCCTGATCAAAGCACGTGCGACTGGTTAGTCTGTCCTCGCTGAGGTTACGTCGTCCAAAGGCGTCCGGCCACCGGCTGGCCACAGGAGACCGGGTCCATAGCGTCAGCATGGGGCTTCACGCAGGGAGCAACCCCCGCGGGCGCGGGGACGACTTGGAAGAGGGCACCGCTGCTACGTCCCTCCGCGAGCTACCCCCGCGGACGCGGGGACGACAGGAACGGGTTGGCGAAGGTGACGTAGACGTGGGGAGCTACCCCCGCGGACGCGGGGACGACCCCATCTCCAGCGAGGCGAAGTACGTGGGGATCGAGCTACCCCCGCGGACGCGGGGACGACACTTCGTGAGCTGGGACGATGCTAGCCGGGGGAGCCGTTTTCATTCACGTCGGTCGTGGTGCTGGGATGGTGGCGAGCGTAGACCGCGTGCCAGCCAACGCTGCTGCCGCTCGGACCCCAGGGGGTCTGGGGGCGCCCCCGGAGTCGGTGGAGCAGTTGAGCCCGGCGGAGAACTGCCCCGCGAGCGCGGACGACCGGCCCGGCGGGTGGAGTGCCGGTGTGCGTGCGCTCTCGGGCAGCCCCCGCGGGCGCGGGGGCGACCAACCCGCGTTCGCGCGGGGACGACGGCGCGTGGTACGCCATGGCGGTCTGGTACTGGGAGCAACCCCCGCTCGCCCGGGGATGACTCCGAGCGGCCCAGCTCCCGCCCCACCGCCGCGGAGCAACCCCCGCTCGCCCGGGGACGACTCAAGAACGGGGGATTCGGCGCCGGGGGAGTCGAGCCGCGAACGACCCCGCTCGCGCGGGGACGACCTCGAGGGGGGAACGTGTCATCGTCGTTAGGCCGAGCAACCCCCGCCAGCGCGGGGACGACGTTGGTTCGGCGGCGAGGAAGCTACGCTCGTCCGAGCACCCCCCGCGGCGCGGAGACAACGCCCACCGCGACCGAGCCAAGCAGGACCAGGGCGAGCACCCCCGCTCGCGCAGGGGCGACTTGACGGCCGAGGGGCTGGTCGAGCGGAGCACGGAGCAACCCCCACTTACGCGGGGACGACACTTCATGAGCTGGGACGATGCTAGCGGGAGTGGCCGTTTTCAATGACGTGGGTTGTGGTGCTGGGAGTACACGAGACTCAGCAGTCCGTCCGCGAGCGGCGCCTCCACCGTGCTGCTGTGGGAATGGACTGACGGCAAGCTCGGTGGTGCCCTCAAGGGGCGTGCGCGAAAACGACGGCGACCGTCGCGGTAACGAGGACGTCGAGCAGCCGCTCGCCGCTCGCGGGGTCGCCCCGGGGCGGACGTCGGCCGGTGTCGAACCTGCCTGCCCCCCCACGGACGCTTGGACGACGCCCTTCGCACGCCCGAGGAAGCCCCCCGCCAGAGCAACCCCCGCGGACGCGGGGACGACCCGACGATGTCCTCTTCGGACAGCCGATCGACCGAGCAACCCCCGCTTACGCAGGGACGACGCCGGGCGGTCGGGTCGCAAGGGCCCATGCGCTGTGAGCAACCCCCGCTCGCGCGGGGACGACCCCGAACCCGGCACACCCGAACCCGGCACCTCCGGAGCTACTCCCGCTCGCGCGGGGACGACACTTCATGAGCTGGGACGGTGCCGGAGCCGTTCTCATTCACGTCGGCCGTGGTGTTGGTCGGTTCGAGGGCATGCCGCACAGCTCTCACGCGGATCCGTAACGGCGGGACCGGTGCGGCGCGTGCGGCAGGTCCGTTACGGCTGGACGTGCGGATTCGTCGTACTGCGAGCCGCCGTGCTGGCAGAAGGCGTACCAGCGCCGCCACCGCCCGCCGCACGGCACCCGTCCCCACGAACGCGAGGACGACCGGATGACCTGCCCGACGCAGCCGCCAGCCGTCGATTTACCCCCGCGAGCGCGGAGACAACGCCCACCGCGACCGAGCCGAGCAGGACCAGGGCGAGCAACCCCCGCTCGCGCGGGGACGATCGTTCCCAGTCCTCGTAGAAGACGCCGGGCGGCGGGCAACCCCCGCTCGCGCGGGGACGACCGCCTTGCTCAAGGGCGATCGACGGGGCCACTCGAGCAACCCCCACGGGCGCGGGGACGACTACATCGACCGTGTCCAGCTCACTCCGGGGGGGGCGAGCAACCCCCGCTGGCGGGGGGACGAGATGCCCAGCCGGACCACGCAGTTGGTCGAGCACCCCGGTGGAAGGACCCCCGCGGAGGCGGGGACGACTACCTCGGCAGCCAGGACGAACGCCAAGCGCGTGAGCTACCCCCGCTCGCGCGGGGACGACCTCGCCCGCGGCGACCTGAAGGGCGGTCGTCATGAGCTACCCCCGCTCGCGCGGGGACGACAGGGCGTCGACCTGGCGGTACAGGTCGTTGTCGGAGCTACCCCCGCTCGCGCGGGGACGACGTCATGTGCGTGCCTTTCATGGGCGTTGGTCGGGAGCTGGGGGACGACCCTTCGTGAGCTGGGACAATGCTAGCCGGGGGAGCCGTTTTCATTCACGTCGATCGTGGTGCTGGGGGCAGAACGCGTGCCAGCCAACGCTGCTACCGCTCGGACCCCGGCGGGCATAGGGACGGTCCTGGAGGCAGTGAAGCAGCTGGAGCCGACGAAGGACTGCCCCCGCGGACGCGGGGTCGACGGCCAAAACCTCCCATCGGCCGGTCGGGCACCTGAGCTACCCGGGCCGCAGCGAGCGCAGAACGCGTACCAGCGCTGCTGCCGCTCGGGCCCCGACGGGTATGGGGACGGTCCCGGAGGCCATGGACGAAGGCGACCTTCAGGCACCGCCACGGACGCGGGGACGACATGAGGGTCAACCCTGGCGACACCAAGCGCTGGGAGCAACCCCCGCGGAAGCGGGGACGACTTGGCCGCGGGCTGGCCGGCCACCACAGCGAGGGGAGCAACCGCGCGGGCGCGGGGACAACTTACGGCCTGGACATCGGCAAGATGGTCGTCCAGGGGCAACCCCTGCGGACGCGGGGACGGCCCGCCTCCGTAGACGACGCCGAAGCCGATAGCCGAGCAACCCCCGCTCGCGCGGGGACGACATACCGGCGCCGACGACGGCCCACCCGGACGCCGAGCTACCCCCGCTCGCGCGGGGACGACCGCCGCAGGGCCTCGGTGATGGGTCGGGCGACGAGCAACCCATGCTCGCGTGGGGACGATGAGGTCGTGGACCCGACCGTGGGCCTGATCGGTGAGCAACCACCGCGGGCGCGGGGACAACGCGCAGCGGGACACCGAGCAGTACGTCGAGCTGGAGCAACCCCAGCGGGGACGACCTGGCCGAGGCCGTGGCCGAGAAGGGCGAGGGCGAGCAACCCCCGCGAGCGCGGGGACGATTGATGGGCGTCGATCCATGGCCCGACGTCCCTCGAGCAACCCCCGCGAGCGCGGGGACGATGCGCCGCCGCGGGCTTCGACGAGCGCCCGGAACGAGCAACCCCCGCGAGCGCGGGGACGATGATGTAGCGGCGGGCCTGCCACCAGGTGGCCAGGAGCAACCCCCGCGAGCGCGGGGACGACGAACTCGTCTACCAGCGCCCGCTTGGCCTCGACGAGCAACCCCCGCGAGCGCGGGGACGACACTTGATGAGCTGGGACGATGTTAGCGGTGTCGGCCATTTTCATTGACGTGGGTTGTGGTGCTGGACGCAGC
>NZ_JBVHXT010000073.1:0-26578 GCF_055569255.1 Streptomyces sp. NPDC029296
GCAACCACCACGCCCCGGAACTCCAACGCGGACCGAGCCGCCACCAAGGCCGAGGCCACCCCCCTCAACTCAACCCCAGCCCCAGCCCCAGCCCCCACATACGCGGCAAGCTGCCCAGCCCGAGCCTTCAACCCCGCCACCGAACGCCCCGACACCACAAACGGCAACACACCACCAGGGCCGGACACTTCAACAGGCACCTCAGCAGCGTCAACCGCCACAGCCGCCCCAGGAGCCTCCTCCACAATCACATGCGCATTCGTCCCACTGATCCCGAACGACGACACACCCGCACGACGAGGACGCCCGGTCTCAGGCCACTCCCGCGCCTCGGTGAGCAACTCCACCGCCCCGGCAGACCAGTCCACATGCGAGGACGGCGCGTCGACATGCAGCGTCTTGGGCAACACACCGGCCCGCATCGCCATCACCATCTTGATCACACCCGCCACCCCGGCAGCGGCCTGCGCGTGACCTATGTTCGACTTCAACGAACCCATATACAGCGGTCGTTCAGCGGACCGCCCCTGCCCATAGGCATCGATCAGCGCCTGAGCCTCGATGGGGTCACCGAGCGTCGTCCCGGTCCCGTGCGCCTCAACGGCATCGACATCGGTGGCCGACAGCCCCGCCCCCACCAACGCCTGCCGAATCACCCGCTGCTGGGAGGGCCCGTTCGGGGCGGTGAGCCCATTGCTGGCGCCGTCCTGGTTGACGGCGGACCCCCGTACGACGGCCAGCACCCGATGCCCCTCGCGCACCGCGTCCGACAGCCGCTCCACCACCAGCACACCGACGCCCTCGGCCCAGCCCGTACCGTCCGCCGCGTCCGAGAACGCCTTGCAGCGCCCGTCGGCCGACAACCCGCGCTGCCGGCTGAACTCGATGAACATCCCGGGTGTGGACATCACGGTCACGCCGCCGGCGAGGGCGAGCGAGCACTCACCGTTGCGCAGGGCCTGGACGGCGAGGTGGAGGGCGACGAGGGAGGAGGAGCAGGCGGTGTCGACGGTGACGGCGGGCCCTTCGAAGCCGAAGGTGTAGGCGAGACGCCCGGAGACGACGCTGCCGGTGGTCCCGGTGAGGAGGTACCCCTCGGACCCGCTCGCGGCTTCGTCGAGCCGCGCGCCGTAATCCATGTTCATCGCACCGACGAACACGCCGGTCTGGCTGCCGCGCAGCCCGGCCGGATCGATCCCGGCCCGTTCGAGTACCTCCCACGACGTCTCCAGGAGCAGTCGCTGCTGGGGGTCCATGGCGACGGCCTCGCGCGGGGAGATCCCGAAGAAGCTCGCGTCGAAGTCGGCGACGCCGCGCAGGAAGCCGCCGTGTCGGGTGTGGCTGGTCCCGGGTTCGGTGGAGTCGGGTGCGTAGAGGGCGTCGAGATCCCAGCCCCGGTCGTCGGGGAAGGGGGAGATCGCGTCCCCGCCGGAGGCGACGAGGCGCCACAGTTCCTCGGGCGAGCTGACACCGCCGGGCAGTCGGCAGGCCATGCCGACGATCGCGATGGGCTCGTCGTCGGTGGCGGTCGTGGCCGGCGACGGTGCGGCCGGAGCGGGAGCGCCATCGGGGTCCGCGAGCAGCTCGGCGAGGTGGCGGACCACGGCGAGGGGGGTGGGGTGGTCGTAGGCGAGGGACGTGGGCAGTCGCAGCCCGGTGTCCGTGTTGACCCGGTTGCGGAATTCGACGGCGTTCGTCGAGTCGAGGCCGAGGTCCTTGAACGTGCGCTGGGTGTCGGCGGGGGTGAGGGCCGGGCAGCCGAGGACCGTGGCGGCGTGCGCGAAGGTGAGGTCGCGCAGGAGCTGTTCGCGTTCTTCGAGGGGCGCTGCGGCGAGGCGTGAGACGGCTTCGGAGCGCTGGGTGCGTGGGGCGTCGGCGAGGTCGCCGAGCCAGTGGCGGTCGCGCTGGAAGGCGTAGGTGGGCAGGTCGATGCGGCGGGCGGTGGCAGGCAGGGTGGGCTGCCAGTCGACGGGGGCACCGTGGACGTGTGCCTGGGCGAGCGCGGTGAGGAAGCATTCGGGGCCGCTCTGGTTGCGGCGCAGGGTACCGAGGGCGGCGGCCTCGGTGCCGGTGTCCTCGATCGTCTCCAGGACGGCGGTCGTCAGCACGGGGTGGGCGCTGGCCTCGACGAAGACGTCGTGTCCCTGGTCGAGGAGGGTGCGGACGGCGTCCTCGAACCGGACGGTGCGGCGGAGGTTGGTGTACCAGTACTCGGCGTCGAGGCCGGTGGTGTCCATCAGTTCGCCGGTCACCGACGAGCAGAAGGGGATGGTCGCGGCGCGCGGCCGGATCCCGGCGAGGGCGCGCAGGAGGGTGCGGCGGGTGCGGGTGACGTGGGTGGAGTGGGAGGCGTAGTCGACGGGGATGCGTCGTGCCCACACTTCCTGTGCCTCGCAGGTGGCGAGGAGTTCGTCGAGAGCTCCCGGTTCGCCGGCGACGACGACGGAGGCGGGGCTGTTGACGGCGGCGACGGACAGGCGTTTGCCGAAGGGGGCGATGAGGTCGCCGACGCGGTCGGCGGAGACGCCGACCGAGGCCATGCCGCCGCGTCCGGAGAGGGCGAGGACGGCGCGGCTGCGCAGGGCGACGACTTTCGCGCCGTCCTCCAGGGAGAGCGCTCCGGCGACGCATGCGGCGGCGATCTCGCCCTGGGAGTGGCCGACCACGACGGCCGGGGTCACGCCGTGGGACTCCCACAGCGCTGCCAGCGACACCATCACGGCCCACAGGATGGGCTGGACGACGTCCACGCGCTCCAGCCAGTCCCCCTGCGGGGAGCGCAGGACGTCCCTCAACTGCCAGTCCACGTAGGGCGCGAGTGCCGTCTCGCACTCGGCGATCCGGTCCGCGAACACGGGTGACTCGTCCAGCAGGTCGGCGGTCATGCCGAGCCATTGGGAGCCTTGGCCGGGGAAGACGAGGACGGGCCGGCCGTGGGGGCGGGCGGTGCCGGTCACGAGGCTGGGAGCGGGTTCTGCTGCGGCGAGTGCGCCGAGGCTCTCGATGAGGTCGGTGTGGCCGGCGGCGAGCAGGACCGCGCGGTGGCTGTGGAGGGAGCGGGCGGAGAGCAGGGAGTGGGCGAGGTCGGGCAGGCGGAGTTCGGGGCGTTCGGTGATGAACTGGGCGAGCCGTGCGGCCTGGGCGTGCAGGGCCTGGCCGGTGTGTGCGGAGAGGAGGACGGGCAGGGGGCGGTTGCCGGTGTCGTCCTCGTCGGTCGTGCCGGGGCGGGTGGCTTCGGTTTCGGTTTCGGCGACGACGACGTGGCAGTTGGTTCCGCCCATGCCGAAGGAGCTGACTCCGGCGATCCGGGGGCCCGCGGTGTCGTCGGATGCCTGGGGCCAGGCGGTGAGTTCGGTGGGGACGCTCAGGCGCAGGGTGGTGAGGGGGATGTCGGGGTGGGGTGTAGTGAAGTTGAGTCCGGCCGGTATCTGACGGTGGGTGAGGACGAGGGCGGTCTTGACGAGGCCGATGATTCCGGCCGCCGCTTCCAGGTGGCCGACGTTGGTCTTGACCGAGCCCACGGGCAGGGGGTGGCCGGCGTCCCGGGCGGCGCCGAGGACCGCGCCGAGGGCGGTCGCCTCGACGGGATCGCCGATGGGGGTGCCGGTGCCGTGGAGTTCGACGTAGCCGACGTGGGCGGGGTCGGTGCCGGCGCGTTCGTAGGCGCGGCGCAGTACGTCCTGCTGGGCGGTGACGCTGGGGGCGGTGAGCGTGTCGCCGCCGCCGTCGTTGTTGACGGCGCTGCCGCGCAGGACGCAGTGGACGCGGTCGCCGTCGGCGAGGGCGCGCGAGAGGGGCTTGAGGACGACGACGGCGCCGCCCTCGCCTCGGACGTAGCCGTTGGCGCGGGCGTCGAAGGTATGGCAGCGGGCGTCGGGCGACAGGGCGCCGAAGTGTTCCATGCGGGCGGTGGACTGCGGGGTGAGGACGAGGTTGACGCCGCCGGCGAGGGCGGTTTCGGACTCGCCGGAGCGCAGGCTCTCGCAGGCCATGTGGACGGCGACGAGGGAGGAGGACTGGCCGGTGTCGACGGTCAGGCTGGGTCCCTGGGCGCCGAGGAAGTAGGAGACGCGGTTGGCGATGATGCTGCGGTGGACGCCGGTGGTGCTGTGGGCGGTGAGGGCGTCGGGGCCGTCGGCGTGCAGGAGCAGCGAGTAGTCGTCGGCGAAGGCGCCCACGAAGATGCCGGTACGGGTGCCGGTGAGGCTGGCGGGGAGGGTGCCGGCGTCTTCGAGGGCTTCCCAGCTGAGTTCCAGCATGAGGCGCTGGTGCGGGTCCATGGCAGCGGCTTCGCGCGCGGAGATGCCGAAGAAGGCGGGGTCGAAACCGTCGACGGAGGGCAGGAAGGAGCCCTCTCCCGCGGTGCCGCCGATGCCCGGGCGATCGGCGGGGGGCGGGGCCACGGTGTGGCGGCCGTCGCGCAGCAGTCGCCAGAAGTCCGCCGGTGTGTCGATGCCGGGGAGCCGGCACGACATGCCGACGACGGCGATCGGTTCGCAGGGGTCGGGGCGGGGTGCCCGGTGCGCGGACGTGTCGATGCGGGAGCGGTCCACACCTGCCATGTCTGGCCCTTCGGTTCTCAGCCGTACGCGGTTTCAGCCGCGAGGGAGTCTCGGGGGTGGCCCGAGGCGGTTGCCGATCGCTGTTGCGGCGCGCCCGGGCGCCGGTAGGTCATTCGCGGAGCTTGACCGCTCCGGAGGGGCACTGTTCGGCCGCGGAGCGGACGACGTCGTACAAGGTGTCCGGGGGCTCGGTGAGGAGGACGACGACGAGGCCGTCGGTCTCGTCCTGGTCGAACACCTCGGGGGCTTCCAGGGCGCACATGCCGGCGCCGCAGCAGCGGTCGCGGTCCACGTCGACGTGCATCGGGCGGCCTACCAGGCGACCGGCATGGAGGTGACGCCGTAGATCAGCATGCTGTCCCGCATGCGGACTTCTTCCTGCGGTACGGCCAGGTGCAGGTTCGGGAAGCGGTCGAAGAGGGCCTGGAAGCCGATCCGCATCTCGATGCGCGCCAGTTGCTGGCCGATGCACTGGTGGATGCCGTGTCCGAAGGAGAGCTGGCCTCGGCCGCCGCGTACGAAGTCGAGACGGTCGGGGTCGGCGAAGTGCTTGGGGTCGCGGTTGGCGGCGAACGCGGAGAGGGTGACGGTCTCGCCGGCCTTCATGGGGCAGCCCTCGAACTCGAAGTCCTCCACGATGCCGCGGATGGGGCCGTAGTGGTTGACCGTCAAGTAGCGCATGAGCTCTTCGACGGCGGCCTCGATGGTGGTCCCGCCGGAGCGCAGGAGCGCGAGCTGGCCGGGGTTGGTGAGGAGGGCGTAGGTGCCGAGGGAGAGCATGTTGGCGCTGGTCTCGTGGCCTGCGGCGAGGAGCAGGAAGCAGACGTTGGTGACCTCTTCGACGCTGAGTTCCTCGTGGGCGGCGAGGCCGCCGAGGATGTCGTCGGAGGGTTCGGCGCGGCGTCGTTCGACGAGGCCCGCGAGGAAGTTCTGCATCTCCTCGAGCGCGGCGTACGCCTGCTCGATGGGGGTGTTGATGTCCTGGATGACCGTGGAGTTGTGCTGGAAGACCTCGCGGTCCTCGTAGGGGATGCCGAGGAGTTCGCAGATCACCAGGGAGGGCAGGGCGAGCGCGTAGGCGGGGACGAGGTCGACGGGCGGGCCTGTGCGCTCCATGGCGTCCAGGGTGTCGTCGGCGATCTCTGCGACGCGTTCGGCGAGTTGGTTCATCCGGCGCAGGGTGAACAGGCCGGTGAGCAGGCGGCGGTACTTGGTGTGCTCCGGCGGGTCGGTGTAGACGAAGAACCCGGGTTTGGCGGCGCTGGGTTCCTGCGGCTGGACGGGCGAGCGCAGGAGCTCTTTGCGGGAGCTGAAGCGGGAGTCCGCGAGGGCGGCGCGGACCTGGTCGTATCCGGTGATGAGCCAGCCTTCGCTGCCGTCGGGGTAGCGGAGCCGGTCGACGGGGCACTCGCGCTGGCGTTCCAGCAGTTCCGGGGGTGGGTCCAGGGGGGTGGTGCGTGTGGTGGGCAGCGGTCGGGCCCCGGCGGGAACCTCGGTCATGGCGTGTGCCTTCCTGTCACGGGTTTTCGGGGTCAGCCGAGCACTGTCACGTCGGTGTCGCCCCACAGCGCGCGCAGGTCGTGAACCAGGCCGTCCGGCCCGATCCGAACCACGCCGATGATCGAGATCTGGATCCGTTTGGGGTAGCTGCGGGGACGCAGCTCGATGACGGTGGGCATGACGACGGTCTCGTCGTCGTGGGCGGCGACCGGGGTGCCGGGGTGTTCCGTGGCCCGGTCGTCGACGAGCGCGCGGGTGATGTGGGCGCGCAGGGCCTCTATGCCGGTCTGTTCGCCGGACCCGACCGGGTCTTCGAACACCACGTCGGGGGCGAACAGTTCGAGAACTTTGTCGATGTCGCCGGCGTTCATCCGGCGGCAGTACTCAAGTGCCAGCGCCTTGCGGGTCGACTCGTCGGGCACGCAGTCTCCTTCCGGACGGGGCGGCGGCAGAGGCGGGGCGACGTCGGCACGCTCGCCGCCCGCCCCAGTCTTCGAACAGATAGGGGGGTGGCACCACCCCTGTTCGCACCCCTGCCCACCCCTGGCGCTCGTCCGTGTGCGGGTTACCGCGGCGGGTGGCGAGTTCCCGTTCTTGAAGGGCATTCAGGCGTGTGTAGTCACTCGGGGCCCTTCGAAGGCCCTGATAGTCTGCTCAAGTTCGGACTTCAAGCACCCAGGCGCACTCTTGACGCACATGGCACGTTTCGAACAACCTCACACCTTGATCGAGCGTGCCGACGCCGTCGTTCTGGCACTCCGTCACCGCGTGAAGGAAGGTACGAACGCATATGTTCGCCACTCCCCCCACCCTTTTGTCCAGCCGTTCTTGGGCAGTCCCCTTTCCGCCTTTGTACAGACGTCCGGGACCGCACCGCGCGGGGGCCGTCGTCACACGCGCTGAGAACGGAAGGTGAGCGCGCTGGAACGTGCGCGAGCCGCCGGACTGCTGTCGGGGCTGCTGGACGGCGCCTTGGCCGGTGAGGGCGCCATCGCCACCATCTGCGGGGCCGTGGCCATGGGCAGGACGACGCTCTTGGCCGATGTCACCCGGCGGGTCCGAGCCGCCGGCGGTCTGGCCCTGCCCGCGGTCGCGTCGGAGTCCGAGGAGAACATCCCGCTGGGAGTGATCGCCCAGCTGCTGGCGGAGGCACCACTGTCGGAGTCGGCCCGTGAGCAGGCCGATCAGTTGCTCGCCCACGGCAGGGCCCATATGACGGGCATGCCGGACGGTCCGGTGACGAGGCTGTCCGCGGTGGACGCCCAGATCGTGCATCACCTGTCCATGCTCCTGCTCGGTGTGGCCCCGTCCCGGCCGGTGGCGATCGTGGTGGACGACATCCATCACGCGGACGCCGCGTCCCTGGCCTGCCTCGCGTATCTGGGGCGCCGTATCCGCAACGCCGCGTTGGTCGCGGTGTTCAGTCACAGTGACGGCCCGGGAGACCGGTGCGCGGGGTTCGTCGAGCAGTTGCTGCGGTTGCCGCATGCGCGGGGGATCCGGCTGACGCCGATGGACGCGGAGCAGGTGCGGGAGGTGGTGACGAACCGCCTCGGCGAGGACTGCGCGCAGTGGGTCGCGGGCTGGGCGCTGCGGGTCAGCGGCGGCAATCCCCTGCTGCTGGGCGGGGCGCTGAACGACGTCCAGGGTGCCGGACAGTCGTCGACGGGTTACCAGCGGGCTTTCCTGTCCTGTCTGCGCCGCGCTCCCGCGCCCGCCACCCAGGTGGTGCGGGCGCTGGCCGTCCTCGGCGCGCCCGAGCGGATCTCGCGGCTGCTCGGTCTGGAGGCCGGGGAGGTCGCGCACTGTCTGGCGGTGCTGGAGGCGGCGGGTCTGCTGAGTCAGGGGGCGTTCCGGCATCCGGACGCCGCGTCGGCGGTACTGGCCGACCTCGGCCCCGAGGCGACGGCCGCTCTGCAGCGCGACGCGGCCGAACTGACGTACGCGGAGGGCTGTTCGGCGTCCGTCGTGGCCGCGCATCTGCTGGCAGGGGAAGGGGTGCGGGCGCCGTGGGCGATGTCCGTGCTGGACTCGGCGGCCTCCACGGTGCTGGCCGAGGGCCGGGCGGCGACGGCGGCCGAGTATCTGCGGCTGGCCTGCCGGCTGAGTGAGGACAAGGGGGAGCTGGCGCGGATCAGGGCCGCGCTGCTCTTGGCGGAACGCCGGCTGGGCACCACCGTCCCGGAGCAGCGGGTCACCGATCTGGTGCAGGCGGTCCGCACCGGCCGTCTCAGCGGCGGGGAGATCCTCGGGGTGGTGCGGGCGCTGCTGTGGAGCGGCCGGGTGCAGGCCGCCGAGGACGTGCTGCGGCACCTGGCCGCGTCGGACCAGGCCGCCACGGCCGATACGCCGCTGGAGCTGGATGCCGCGCGCCTGTGGCTGCGCTGCTCGTACGCGCCGCTGCTGGAGTTGCTGCCGGACGACGCGGACGACGGCCAGGAGCCGTTCGGCGTGCCGTCCACCACCGAGAGCCGGCGCCGCTACAACGCGGTGTCCGCGCTGGAATCGGTGCTGACCCGGGGTCCGTCGGGCCGTGCGGTGCCCAAGGCGGAGCAGGTCCTGCACGGGAGCCGACTGTACGGCACCGACCTGGACACGATCGAGTGCGCGCTGCTGACGCTGACGTACGCGGACCGGCCCGCGCTGGCGTCGCCTCACTGCGACGAGCTGATCAGCTCGGCGGAGTCGCGGGGTGAGCGGGGCAGCGCGGCCCGGCTGCACGCGGTGCGCGCGGAGATCTGTGTGCGCCTCGGTGACCTTGCGGGGGCCGTGCGGCATGCGACCGCCTGGTTCGACCTCGTACCGCCCGACGAGTGGGGAGTGGCGGTCGGAGCGCCGCTCGCCTGCAAGCTCATCGCGCTGACCGCGATGGGGCGTGAGGACGAGGCGACGGAGCTGCTGTACGTGCCGACTCAGGAGGCGATGCTCCAGAGCCGGCCCGGGCTGCACTATCTGCACGCGCGGGGCCGGTACAGCCTGGCGCTGCGGGACTGGCACAGCGCATTGTCGGACTTCCAGCACTGCGGGGAGCTGATGGCTCGCTGGGGTGTGGACGTACCGGGGCTGATCGCGTGGCGCAACGATGTCGGTGAGACGTTGCTGGGCATGGGCGAACGCGACCGGGCGCGTGCGGTGCTGGAGGAGCAGGCGCAGTGCACCGAGCGCGGCGGCTCGCCGCGCACCCGTGGGGCGACGCTCAGGCTGCTGGCCGCGACGCACGAGCCGCGCAAACGTCTCGTGCTGCTGCGGCAGGCCGTCGACGCGTTGCAGGAGAGCGGCGACCGCTACGAGCTGGCTCGTACACTGGCCGATCTTACGGACACGTATCACGCGGTGGGTGAGACGCGGCGGGCCCGGGTGATCGGGTCCCAGGCGCGGATCGTCGCGGACGCGTGCGAGGCGGAGCCGCTCAGCAGGTTGCTCCCCTCGGACCGGGAACGGCCGGACACCGAGAGCCCCGCGCCTGCGGTGGTGCTCACGGACGCGGAGCAGCGGGTGGCGGACCTCGTGGCGCTCGGGCACACGAACAGCGAGATAGCGAAGCTGCTCTTCATCACGGTCAGTACGGTGGAGCAGCATCTGACGCGCATGTACCGCAAGGTCGGGGTCAACGACCGCGCCCAGTTGGCGTCTTCGCTGTTCACCGGGTCGCATCGGGAGACGGTCAAGGCGTAGCGCAGAGAGAGGTCAAGGGAGGGCAGGGGGCTGTGCATGCCTCCTGCCCTCCCTCCTGCGGTGCGGTCAGCTGAACAGGTCGCGGCGGCGGAACGCCACGAGCGTCGCGGCCAGGCCCACCAGGGCGAGGGCACTCATCACGAGCAGCGGGGTCGCGACGACCTCGTTGCCGGGGAGCTTCGGTACGTGGGTGAACGGCGAGACGTCCAGGACGTACTGGCTGACCTTCAGCTGCGGTCCGACCAGGCTGATGAAGCCGAACAGCCCCAGCAGACCCCAGCCTGCCGCCGTCCAGCGCGGCAGCACGGCGAACAGCAGCGCGGTGAGGACCGTGATCAGCAGGACGGCCGGGAGCTGCGCGGCCACGGCACCGATGACGTCGGCCAGAGCGCCCCCGACGTCGTGCGCGCCGAGGCCCTGGGAGAGCCCCATGCCGAAGGCCGCGACAGCGAGGAGGACGACCGCGCCGCCCATGGCGAACGTCAGGTGGCTGAGGATCCAGGCGGCCCGGCTCGGCGTGCCGCTGAAGATCAGCTCGATGCGTCCCCCGGCCTCCTCGGCTCGGGCCCGCACGATCACCGTCAGCGCGAACACCGTCGCCAGGATGCCGAAGACGCCCACGATGGACGCCACGTACGAGTCGGCCATGTCCTGCGAGCCGCCGAGGCTCTGCATGATCTCCTGCACCCGGTCGCTGTCCAGGAGGTTGCCGACGTCGCGGACGAAGGAGCCGAACACCATCGCCGACGCCAGGACGCCGATCGACCAGCCGAGCAGGCTGCCCCGGTGCATCCGCCAGGCCAGGCCCAGGGTGCCGAGGGTGTCGCGGCCCGCGTAGACGGGTCCGGGCCGGTTCGGCAGCACGCCCGAGCCGAAGTCCCGCCGGTCCAGGAGCCGCAAGGACAGCGCGATCAGCAGGACCGAGGCGACCACGGGCACCGCCAGGGCCCACCAGCGGTCACCGTCGTAGGGACGTACCTGCTCGGCCCAGCCGATCGGGGAGGCCCACAGCAGCCAGGAGGAGCCCTCGCTCATGTCGGCCACCGCGCGCAGCAGGTAGAAACCGCCGAGCAGGGACAGCGCGGCCGCGTTGGCGCTGCGCGACGCCTCGAAGAGCTGGGCGCAGACCGCCGCGATGCCGGCGAAGACGATGCCGCAGCCCGCCATCGACAAGCCGAGGGCGAAAGCGCCGCCCGCGCCGAGCCCGGTGACGGGCAGGACGGCACCGATGATGACGCCGACCGCGATGTTGACGCCGATGACCAGTTGCAGCGCGGCGACCAGCGGCGCCTTGCGGTCGACGGCGCCCGCCGCGACGAGTTCCTGGCGTCCCGTCTGTTCCTCGGCCCGGGTGTGGCGGACCATGAGGAGCACGGACATCACCGAGGCCAGGACGGCACCGAGCACCAGCGTCCGCCAGGTGGTGATGGACCCGAGCGAGGTGCCTCCGACCCTGCCGTAGAGCGCGATCGCGCCGGACGCGGCCTGGATTCCCTCCACGAACTCCACGCGCGACGCCTGGTCGCCGAACAGGCCCTTGATGCTGGAGGCCGTGGATACGGCGCTGCCGATCAGGGCGTAACACCACAGCGGCAGGATGATCCGGTCGCGGCGGGTGGCGAGTTTGGACAGTTCGGGCAGTCCTGCGAGCCCGCCGCCCTTCACTGCTGCTCCCCTGAGTAGTAGCGCATGAAGAGCTCTTCGAGGGTCGGCGGCCGACTGGTCAGCGCCTCCAGACCGGCGTCGGTGAGCAGGCGCATCACCTTCTCCAGCGCGTCTGGGTCGACCTGGCAGTGCACCGAGCGACCCTCCGTCCGCAGGTCGTACACGCCTGCCACGGAGTCGAGGCCGGGTAACGGACGGGTCACCGTGGCGGTGACAGTGGTGCGGGAGAGGTGGCGGAGTTCGTCGAGGCTGCCGGAGTCGACCCGGCGGCCGGCCCGGACGATCGAGACCCGGTCGCAGAGGTCCTCGACCTCGCTGAGGATGTGGCTGGACAGCAGGACGGTGGCGCCGCGTTCCTTGGCCTCGGCGACGCAGGAGCTGAAGATCGCTTCCATCAGGGGGTCGAGCCCGGAGGTCGGCTCGTCGAGGATCAGCAGTTCTGCGTCGGAGGCGAGCGCCGCGACCAGCGCCACCTTCTGCCGGTTCCCCTTGGAGTAGGCACGGCCTTTCTTCTTGGGGTCGAGATCGAAGCGTTCCACGAGTTCGTCACGGCGTTTCTTGTCCATGCCGCCGCGCATCGAGCCGAGCAGGTCGATCGTCTCCCCACCACTCAGGTTGGGCCAGAGACTGACGTCGCCGGGTACGTAGGCGAGTCGCTTGTGCAGGGTCGTGGCGTCCCGCCAGGGGTCGCCGCCGAACAGGGTGACCGATCCGCCGTCCGAGCGCAGCATGCCCAGCAGGACGCGGATGGCGGTGGACTTGCCCGCCCCGTTGGGCCCGAGCAGCCCGTGCACCTCCCCTTGGGCCACCTGAAGATCCAGATCGTCGAGCGCCACGGTCCGGCCGAACTGCTTGCGCAGTCCTCGAGCGTTGATCACGTCGGTTGCGTTCACGATCGGGATGCTACAGATCCTTCACTTGTTTGTGAAGCGACTGAATGTCATGATCCTGGGAGATGATGGAGACGTGCGTGACCTGCGCACCACGGTCGAAGGAGCTGGTGAGTTTGGCTGGAGGCAGGAACGAGGAGGCCGCTCGGCACTTCGTCGAACAGATGGCGATGCTGTTCGCGGAGTGGGGCTTCCCGAGGATGAGCGCGCGGGTGCTGATGACCCTGATGGCGACGGAGGAGAAGGGTCTGACAGCCGGTGACCTGTCCCAGCGGCTCGGTGCGAGCCCCGCCGCCGTGTCGGGCGCCGTCCGCTATCTCCAGCAGGCCGGTCTCATCACCCGTGAGCCGGTGCCGGGTTCGCGCAGCGACGTCTATATGCTGCCCGACGACGCGTGGTATCTGGGGACCGCGACCAAGCAGAGCCTCTTCACTCAGCTCATCGCCGCGACCGAGAAGGGCATCGAGCCCCTCGGCGGCCCGGGCACCAAGGCGGGCGCACGCATGACGGAGATGCGGGACTTCTTCACCTTCGCGCACCAGGAGATGGAGGGCGCCCTGGAGAGATGGCGCACCATGCGGGCCCAGCGCACCGCTTAGAGACGAGCACCGGCGAGCGCAGGCTTCGGGGCCCGTTCGCCGGTCTCACCCTCCTCACCATGCGGAATGCGGACTCGGCAGATCAGCCAGGAAGCCAACCGGCGCTTCTACGAGGATGTGATCGGCCTGGCCGACGGCAGTGCGCTCGCCTTCTTCCAGTTCGCGAACCCCAAGGACCAGGAGGAGTTCAGGACCGACATCGATTCCACCCCCGTGCGCCACATTGCCTTCAAGGTCGAGGCGGAGGCCCAGGAAGCCATGCGCGAGCGCGTCACCGCGGCCGGCCATGCGGAGACGAACGCCCATGTGGTCGACCACGGGTACTGCGTCTCGCTGTACATCACGGATCCCAACGGGCTGCTACTGGAGTTTGCTGTCGACCACCCCGACGTGGAAAAGATCGCCGCCGAGCGGCGAGCCACGGCACGCGACGACCTCTCCCGCTGGCTCGCCGGCGACCACACCAGCAACAACCGCTGGCGCTGACCACTCGTCCGGCTTCGACCGCGCTGGACCGGCCGCATGACTGATCACACTGCCGAAATCCGCCGGCAGACGGCCGGGCCAGGCCCACGCCGGGCATCCGGCCGCCGCTCACTCCTGCCCCCACGGGACGTAGCCGAGGCTCAGGTGCTCAGGTGCCCGAGGCCGGCCAGGCGCTGCGCCTGGTCCACCAGCCGCCCGGTGAACAGGCGCCGGGCTGATGTCTCGCCGTACCGGCCGATGTGGCCGGACACCAAGCTGCGGGTCCTTCATCGCGCGCACCCGCCAGTCGAGGACCTGGTCTCGGGTCAGGGCCCTGTTGCCCATTTGGCGGCGCGGATGCTGCAGTGGTTCAGCCTGTGGGCGTGCCGATCTGGTTGTGTTCGAGCGCAGAGCGCAGTTGTGAGAGGGCCTGTGCGGCGGCTGACGCCGAGGAGTTGTCGAGAGCGTTTCCGATCAGCTCGGCCAGTGCGTCGGTGACGGTTTTTCTCCGCCGCGTCAACGAGCATCGACCGGTCCGATGGACCCCAGCACCGGCCGGGGCGCCTTCCCGGTCAGCCCTCTCCGGTGCGCACCAGCCCCGACTCGTAGGCGTAGACGACGGCTTGAACACGGTCGCGGAGCCCGAGTTTGGCGAGTACGCGGCTGACGTGCGTCTTGACGGTGCCCTCGGTCAGGTGGAGGCGTTGGGCGATCTCCGTGTTGGACAGGCCCCGGGCGATGAGCACCAGCACTTCGCGCTCGCGTCCGGTCAGCAGGCTCAGGTTGTCCGCCGACGCGGTGCGCCGGGGCGCCGTCTCGACGTAGCGGTCGAGGAGCCGACGGGTCACGCTCGGTGCCGTGACAGCGTCACCGCGAGCGACGCTCCGGACGGCCGCGAGCAGGTCGGGGGCGAGGGTGTCTTTGAGCAGGAACCCGCTGGCTCCGGCGAGGAGCGCGGCGTAGACATACTCGTCGAGGTCGAACGTGGTCAGGACCAGGACCCGGGTGCGCGAGGTGACCGGGTCGCCGCAGATGAGGCGAGTTGCCTCGACGCCGTCGGTGACGGGCATGCGGATGTCCATCAGTACGACGTCGGGCTGTAACCGGGCGGCCAGTGCCGCGGCCTCGGCACCGTCGCCCGCTTCGCCGACGACCGCTATGTCCGGGGCGCGTTCCAGGATCAGCCGGAAGCCGGCGCGGACGAGTGCCTGGTCGTCGGCGAGCAGCGTGCGGATCACAGGTGTCCTTCGAGGTGTGGGTGATCGGTGCGGTGAAGGGGAAGGGTCACCCGGACGACGAAACCGCCGTCCGGCCCGTGAGCGGCCATGAACCGGCCGCCGAGCAGCCGGGTGCGCTCACGCATTCCGCGCAGGCCGTTGCCCTCGCTCGCGTGCACGGACGGTGGGTCACTGTGCCTTTCACGGTGTCCGTCGTCGCGGATTTCGATGTGAATGCGGGTCTCCGCGTAAGCGAGTACCACCTCCGCACCGGCTCCCGGGCCCGCGTGCTTGATGGTGTTGGTGAGCGATTCCTGGATGATGCGGTACGCGGACAGGTCGACTGAGGCCGGGAGTTCGGCCGGTTGTCCCTCGACGCGTAGCCGTACCGGCGTGCCCGCCTGTTCCAGCCGCGTGAGCAGCATGGGGAGTTGGCCGAGGCCTGGCGGGGGGTGCCAGGTGCCGTCGGTGCTCTTTCCGACCGCGGTGAGTACCCGCCGCATGTCTGCCAGCGAGTCCCGGCCGATGGTGACGATGGCGTCGAGCGCGCCCTCGGCGGCGGCGGGATCGTCGTGGAGCGCGGCGGCGGCACCCTGTGCCTGGATGACGATGACGGAGAGACCGTGCGCGACGACATCGTGCATCTCGCGGCTGATGCGCGCTCGTTCGGCAGCCGCGGCGAGGGTGCTCTGCCGGTCGCGTTCGCGTTTCAGGTCGCGGGCTCTGGCCCTGAGCTGTTCCTGGTAGGCGCGGCGGTTGCGGGCTCCGTAGCCGGTCGACCAGGTGGCGAGCAGAGCGAGCCCGTACAACGACACGGTGTTCCGGGCACTGGCGGACGCGTCGGGCCGGAGAACGCTGACGTCTCCCGGGCCGGGATCGTCGGGACGGTGGACGACCTGGACCACGGCGTTGGGCAGCCCGGGGACCGGGCGTCCGTGGTATGCGCGGTAGCCGCCCCACCCGGCGACCAGCACCGTCATGAGCACCAGCGTCGACAGGGAAACGGCACGCTCGCAGTACGCGGCCACGCTGTACAGCAGTACCAGCACCCCGGCGTCGATGACCATCGGTGGCACCCCCAGGGCCGCATGCGTGGCGGCGCACAGGAGGGCGACGGCGAGCAGTGGCAGTGGCCGACGTCTGCGTAACGCGACGGCTGTCATCGTCGCTGCGGTGGTGGCCCACCACAACCATCCGCCCGACGGGTCCGCGACCGCGCCGCCGAGCGGTCTGCCGGCGGTCGCCGCGACAACCCGGTACGGGTCGTTCACCAGCACACACACCACGAGCAGTCCGACCGTGAACGCGGTGTCCCGCACGTCCGCGCGCCGCGCCAGGCCACGGACGGACATCACAAGCTGCTTCCCCATGATCCGCCGAGTCTACGGAGCGCCCCGTAAGCGTCACGTCTGTCTCAGGGCGGAGGACCGCGCGCCTGTACGACTTCGGACAGAGGAGATCATGCGACGACAGCCAGACGCGGTGGACGGCCGGCGGCTAGCAGGATGTCGGCCATGACCTCCTCACACGAAACGCCATCCGGCCGGCTGGGCCGACGCACCGCTCTCGGCTTGATCGGTGCCGCGTCCATCGCCGCGGCCGGAGCACGTACGGCCTCCGCCGAGGGTTCGCGGGCCGGTACGGACGGCTCCTCCACTCCCTTTGGCCCAGCGCCGCGGTCCCTGCGGCCCGGCGGCGAGTTCGACCAGATGCTCACCCGGCTCGCCGCGCAGGACAGGTTCTCGGGCACCGTGCTGCTGGTCCACAAGGGCCGCACGGTGCTGGCGCGCTCCTACGGAGAGGCCGACAACCAGCGCTCGATCCCTAACGGACCCGACACCCTCTTCTGTCTGGGTTCCATCACCAAGGTGTTCACGGCCGTCGCGGTCGCACAGCTCGCCCAGCAGGGAAAGGTGGCGTTCCACGAGAAGCTGGGCGCCTACCTCGGCGGATTCCCGACCGAGATCGCCGACAAGGTGTCGATCCATCAACTACTGACCCATACCTCCGGGATGGGTGACTTCATGACGGAAGACGGCTATCGCACCGAGTCGCAGAAGTGGATGTCGCCGCGGCAGGTCATGGACGGGTGCCTGGCGTTCGTCCGGCGGGCGCCCCTGCAGTTCACTCCGGGAGCCGGCTGGCGATACAGCAACTCGGGGTACCACGTCCTCGGCTCGGTCATCTCCGAAGTGTCCGGACAGTCCTACTACGACTACATCCGCGAGAACATATTCCGCCGGGCCGGGATGACCAGCGCGGACTTCATCACCAAGCCCCAGTGGCGCGAAGACCCGCGCTTCGCCCACCCCTACACCACACAGCACCAGCCTCAGGGCCAACAGGTCGAGGCCATCGACTACTACCTCTACACGGGCATCCCCGCGGGGAACTCCTTCGCCAGCGCCCCGGATCTGGTCCGCTTCACGAAGGCCCTGCTCGGTCACAAGCTCCTCAACTCCGCGTACACCGAACTCACCCTCGGCGCCAAGGTGCCCAAGCCGCCGCTGCCGCCCAAACCCGGGCTCCCCGCGCACACCCCCTTCGACTCCTACGCGACCGGCACCGACATCATCGGCGACCAGTGGGTGGTCGGCCACAACGGCGGGGCCCCCGGTACGTTCGCCAACCTCGAGTGGTTCCCCGGTTCGGACTGGATCGCGGTCGTCCTCACCAACTACGACCGAGACAGCGACAACACAGTCGTGAGCACAGCGCGCACACTCATCACCCAGTCGTAGGGACAGCGCAACCCGCCTGAGCTTCCGGGCGAACGCTGCCCGCGCCCCTGGACCACCGACAGGGCCCAGAGCGGAGCCTGCCGGCAGCCCGTCACGGATGAGGAGCCGGCCGGGTCGCGCCGGAGGGGGCGGTTACTCGGACGCGCTCGGTACAGACGGGGGCCAAAGCCCTGGGGGGTGTCGCTGCCGTGCTGAAGACTTGTCGAGTGATCAACGGCGTGACCTGCCGGATGTCCTCGGAAGGATGGCTGAGACCGAGGGGGGTCCCTCGCGGCGGGTGTTCCCTGACGCCTTTCCCTGCCGCCCCGGGCGGCAGGGCCGTCATCCGACGTCACGCTTACTCATCGACCAGCCGGTGGAGGACGCCAGCCCGACCCGGTAGGCGAGGACGACGGCCTGGACTCGGTCGCGCAGGCCGAGTTTGGCCAGGATCCTCGACACGTAGGTCTTGACCGTCTCGGGGGTGATGAAGAGCGCCGCGGCGATCTCCGCGTTCGACAGCCCCTCAGCGATCTGCCGGAGCACCTCCAGCTCGCGCGGGGTGAGTGCCCGTACCACGTCCTCCCTGGCCGGCCGGGAAGTATCGGCCGGGCGCAGGTGTTCGGCGAAGCGGCCGATGAGATGACGGGTGACGGCGGGGGCCAGCAGGGCCTCGCCCCTGGCGACCGTCCGGATGCCGTTGACCAGCTCCGCCGGGGGCGCGTCCTTGAGGAGGAAGCCGCTGGCCCCGGCACGCAGCGCGTCGTAGACGTAGGCGTCGACGTTGAAGGTGGTAACGACCAGCACCTTCGGCGGTGCGTCGGCGTCGGGACCGGCCAGTTGCCGGGTCGCCTGGATGCCGTCGAGCAGGGGCATCCGGATGTCCATCACCACCACGTCGGGACGCAGGCGCCCTGCGGCCTGGACCGCCTCGTGCCCGTTCTCGGCTTCTCCGACGACCTCCATGTCGGGCTGGGCGGAGAAGATCGTGACGTAGCCGGTGCGCACCAGTGCCTGGTCGTCGCAGACGAGCACACGGATCGGTGGCGGCGCATCGCTCACGGGGTCACTCCGATACGGGCTTGGACGGAATGGTGGCGTGGACCTCGAACCCGCCGTCGGGCCGGGGTCCGGCCTCCAGTTCACCATTGACCATCCGCGCCCGTGCACGCAGCCCCGCCAGTCCACGCCCGCCCGCGGGGTCCGGCTTCCGCGCGGCGGGTGCGGAAGCCGGGGAGGCGGTGGGCCCGTCGGTGGTCACCTTGATCTCGATGTGCTCCGCACCGTGCCGGACCAGGACCCGTGTCGTCTGCCCGGCGGCGTACTTCATCGCATTGGTGAGCGCCTCTTGCACCACCCGGTACGCGGCCAGCTCCACGTCCACGGACTGCGCTCGCCGCTCGCCCTGCTCGCTGAACTCGACCGGCTGCCCCGACCTGCGGGCCTGTTCGACCAGGTCCCCGATCCGACCCAGGGTGGGTGCCCGGTCCGCGCACGCCGGGTCCGCGGACGCTGACTCGCCGGTCGCCTCCAGCACGTCAAGCAGGTATCGCAGCTCTGTCAGCGCCCGACGGCCCGTGTCGCTGACCGCCGAGAGTCCCTCGCCGGCTTTGTCCGGTGCGGAGGTGAGCAGGAACTGTGCCGCGTCCGCCTGGACCACCATGGCCGTCACATGATGGGTGACCACGTCGTGCAGCTCGCCGGCGATCCGTGCCCGCTCCGCGGCCGTGGCCACTTCGGCGGCCAGCCGCCGCCGCTGCGCCTCTTCCGCCCGCCGTGTGCGCACGGTGGCTCCCACCAGCCAGAACGCGGCCACAGTCAGATAGAACGCGAGATAGTCCGCGATGCCCTGCGGTGAGCCGAGGCGGTCCAGGACGAGGGCCAGCACGGCGTATCCCGCGCTCACCACGCCCGCCAGACCGTGGCGGAGGCGAACCTGGTGGGCCCCGGCCGAGTACAGGGCCAGATACAGCCCCAGGCTCCCGAACGTCGTCGCGAAGCCCAGCGCCTGGTGCGCGGCGAACGCGCCCGCGACGACAGCCAGGCAGCCCGCGGGCCACCGCCGGCGGGCCGCCAGCGGCAGGGTCTGGGCCAGGATCAGCCCGACGCTCAGCGCGCTCGCCGGCCGCTCGGGCAGATCCCCGATCTGCCCTCCGATGGTGGACAGGGTAGGTACGAAGGCCAACAGGGCCAGCACCAGGGCGAGGACGCCGTCCTCAAGGAAGGTGTTCCGCTCCACCCACCAGCCGAGCGGCGCCCGCAGCAGCGCACGGTTCCGAGGCGTCTGAGGGGACATCACTACCGTTTCCTCCGGTCAGCCGGCCTGAGTGGGTCGTGCGGACCGACGGGGCTGCACACGGCCGCCGCGGCGGGCGAGGACGAACATCCGGACGGCGAGCAGCACACCGACGACGACGGGCACCAGCGCCGCCTCCAGCCCGAAACCACCGCCGGTCAGCACAGCGGAGCCATGCACGTCGACGGTGAACAGGCCCTCGGAGGTGTGCCCGGAGACCGGGATGCCGAGCAGCTGCTCGGTGGTGTTCCAGGCGAAGTGCAGACCCGCGACGAACCAGATGCTACGCCGCCACAGGAACGCGGCGCCGAGCATCACGCCCGCCTCCGAAGCGATCGCCAGCGCACTCCACGCGGTGGCTCCCGGAGTGCCCAGATGGGCGATGCCGAAGAACACGCCGGTGATCACGATGGCGGCCCGGCTGCCCCACAGCCGCTCCAGAGCCTGCAGCGCGAGACCGCGGAACAACAACTCCTCGGTGACCGCGGTGCCGATCTGCACCATGACCGCGGACCAGACGACCGCCACGAAGCCATGACCCGCCCAGGAGAACGAGTAGCCCCCGAACGCCGTGATCAGCAAGGCGGACACCAGAACGAATCCCAGGCCGATCGCGCCGCCCATCAGCGCCTCCCGTCCGGCTCCCCGCCGGGCGATCTCCGGCGTCGAGCGACGCGCGACACGGCGCATGACCAGCCAGTACACGGCCACCGCGGCCACCGCGCCCAGCACCGGAACCGGACCAGGACCCGTGGCCGTCAGGCCCGAGACCAAGCCAACGCCCACCAGACCCGTCAGCATCCAGCCGAGCGGAGAGCGGACGGTCCGGCCGAGACGACCGCCGCGAGCGCCGTGACCGTCGGAGCCTCTGCTCGGGCCGGGGCCTTCGGCGTGCCGTGCGGTGGACGTCGTACTCATCGTGGCCTCCCCTGGAGCGGTCGCGCAGGCGGCGACCTGACCACCACGCTAGGAATCCGGCGCCGTCCGCGCATCACCCGCATGTGGACAGCTCCTGTAGCTCTCGCGGGGGATGCGCCCCGAGAATGCGGCAACATCCCCTTGGTCGCGAACGGGGCACGCCCACCACACCGCTGGTGTCCTCCGTTCCCCCCTCGAAGCTCACAGTGCCTCCTGGGTCCAGCTCGATGGGAGGGGCCCCAGTGCGGGCGCCAGCCAGTTGGGTGATGCCGATACGGACGCCGGCGGTCAGCAGTCGGCGGCATCCGCGGACAGCGTCCGGGCCGGACACCCGGACGACGGTACTTCTCCATTCCGGGTGCCGCGCCCTCTCCCCACCTGGGCGCAATCCCCCCAGGGAGTAAGGGCCTTCGGCCTGCGGCGATGCCGTTATCACGGCTTGGCCGAGGCCCGGCTACAGCACCAGCTCACCACCACCGCGATGAACCTTCACCTTCACCGCCTCATCGCAGGGTGGACCGACACTCCACGAGCCGGCATACGAACGTCACGCCTGGCACCCTACGGCCCACCACCCAGCCCTGCAGTACCTACGTCCCCGGCCTTCAGCCCGGGCCGGCCCAAAACCATCCGCAAGCCCGATGCCACCTTCTGGAGGCGGGAGCCACCATGCTGGTGGAGACCTGCCAAGAGGAGCGCATCATGTCGTACCCGGAACACCTCGAGTACCCGGAAGCCCGCTACCAGGGCAACAAGGGCGAAGTGAACGCGTCCTTCCGCCCGGCCGACACCCCGCCAGACATCTCCTCACCCGGCGCCTCTACCCACTACCTCGCCACCAACGAGTCGACCGGCGGCGAATTCGGCCTGTACAAGGTGGAGCTGGGTGCACGGTCCGCTGGAGCCAAGACCCACTTCCACAAGGCGATGTCGGAGTCCTTCTACATCCTCTCCGGCGAACTGGAGCTCTACAACGGCGAGAAGTGGGTCACGGGCCGCGTGGGCGACTTCCTGTACGTACCCGTCGGCGGCCTGCACGCCTTCAAAAACGTGACCGACGAGCCCATGTCCATGCTCATGCTCTTCTCCCCCGGCGCCCCGCGCGAGGAATACTTCGAACGAGTCGCGGAGGTGACGCAGCGCGGTGGCGAGGAACTCAAGCGGTTCCGCGTCCGGCACGACAGCTACTTCCTGGAAGACTTCGAGCCCGGCAAGGAGTAGTTCGGGGCCGTTGCGGGACTACCGCTCCCCCGCCACGATGGCTACCGCCAGCGCACGCCCGGCCCGGTACGAGTTCGCCAACAATGCCGCTGCGATGCCGGGGACGGGGCGTTGTCACAGGGTGCTACCCGAGCCAGGCGAAGTCCAGGACGGACAAGTGGCGCAGGGGGCGGTTGGCGAAGTAGGTCACGGAGAGCCGGCCGACGGACGCGATGCGCACGTCCTCGCCCTCTGGGTCGTCCGGATCCCACCGCGGGTAGCCCCACGGGGCGCCGGCCGCCGTGTTCAGGACGTCCCAGAGCATCTCCTCCGCGTGTTCGGGCAGCGCGGCGAGCACCTTCGCGGCCCGCGGGGAGAGCCGGACCGCGTACGGCTGCTGTCCGCTCACCGGCGCCTGCTCCGGATCTCCTCAAGGTCCACGAAGCAGCCCTCGGCGCGGACGACACCCGTCTCCGTGAAATGCGGAGCGTGCTCATCGTGCCGCAATACGGCGAGGGGCGGGTGCCGGGCCGCTCCGGATGAGCCCGGCACCCGCGGTGGAGCGCTGCACGAGGAGGGGAGGGCGCGCTGAAAGGCCAAGCGATCGGCCGCTCGCCTTTTGCCGGTCCCTACGAGGCGGTGTTCTCCGTCTCCCGGCGCGGCCCGGCGACGGAGTGGACGAACGGCCGACCGAGCCCCGCGCCTGCCGCAGCCCCCCGCTGCCCAAAGCGCACGTATGCCCGGAGCAGCCAAGAACTTCACTGCGAACAACCCCGGTGCCTCGGAAGGATGCCAAGCGATCCGGCTGTCGTGCCCCGCCAGCTCGCGCAGACCGCGCATTTCGGCTGGCTCACCGACGTCCAGCCCATTCGGATCCAGGCACGGCTGACAGCTCGTCGCTGCCGTTTCGGGCTTGGTTTCCGGGCTGGGGCCTCAGCTGCTGGACAGCGTGCGGTCCAGAAGAGGGAGCAGGCGATCCCAGTGACGCTTCAGCCCGGAGGCGCTGAAAGCGTCGGTGTCGGACATGGTGAAGCCGTGGATGGTGCCGGGGTAGATCTCGGAGGTGTAGCCGACACCTGCCGCGTTCAGGGCCTGGTTGAGCTCGGTGAGGGCCTCAGGTGTCATGTCGCCTTCGGCGTGGGCGAGGTGGACGCGGGCGGTGATCTTGGAGAAGAGGTCGGGTCCGTCGGAGCCCACGGGGCCGTGGAACGCGGCGACGGCCGCCACCTGGTCGGGGTGGGCCGCGGCGGTGCGCATCGCGTAGAGGCCGCCTATGCAGTAGCCGGTCACCGCGACCGGTCCGGCGCCGACCTCGGGCTGGGTGGTGAGGAACCTGAGGTAGGCGTCGGCGTCGCTCAGGACACGTTCGGCGGTGTGCGCCTCGATCAGGGGCATCAGCTGGGCGAAGACCGCGGGCCGGACCTCCTCTCCGATGTACTCGGGTAGCTCGACCAGCGGTGCCGGGCCGTGGCGGTAGAACGAGTTGGGGACGAGCACGTAGTAGCCGTGCCCGGCCAGTTCGCGGGCCATCTCCCGCAGCACGGGCCGGATGCCGAAGCCGTCCGCATACATCAGCACCCCTGGGTGGCGCTCGCTGTGGTCGGGGAAGGCGGCAAAGCCGTCGGCCTGCCCGTCCGTGGTGGGAATCCGCAGCGTCTTGGTGGGCATGAGTACTCCTGTCGTGGTTGATGTGCAGAGCCTGTGATCAACACGACGGAGGCGGAGCCCGCGCAGCAGCGCAAAAGCCTCGGTCAAACAGCGGGCCCAAACCGGCCCGTACGGCGCTCAGAAGAGCCCCGGGTCACCAATCCGTGTGTGGCGCAAGGCCGTCCCGGTATTCATAGCCGCACAGCGTAGCCCACCGACAGGACATCAGGACTCCCGTTCGACGGACACCACCCGAGATCGGAAAGACAACAGCTTCTTAGTGAGCGTTTGGTTCGTTTTCGCGGTGGTTATTGGCAGATTGCACTCCGACACGGCCACTGCACGACGACCTCGTATGCGCGGATAAACCCTCAATGACCCAGTTGGAGAGTCTGAACGGCGCATGCTTTCGCCCGACAATGCACCGTCTCATTCAGCAGTGCCCCGGCTTGCCCCAAAACTTCCACCGGCGGCCCGCGCACTCTCTCCGCCTCGGCCACGGTCCCGTACTCCGGCAGTAGGCAGCCCGGACGACGCTACCCCAGCGACCTGTCCGACGCGCGATGGGAACTCATCCACTCCACCCATCACCCCTGCCGGAACGCCCGAGCCGGCATCCACCGCCCCACCCACGACCTGCGCGACCTCATGGACGCCATCCTCTACGCCGACCGCACCGGCATCCCCTGGCGCTACCTCCCGCACGACTTCCCGCCCCACCAGACCGTCTACGGATACTTCGCCAAATGGGAAGCCGACGGCATCTTCGACCGGCTCACCGGCCAGGGCTAGGACGCCGCCAAGAAGATCACCGGGCGCAAACGACACATCGTCACCGACACCCTCGGCCTCCTCACCGTCCTGGTCACCTCCGCGGCCGTCCACGACTCCACCGCCGGCACCCACCTCCTGGACCAGGGCGCCGCCCGCCACCCCCGCGTCACCAAAGCCTGGGCCGACTCCGGACACAAGAACGCCGCCGTCGAACACGCCGCTACCCGCGGCATCGACCTCATGAGCCGACGAATCACCCAGGAAACCCCCCAACTGGTGCGACACCTAACCCCAAACCAAACGGACACCAGCGAACCGAACGCTCACTCAGGTGGCGGTCCCGGCTTCGAGGTCGAAGGTGACACCTGTGAGTTGCTCGCTCGCCACCCAGAGCCGTCTGCCCTCCGCGGGATCGTCGGCGCCTGTGGGGAGTTTGGCGGGCTTGGGGGTGCCGGAGGTCTGGTCCCGTCCGGCGGGACCGATGAACTGGCCCGACTGGACGTACGGGCTGGTCGCCGCGTACAGGGAGGGCCAGGCGGCGCCCTCGGCCGAGCCCATGAGCAGGCGTGCGGCGATCGGGGTGATTATGCGGCTCAGGGTGCCGTTGCCGTGTTGCTGCAGACCGGTCATCGCCGACCCCGGGTGGACGACGAGCGCCTCGACGGTGCTGCTTGCGGTGCGGCGCGCGAGTTCGAGGGTGTAGACGATGTTGGCGCGCTTGGACTTGGCGTAGGCACCCATGGCGCGGTAGCTCTTTTCGCTCATCAGGTCGTCCAGCCTGCCCATCGGCCACCGCGCCGCGATGGCGCTGACGGTGACCACGCGCGGTGCGGACGAGCGGCGCACGGCGGGCCAGACCTGGGCGCCGAAGGCGAAGTGGCCGAGGTGATTTGTACCGACCGTCATCTCGAGGCCGTCGTGGGTGGTCCGCCGCTCGGGCAGGTTCATCACGCCGGCGTTGTTGACAAGCAGGTCGACCGTCTCGGTCTCGGCGATTCGGGTGGCCGCGCCGCGGACGGAGGAGAGGTCGGAGAGGTCGAGCACGAGGGTGTCCGCCCGGGCCCCGGGGGTCGCGGCGCGCACAGCCTCCACGGCCCGGTCCAGCTTGGTCTGGCTGCGGCCGGCCAGGATGACACGGGCTCCGTGCCGGGCGAGCACGCGGGCGGTCTCCAGTCCGATCCCGCCGTTCCCGCCGGTGATCAGTGCCGTGCGGCCGGTCTGATCGGGGATGTCGTCGGGAGTCCAGTGGTTCACTGTTGTCACGCTCCTCGGTTTCGGTGATCCTGTGCTCGGTCGTGCGGCACTCGGCAGGGTCGTGATAGCGACCTGGAAGAGCGTGCCGAGGATGTTCTCGGCGAAGGCGGCTTCGGCGAAGACCTGGATGATGTGCAGGAGCGTGCCGCTGAAGGCGCCGGCGGCACTGGGCCACCCTGCCCCCTTTTCAGACCGGCGGTCTGTTTGGCTGCAATACCAACGTAGAAGACCGTCGGTCTGATGTCAAAGGACCGGCAGTCTGTAAGCTGGGGCTCATGACTGACTTCCAGCGTGCGCGCAGTGAGGAGCAGCGTGAGATACGGCGCCAGGCCATCCTCGACACCACCGCCGCCATGCTCGAGGAGATGCCCATCGGCGAGATCAGCCTGAACGAGCTGAGCCGCCGCGTCGGGCTGGCGAAGTCCAACGTGCTGCGCTACTTCGAATCGCGTGAGGCGATCCTGCTGGAGCTGCTCGACCGTGCCTGGCGGCAGTGGGCGGTCGACTTGCCTGCCCTCGTGCGCGCCGGCGTCGACCAGGACGCTCCGGTGAGCCGGCGTGCGGAGCAGTTCGCCGCCGCCGTCGCGGGCTCCCTCGCCCAGCGCCGGGTCCTGTGTGACCTGCTGAGCGCGCAGGCGGGCGTACTGGAACACAACGTCTCCCCGCAGGTGGCCGCCCGCTACAAGCGCGCGGCCGTGGCCAACGTCGCCGACATCGCGGCGTTGACCCACCAGCACCTTCCTGAACTGGGCGACAGCGCACCGCAGTTGACCGCAGCCATGATCATGGCCGTCGGCGCCGTGTGGACACACGCACGGCCTTCCGCGGCGATGCTCGCCGCCTACGAAGCCGATCCCTCACTCACCGCGTTCAAGCTGGACTTCGAGTCTTCCCTGCAGGAGATGCTGGCCACGCTCACCGTGGGCACCATCGCCCGCGCCTCCGCCTGAGCCCGTCCAGGCAGCAGCTGCGGGCCGGGCCGCGCCGGCCGGCGCGCGGTGGCGCGTCGCGACCAGGTACGACAAGACCACCACTTCCTGCAAAGCAGCGGTCACTCTCGCCTCGTTCCTGCTCTGGGCGAAACCTGTTCGAAGACTGACCCTAGTGCTGTGACCGCATAGACACCTCAGGCGCTCAACACGTCAAGCTGCGGGGGCGAGTTCGACGGGGAAGGCGGTGTGCTCGTCGAAGAGCTT
>NZ_JBVHXT010000074.1:0-26179 GCF_055569255.1 Streptomyces sp. NPDC029296
GCCGCACCGCCACCGCCGAAGGGAAGGTCCTCGACGAACAGGGCAAGCTCATCGCCCACGCCACCACCACCTGCATGATCCTTTAAACCGCCCGGGCACGACCGACTCCCCACCGCCATCAGCTCCAACCACCGCGGTGGCACGCAGGACATCACCCCGGCCTCGCAGCCCCCGGGAAACCCTGATTCCAGGCTCCCGAACAGTCCAACATCGCCGACAAACTGTCCAACTTCGTTGGCGGAGGACAAGGTTCACGATGCAGTCACGACGGAGGGGTTCTTCGTCGGCCAGCGTCACACGGTACCCGGATTCCCAGCCTGTACGAAGTGAATGGCGGGAGTAGGCCCGCCCCACCGTGCAGGAGCACCCCGTGGCCCCAGACAACCCTGGCCTCGGGGAACATCGGTACAACGGTTAACGCTAAGCCGGTGATCGTGGTCTGGCCGATGCCCGCTCGGGAGCATCGGAACAGCCGTTGGCGCTGAGAACGATCATGGTGTGACTGGGCACGAACCGTTGCAGCGCCAGGGCTGATCTGGGAGGACTGCGCGAACAGATCGGCGTTGCGTGACGTCAGTGCGTCGTACTCGTCGGTACAGCTCGCTGTCCCGACGCCTTGACGTCACCGTCTTGACGGTGGCGACGTCGGTAGGCGCGGCCTCGACAGCGTGCAGAACAGTATTTCGCGTCCCGGCGGAGGGACCTGGCCGCGTAGGTCATGCGTCCGCACACTGGGCACGTCAACCGCCGCAGCAGGCGCTTGTGGTCGGTGGCCACGGCCTTCAGCAGTAGCCGGCCCAGTGCTCCGATTCGCTCGGTGGCCTGCCGCTCCCGGTACGCCTGGGCCCGGCAGGCCGGACCGCAGTACATGCGCCGCCGTGTCGCGGTCCTCAGGAGCACGGCGCCGCACACGGAGCAGTACCGGCGGCGGGCCATACCTCCAGGATGCGCTCAGCGCAGGTTGTCGGCCACGAGAGCGTGGACGCGGTTCTCGTACTCGCGGCGGGCCTTGCGCTGGGCCGGGATGGCCGGGGCGCCCTGGGTGCCGTCGAGGGGTTGGCAGCGATCGAGGAGCTGGCGGTGGACCGCGGGGGTGGCGCTGACAGGCAGGGTGTAGCCCTGGCCGCGCCGTACGGTCGTCCCCTGGTCGAGCGCGGCCCGCTCGGCGGGTTCCAGGTCGGCGGTGCGGAGGTAGTCGGCGACCTTGCCGGGCATGTCGAGGGTGACCGGCAGCTCGGGGGCGGGGGCGTCCTCCTCGATGGCGGTGTGGTCGGGCAGGAGGTCGGCGACGGCCGTGCGGATGGCGCCGCGGCTGATGCCGTGGTCGCGGGCGAGGGCGGCGATGGAGCGGCCTTCCAGGTACGCGGTGCGGACGGCGTCGGTCTTCTCGGCCACCACGGCAGGGCGTCGGGCGCCCTTGCTGCCCTTGGCCTCGGCCGCCCGGAGCCCGTCGTACGTCAGCTCCCGTTGGAGGTCGCGCTGGAGTTCGCCGGCGGCGGCAAGGGTCTGCACCATGAACTTCACGGTGGACAGCAGTTCTCCGGTGCGCGGGTGGCGGGCGGTGAGGTCCATCGCGGAGAACGCACCGTCGTGGATGCGAAGCGCGAGGCGGTCACGGTGGAGGACGTCGAGCACGTCGAGGATGTGACCGTGCCGCGTACAAGGCGGAACATCTCGGAGATGTGGACGGTGTCGCCGGGTCGCGCGTAGGTGAGCAGTTCGCGGAACTTCGGACGCTGGAGGGGGTGGAGGCGGCCTCCTCGAAGACGACTGGGTCTTCGATCCCGGCCTCGTCCAGGACGAGGTTCTGCCGGGCGGTGGACTGCTGGTCGGTCGAGGCCCGTTTGTAGACCAGGTTCGCCATCAAGGGCCCCTTCCGTGCGGCGGATCGGACCCTGTCTGTCGTCAAACCCTGTCAGCAATCACCATCAGATCTGATTGGATTCGAGCCGCCGCGAAGCCCCGGATTGCGCGGGTTCGTTGGACGTCCGTCTGTCGTCAAACGTTCGTTTGACGACAGGTAAGGGCTGACCCGGAGGCCATCACTTGCTGGGCGGCTGGTAGTTACGTGCTCATCGACGGGATGCGGTACGGACCTCCAGTTCCCGCGGTGACAGCCCGTTGCGGCGCTGGCCCAGGCGCCGGTCCCGGCGTCAGCGGCCCATCGCCGTCTCGCGGTTCATGCGTGACAGCTTCTCGGGGTTGCGGACGGCGTAGAGGCCGGTGATGAGGCCGGCGTCCAGACGGAGGGCCACGATCGTGTCGATCCGGCCGTCGCGGCGGATGATCAGGGCCGGGTGGCCGTTGACCAGGGTCGGTTGCAGCAGGGCGCCGCTGAGCCTGGCCAGGACCTCGGTCACGTCGGCCACGCCCACCACCGGTTCCACGGCGGCCCGGACGACTCCGCCGCCATCCGTCAGGAGGACGACGTCCGGGGCGATCATGTTGAGAAGTTCCGTCAAGTCGCCTGTTTCCACCGCTTGTTGGAAGGCGGCGAGCGCGTCGCGGGTCTGGGACGGGGAGACCGTCTCGCGAGGGCGGCGCGCGGCGACGTGGGCGCGGGCGCGATGCATGATCTGGCGGACGGCGGGCGGTGTTTTGTCGACGGCCTGCGCGATCTCGTCGTAGTCCAGGTCGAAGACGTCCCGCAGCACGAACACGGCACGCTCGGTCGGCGTGAGGGTCTCCAGTACGAGGAGCATCGCCATGGAGACGCTGTCCGCGAGCTCGACGTCCTCGGCCACGTCGGGCGCGATGAGCAGCGGCTCGGGCAGCCACGGGCCCACGTAGGTCTCCTTGCGGCGGCGGAGTGTGCGAAGGCGGGTCAGGGATTGGCGGGTGGTGATGCGGACCAGGAAGGCGCGCGGGTCGCGGACTGTGGCGTGCTCGACGCCCGACCAGCGCAGCCACGTCTCCTGGAGGACGTCCTCGGCGTCGGCCGCCGAGCCCAGCATCTCGTAGGCCACCGTGAACAGCAGATTGCGGTGGGAAATGAAGCTGTCCGTGGCCGCCCCCGCATCGCTGCCAGCATCCCTGTCCATACTCGTCAGTTCCCGACTTCTGTCTCGCTACGTGTGGTGCGTGTCGTACACGGGACGCCGCTGGCCTCGGTTCTGTGACAGCCGCACCCCGTGACCAACGTCACATCTACTCCGTGTCACAGGAGCGCGGCGACCGGCGCCTCATGGGCATCAGCCACACGATTCCATGAGTGAGGAAGCCCCGATGGAAACCCGTATGAATCTGTTCGACACCGAGTTCGGCACGAAGGTCGGCAAGCGGATCTACGCCGTCAGCCAGGTCATCCAGGAGTCGCCGCTGTCCAAATCCACCCAGGAGTTGGTGCAGCTGCGAGCCAGCCAGATCAACGGCTGCGGCTTCTGCGTCGACATCCACAGCAAGGACGCCGCCGCGGCCGGCGAGGACGCGGCCTGGCTCAGCCTCGTCGCCGCCTGGCGGCATTCCGCCATGTTCACCGACGCCGAGCGAGCTGCGCTTGCCCTCACCGAGGAAGGCACCCGCATCATCGACGGATACGCAGGGGTCACTGACGAGACCTGGGCCCGGGTGCGCAAGCACTACGACGAGGAGCAGGCTATCGCTCTCGTCTCCCTCGTCGCCATGATCAACGCGACCAACCGGCTCGGCGTGATCCTCAACAATCAGGGTGGATCCTACGTGCCCGGCAACCTGACCACCGTCGCCGGTTGACGCACCGAGACTGGCCCCGAAGGATCGGGGCCGGTCTCGGTCGTGCGGGAGCGGTCGGGAATTACTAAAGGCCATCTCCCAGATGGAGGTCGTCGACTGGCAGAAGGGGTACTCGTGCGCCCCCGCCGCCTGCCCGGCCGCTTATGACGGCCTGCACCCCAACGCCTTCGGCGAGTACCAGCTCGCCATCGCCTTCGAGCAGACCCTGCACGACCAGTACGGCCTGGGCCGGGGTGTGATGCCCTTCCCGCCCGAGAACCTGCCGGTCCGGCCGACACCCGTGCCGACCGGTCTGAAGGCCGAGTCCACTCCGAAGGGCGTGACCGTCACCTGGGACCCGGTGTACGGGGCGTTCGGCTACGACGTGCGGTCGCGGATCGCCGGCCAGACGACCTGGAGCGAGGGCCGCGTCAACAGCAACCGGACCGACACCACCTGGACCGTCGACGGCATCCAGTGGGAGTACCAGGTGCGCACCGTCGGCGGTGACAATGTCAAGGGCCCCTGGTCCGGCACGGTCAGCGCGGTCGCCCACCCGCAGACGGCGCGGCCGCCGCGGATCGTCGCCAGCTGGCCCCTCCTCCGGAATGGCATCGAGCTCGAAATCGCACCACCTGACGGCCCCTACACCGACACCATCGACCGGTACGAAGTGATCCTCTTCGACAGGGACACGCCCGACGCCTGGCTCACCGGCACCGGCTTCCGCGGCAACCGGGTACAGATCTACGGGCTGAACCCGGGCCACCGCTACCTCGTCGCGGCGGCCACCTGGAACGCCGCCGGCGGCGGGCTGCCCGCACTGGCCCGGCCGGTGATGGTCGGCGGCGGCATCCCGGCTACCCCGACCGGCCTGCGGGTGACCACCGTCGATCCCACCACGGTGGAACTGAACTGGAACGCCGCGAACTCGGCGGCCGGCTACCGGCTGTGGATCTCCAACGCCAAGGACGGCGGCACCACCCCGCCGGAGGCCGACGAGAACATCATCGAGGACACCCACCACGGCGTCGCCTTCCTGTTCCCGGGCGTGTGGAACTTCGAGTTCTGTGTGACGGCCGTCAACGGCTCCTTCGAGTCCGACAAGTCCAACTGCGTAGTCCCGTCCCGCCGGCAGCGCGCTGACCAGCCTCGGCCACGGCGCGCTGAACCTCTCACCGAGCGCTCGCACCGCGGCGTCGGACGGGGCGGACATCGGTTCGCTCACCACCCTGAGGAACCCGGACGGCACGGAAAGTCCCGTCGCGGTCGGTGTCGGGGTCAACGGGGGTGATCGGTAACCCGGCCTCGGTGTCCCGTGGTGCTGCCACGCACGCGACAGCACCACGGGACACCGGTGGCGGACCAGCCGACGGCGAGGGCGAAGACATGCATCGCCACGCTGCCCATCACCGAACTGCAGCCGAACATCACCAAGTGGTTCGACCGCGACGTGTGGACCCGCGCCGTCAACGACGCCGGGTACACCGTCGCCCACCGCTGATCTGCCGCTCAGGTCTCTTCGAAGCCGCCGTCGAAGCCCTTGAGGACGGGGTCCAGTTCGGCGGCGGCGGCGCCGCACAGTGAGCACAGCCGGACGCCCGGCTGCTGCGCCACGTTTAGGGCCCGCTCCAGCGTCAGCACCGGTGCCCCGGCCGGGGCGTCCTCGCAGTCGACGGCGTGCACGACACCGCCCCGGCCGGGACCACGGTTGCCGGCCTTCACCATCACCCACCCCGACGGGCGGCGCGGCCTGAGGACCTGGTCCACGACCGACGGCTTCGGCAGGTACTCGGTGGGCACCTGGTCGTACGAGACGCCGGCTACGGGCCGCACGTGCTCCGGCGCCCGCACCCAGCCCCGGTACTCGGCCGCCTCCACGCTGTCCCCGGGCCCGTTCTCATAGACGGGCGACGGCGTAGCGCCATCCGTCGGGCAGCTGGCGGCGCGCCCACAGCCGCGCGACGACCTCTTGGCCCCCGGGCAGGAGGACCGCACCGGCACAGGGGCCTGGTCAGGGGCGGGCGGAGACGTCGGCATGCCTCCACCGTAGACACCGCCGCCCAGCATCACCCGCCATGACCTGCATGACCGGTTGAGTCGGCACGGAGCGCGGTGACGGTGTCACCACCGTTCCGTTTCTCCGTGCCGCTCGCCGAACCCGGCGTGCGTGTCTCCACGCACCGGGCTCTCCACGGTTTCTGCCGTTAAGGCGTGGTTGAGCTGGTTCCAGGGGTCGGGGATCGTGTTGTCCCGGTATCGGTAGCGGGTGACCGTCACCGTTTGGAGGTCGAACAGTTCGATCCCGTCCGCCGAGGGCCTTCGCCACCGACCGTTGTGGTCGGTGAGGTGTCGGCGGACGTCCTTCCACCTCCAGGGGTGCAGCCGCATCCACTAGTTGATCACCCGGTGCCAGACGAAACGCTGGAGGGTTTTCAGGGTGACTTTCGCGACGGGCCTTGACCCTGAATCCTGAACACGGGTTATGCGGCTTGGGCCAGCGTAGTTGGTGTGAGGTGGAAGGCGTTTTCGAAGGCGATCGGTGATCGTTGTCCGAGGCGGGAGTGTCGGCGTCGGGTGTTGTAGCGGTGGAGCCATCGGAAGGCGTCGAGTCGGGCCTCGCGCTCGGTTGGCCAGCTTTTTCGTCCTTGCAGGGTCTCGCGTTCGAAGGTCGCGTTGAAGGACTCGGCGAGTGCGTTGTCCGCGCTGGACCCGACGGCGCTCATGCTGCGCCGAACCCCTGCTGACCTGCAGGCTTGGTCGAATGCCCTGCTCGTGTACTGGGCTCGGTGGTCGGTGTGCGTGATCGATCCAGCGAGGCTGCCGCGGGTGCGGATCGCCGTAGCCAGGGCGTCGGTCACCAGGTCCGCGCGCATGTGGTCGGCGATCGCCCAGCCGGCCAGACGGCGCGAGGCGAGGTCGATGACAGTCGCCAGGTAGCAGAACTTCCCGCCCTCGACGGGCGGGTAGGTGATGTCGCCGACGTACTTCGTGTTCGGCTCGTCCGCGGTGAAGTCGCGGCCGATCAGGCCCGGGGCCTTGGCCGCGGCCGGGTCGGGGACGGTGGTGCGGTGCCGACGGCGCAACCGGACCCCCTCGATCCCCGACGCCCGCATAATCCTGGCGACCCGCTTGTGGTTGACCGCCTCACCGTTTTCGGCGCGAAGCTCGGCAGTGATCCTCGGGGCTCCGTAAGTGCCGTCCGATTCCTGATGCACCGCCCGTATCCGGGCCGCCAGGCGGGCGTCGGCCGCCTGCCGGGCGGCCCGGTCGGCGGCTGTCCGGCGCCAGTAGCAGAAGCTCGAGCAGCTGACGCCGAGGATGCTGCACAGCCGCTTCACGCCGTGACGGCGCTGGAGGTCGGCGACACACTGGAAGCGGTTCACCAGCGCGTCTCCCCGGCGAAATACTTCGCCGCTTTGCGTAGGATTCCGCGTTCCTCCTCCAGCTCGCGGACCTTCTTCCGCAAGGCGGCGTTCTCCGCCTCCAGCGGCGCCGGCGGCTGAGAGGGTTCCTGCGTCCGCCGCCCTCGGGGACGGCTCACCCCGGCCCCGGCTGCCCGAACCCAGTTCCGCAGGGTCTCCGGGTTGATCCCCAGATCGGCGGCGACCGACCTGATCGTCGCTTCCGGCCGCGACTCGTACAGCGCGACCGCGTCCGCCTTGAACTCCGGCGGGTAGTTCTTCATGACCACGAGATGTCCGTTCTCAGATCCGCAGGATCCAGTGTCTCGTGTGTTCAACATCAGGGGTCAAGGCCCCCCGAGCGCTGACCCCTGCGGCACCTCCGGCCCGCGGGGACCTGCCGCACCCCGCCTTCACCCTCCCGACACGGAGGTCCTCAACGCATGCGCGAATCCGTGCCGCCCGCTGCCCAGATTGTGCTCACCCTCGCCCTCGTGGCGTGGATGATCACCGGCTTCACTCCTCTGCCCGGCCGCTGGCTGCGGTGGAAGATGTTCTGCCGTGCCACCATCACCATCGTCCAGCTCACCGGCATCAAGGACGGCCAGGCCGAGCCGGTCAACATCTACAACCACCTCTCGCCCGGCTCCTTCATCCTCGGACCGCCCCAGCTCCAGGCGATCCTTGACCACCTCACTAACAGTGGCCGGTACGACCGGATCGACGGCAACGGCCGTGTTCTGTCCGCCCGCGGCGAGCAGCCCGTGAAGGTGGTGGCCAGCCGTGTGGTTCATTGACGCGCTCGCCTCCGGCTTCACCCGCCCCACCGACCCGGGCCGGCTCCAGCTGTTCCGGATCGTCTTCGGCACCGTGCTCACCGCACGGTTCACCCTCGCTCTCGGCCAGGGCGGCTGGGACCGCCTCGCCCTCGGCTCCCTCAGCCTCCACCTCGCCGAACAGCGCTTCGGCACCCGCCGGGCCCGGCTCCTCGCAACCGTCTACCGGCCAGCGCTGCTCACCCGCACGACCGCCGCACTCGCCCTGGCGCTCGGCGTAGCCCCCGCCTCGCCCTGCTGGTGGTCCTGGCCGGCGCCGCCATGGAACTTCTCTACCTCAAAAGCCCCAACGCCGTGCGCTACACGCTGCTGACCGGCACCGCCCTCCTGCTCGCTGGCGACCTCGGCCACGGGCTGAGCATCGAGCACGTCCCGAGCACTGCGAACACGTGGGCCCAGTGCCTCCTCGTGCTGATCACCACGGACACCTACTGGAACAGCGCCTGGCAGAAGATCCGCAGCGACCAGTTCCGCAGCGGCCTCTACCTCGCCCAGTGGATCCACACCTACACCCAGGTCAAAGAGCAGCTCCCGCACCGCCGCGGCCAGTACGCCGTCCCCGCCCTCGTCCGCCGCCACCTGGGCAACCTCACCGACCGCGACATCCGGCTGTGGCGCCTGATCGCCGCCACCGTCATCGCGGCGGAGCTCGCGCTGCCCATCGCGCTCCTCATCCCGCAGACGATGCCGTACTCGGTCGCCGCTGGCATCGCGATGCACGCCGCGTTCAGCTGCCTCAAACCCCGACAGCTCATCACCTTCTCCGGCCTGACGACGGGAACCTACTTCGCCTTCACCGCCTGACCCTCTGACATCCGGCGCCCAACACTGAGCTGCTGACCTGCGATTCAGCACACCACCGGTGCCAGGCGTCACCCCGGCCTTGGGGATAGTCGAGGGCCGCCGCCGCACCGTCCCGGACCGGTCCCGCTCCAGGCGGCGCACCCGGTCGTGGACGCGCTCCACGCCGCCAGTCCCCAGCCCCCGGGTGGAGAGCCACAACTGGATGATCCAGGCCCACGTGGACTGTGTTCCGGCTCCGGAACACCTGGGGTCGTACCCGCGGGCCACGTGGCCGACGCTTTTTGGCAGCGCCAACAGCGCCCAGAACACAGTCTTGTTGGTGGCACCCAGCGGCGAACGTCGAGCACATCGAGGCCGCCGACGCGGCCCGGAAGCGCACCGCCCAGTACCTGCTCGCGGCGCGGCTGGAGCAGCTGCGTGAACGGGCGGCGGCCCGAATCGAGGCCGCCGTGCCCGCGCCGGGAACGGACCGGCTGCCCGAGCTCGCCATGCGCCCGCTGGACGTCGAGGCGGCAAAGGCGGTGGTCGCGTGAACACCGGACTGAGCGGCATCGACCTCGCACGGCAGGCCCTGGCCGCAGCCCGGGAAGCGGCGAAGGAGAACGGCGGCACCCGGGCCGCGACAGCGCAGCGGCGCACCGGCACGGTCGTGCGCCGTGACGGCCGTGAGCCGCTTCCGCTGGGCGTGGCGATCACGATGATGATGACCGAGCGCGGCATGGTCATCCCTCGTCATCGCCGACCGGCACGCTCAGCGAGGTGATGCTCTCGGTTCTTGCCGGAACTCGCCGCGCGCCCGCTGGAGGACGAGGACGGTGGCCGGCGGTCACGGGGCCTGGAAGACGAGCGCGGTGTTCTGGCCGCCGAAGCCGAAGGACGTGCTGAGGACCGCGTCGATCTGGCACGGCCGGGCGGTTTTGGTGACGATGTCGAGGTCGAGGCCGCTTTCCGGCGTGTGGAGGTTGGCGGTCGGGTGGATGGTCTGGTGTTGGAGGGTCAGGACGCACACAGCGGCTTCGACGGCACCCGCGGCGCCCAGGCAGTGGCCGAGGATGCTCTTGGTGGCGGTGACGGGCGGTGGCTGGGGGAAGACGCGGTGCAGGACGGCCGCCTCGGTGCGGTCGTTCAGGGGTGTCGACGTGCCGTGGGCATTGACGTGCTGGATGTCAGCGGGTGTCAGACCGGCCTGCCGCAGCGCCTGGCGCACCGCGCGCACCGCTCCCTCGCCCTCGGGGTGGGGGGTGGTGGGGTGGTGAGCGTCGCTGGTGGCGCCGAATCCCGCGAGGACCGCTTTCGGCATGGCCCGGCGGGCGCGGGCGTGGTCGGCCCGCTCGAGGACGACGACGCCCGCGCCTTCTCCCAGGACGAAGCCGTCCCGGTCCGCGTCGAAGGGGCGGGAGGCGCCCTGCGGGTCATGGCGGCGGGTGGACAGTGCGCCCAGCCGCCAGAAACTCGTGCTGGACATGGGGCCGCAGGCGCTCTCCGCGCCGCCCGCCACGACGATGTCGCACATCCCGCCTTCCAGGAGCTGCCGGCCGATGCCGATGGCGGTCGCCCCGGACGCGCACGCGGTGCTGACCCCGAAACCGGGCCCCTTGGCGCCCAGGTCCGCCGAGACCTCCCCGGCGGCCATGTTGGGCAGGGCGCGCGGGACCGTGGTCGGTGAGATCTTCTGTAACTGACCTGAGGTCAGGCACCGGGCCGTGTGCAGGTCGGTGTCGCGGCTGCTGCTGCCCACCCCGATCACGACGCCGACTCTCTCGCCCTCCCACTCCGCGGGATCCAGACCGGCGTCCCGGACGGCTTCCCGCGCGGCGGCGACGGCCAGGTGGATGAAGCGGTCGGTGCGCCAGCGCAGGCCCCGGCCGAGGGCCGCGGCGAGGTCGTCGTCCGGGACCCGGCAGCTGAAGTCCACCGGGAGCCCGGCCAGTCGGTCGTCCGTGGCCGCCGTCGGTGTCCCGGCGCACAGCCGCCGCCAAGTGGTCTCGGAGCCGACACCGCCCGCGGTCGCCAGCCCGACGCCGGTGACGACGCTCCGGGGTGCGCTCACACGTCTGCTTCCGCGGGGGCGGCGGCCAGGACGTGGAGGACGGCGAGAGCGGACTCGTCGGCGAACCGGGACACGTAGTCGGCCACCGCGCCGATCGTGACCTCGGCTCCTGTAGGCATCGCCTCGTCGGTGAGGGGAACGTCGATGCCGGTCTCCTCCTCGACCACCACGAGCAGCTCGGCCAGGGCGATCGAGTCCAGGCCGAGGTGCTGCAAATTGCTGTCGGCGGTCAGTTGACCGGGGTCCATCTCGAAATGGCGGACGATGAGACGGACAAGGGTGTCGACGAACAGCTGCTCAGCCAAAATCACTCCGCGGAATGGTGGTAGGAAAAAGCCGTACAACGGGCCGCCAGCAAAACCCACGGACAGTGGACTACCCGGCCATGCGGGAAGGCGTGTCGGAGGAAATAACCGATGTGGTCTATCACGGACCGCCCGTCACCACGTGTGCGGGGCGGGGTGGCGCGGCAGCCCTCTCCACGCGACCGCTGCGGCGGTGAGGGCGACCACTGCCGTCGCCCACGCACTGCGGGGTCGCGGCGGTCAGCAGGTGGCCGCACGGCGGGGCCGGAACTGCGGGTCGCCAGCCGGGTGGCGGCGACGTCGTCCAGCGCGCCGGGCGGGATGCCGGTCACTCCCGCGTGGGCGAGCGCGTCACCGATGCCGTCCCGGTAGGCGGTGGCCGGCACGAAGCCCTGGACGGCGGCGCCGAGTGCCGCGCCGACCTGCCGGGTAGCGTCGTTGATCGTGGACCCGACGCCCGGCTCCCCCGCGCTGTCCATGACGGCCGACGTCCCGGCCGCAGCCGTCAGCCCCGGACCCGTGCCCGCGACGATCTGCACGGGCGCCAGGTGCGCATACCCGGACCGCTCTGTGGTGCCGGCCAGCAGCACGAACGCCCCGGCCACGACGGCCGGGCCGCCCACCATGAGGACTCTGGGAGCCAGCCGCGTCGTGAGTACGGCGGCCCGCGCGGCCACGGCGACGAGAGCGGCGGGCATCGGCGGCGTGCGCGCACCCGCCTGCCACGGCGTGCAGCCCAGCGCCCCTTTGCAGATAGAGGGAGATGAGGAAGAGGGCGCCGAACATCCCGATGGACGTCATGGCCAGCGTCGCCCCAGCGACGGTGACCGGGCGCCGCATCACATGACGCGGCAGCATGGGTGACTTGGCCCACCCGCAGCCGCACGCCGAATCCGGTCAGCAGACAGGACGGTCACCGGCAGGTCGACGGGCTCGGCCCGGCGGGTGGCGGGGAGGGGACGAGCAGTAGCGTCAGCGCGATCACGACGGCGGCGAAGGGGATGTTCAGCCAGTACACAGCCCGCCAGGAGTGATAGGCGACCAGCCAGCCGCCGATCACCGGCCCGAGGGCACCGCCCACCCCGCCGACCGCCGCCCACAAGGAGATGGCGCGCCGGCGCAGGTCGGCTTCTGGGAACAGCCCCGTGAACAGCGACAGCGTGGCGGCCATGAAGAGTGAGGCACCCGCGCCCATGGCACCGCGCGCCGCGATCAGCTGCCACGGTACGAAGGCCGCCGCACCGGCCCAGGAGGCAAGCCCGCAGAGGGTCAGTCCGCGGAGGAAGGCACGCCTACGGCCGATCCGGTCGGTGACGCCCCGGCCGACGAGCCCAGGGCGATCTTCACGTCGGGGACGGCTACGTTGAGCACTCCAGACCCAGCAGGAACAACCCCGAGCAGACGGCTGCGGCACTCGCCCAGCGGCGCCCTAGTCTCGTCCGCGCAGCCGCGTGAAAAACCCCGGCATCCGTTGTGCGCGCACCAGTCATGTGCACTCTCTATCAGAACGATCAGGGGCAGCCGCGGATACCGAAATCCCCGGTGCCCGCAAGGCCGAAGGAATGGCGGGCGACACCTGTATGGACGCATCCGAGACGTTCGTCGACGTTCTGATGAGGCAGTTCCCTTTCGACGTGGGCAGTGAGGAGTTCGTCCAGGACCCGTACCTCTTTTTCGAACGGGTACGGCGCACCAGCGGACCGGTGCACCGCACCGAGTCCGGCGACCTGGTCGTGCTGGGTTACTTCGAGGCTGTGGCCGTACTGCGCGATCCGCGCTTCGGACACGGAGCACAAGCGGCTCACGAGCAGACCCGCTACGGCGTGCCCGCCCGTACCTTTCTGCTGACCGACCCGCCCGGCCACACCCGACAACGTGCCCGCGTACGCAGCGCATTCAGCGCCCTGGAGATCCTCCGCCTGCGCCGGAAAATCGACGATCTGACAGGCACCCTGGTCCGGACAGCGGCACGGACCGGGAGCACGGATGTCGTCGCGGACATCGCGCGCCCGCTGTCCGCAACGGTGATCGCGGACCTCATCGGTGTCCCGGCACACTTCCGCGACCGCTTCACCCGGGCAGCGGCGCTCCTCGTCCGCGGCATGGACCCACCCCACCTGCTCGATACGGAGACGCGTGAGCGCATCGCACGGGCACGGATCGTCCTGGCGAGAGACATCAGCGTGGCGCTACGGCAGCCGGACGCCACGGGGCTGCTGGCTACGCTGGCCCACGGTGCGGAGACTCCGGTGGCGCGGGCGGAGACGGTGGCCACCTGCGCCCAGCTCGTTGCGGCCGGCTACGAGACGACCGTCGGCCTCATCGGCAACGGCATGCACGCCCTCCTCCAGCACCGCGATCAGCTCGTACAGCTCGCAGCCACCGGACCTTCGGAGCAGGCGACCGCCGCGGCGGTGGAAGAACTGCTGCGCTTCGATCCGCCCATCCAACTGGCGCCCCGCAGCGCCCTGGCCGACGCCGAGGTCGCCGGTACGCCCGTCCCGCGCGGCACCATCGTGTCGGTGCTGCTCGGCGCTGCCAACCGCGATCCGCGCGCCTTCCCCGACCCGCATCGGCTCCACTTCGGCAGACGGACCCGGCATCTCGCCTTCGGCCTGGGCAGCCACTACTGCCTCGGCGCGGCACTGGCCCGCCTCGAAGCAAGCGCGGCACTGCAGCACCTGCTCCGCCTCAACCCCCAGCTCCTCGACCGGCACGTCTCCTACGCCCCGGCGCGCGTCGCCCGCAGCGTCCAGAGCCTACGCGTTCGGCTGAACGCCGGTCACTGAGATCCGGCCGTCTGGACGGCGTGGCCGGGGACGCACTCACCGTGGCAGCCGCCACGTTGGCAGCGGCCACCGCGGTACGAACTCCGCAGGGACGGCACGCTGCCCCGCGGCGGCACTGTACCGGCGCAGCGCGCCGTGGCCGTCGCGTGCGCCGGTGGTACGGCCATGGTCCGCGCGCCTGCATGCGTCTCCGGCACATGCAGGGGCACCGGAACGCGACGAACGATGCCATTGCGCCCCCGCCCGGAGGTTGCGGGCGCGGGCCGCGGCCAGTGGGGCGGAGACCACGGCCGGGCAGGACCGTCGTGCCCGGCCGTGGCGGCTACTCCCAGGGCTTCGGCAGCGCGTGCCACAGGGCTCTGAGCCAGTCGGCGGGTTCGTGAGGAACTTGTCCATCAGCCGGTCGGTGACGGAGCGGGCGGCGCCCTGAACGGCGCCCTGGCCTATCGCGGCGGGCAGGCCGGCACCGACAGCAGGCTGCTGCGGAGCGGGCGCGGGGTCAGGCGGCTGGACGGGCGCGGGAACGGTGTCCCGGGCCATGATGCTGCTCCCTTGAGCAGGGGGATCGAGGACGGCGGACACCTGTGATGGTGTCGTCCACGTGGGGGTGGCGTGCGCTTCGCGGCCGGCGGTCCTGCTGCGGCTCTCTGCAGAAGAGCGCCCCTGTGGGGTCTCGGCCCGGCCCAGGGTGGGCGCATTCAGCGTAGCGGCGATCGGCGCGGTTGTTGCCCCGGGTGTCTGGCGGCTGGTCATCAGTAAGGCCTCCAAGCTGAGTTCGTTATGACGGGCGGGACGGTGACAGGTCTGTGGTGCTTGCGTCTCGTCCATCCGGGCACGGCTTCTTCACCCCGTAGGGCCACAAGCCCGGACCCGGACAGCAACGGTCAGGAGGGGAGTTTCCGAGGCATGACGAAGGCCCGGACGCCTGGTCCGGGCCTTGCTTCTCGAGTGTTCTCGCGAGTCGAACGCCAGCGGCCAGGCGCGGACGGCCCGACCACGGAGCCGAACTGGCCCTGAGAAGGCTCAGGGCGAGGCGTCGTCCTCGCCGAACAGCGGTACCTGCGTCACGTCGACGTCCGTGCGAATGCGGTGCGGCCGAACCGGGTGCCGCCACCGCCCAGCACTGTCCCGGGCGACATCGACGGCCACTTCCAGCACCACCTCTGGCTCCACCAGCACAGCGTCGAGCGTGTGCTGGGTCCCCCAGCCTGCCGAGAACGTCCACCCCTGCCACGGGTGCGTATCCATCGGCGGGGCCAGCCTGTCGGCCACGGCGCGGCCGACGGCCTGGGGGAGAGTGGTGCTGCGCCCGGTGTACTGAAGGCGGCCCGCCGTGTCGTAGCGGCCCAGCAACACGGTGCGGGGCGCCGTGAGGGAGCCGGTGACGGCACCGATGACGGCCTCGGTCGTGATCCGCACCTTGTACTTCCGCCACGATCGTGTCGGACGGTACGGCTCATCGAGCCGTTTGAAGCACAGCCCCTCCAGCCCGGCCGCCGTCCACTCCAGCCACTCCCTCGCTACGGCAGGGCCGGTGGTCGACGGGCACAGCGTCAACGGCGCCTGTAGGCGACGGTCCGCGAACAGCGACTCCAGCTCCGCGCCACCGCTCGTACGGCCAGCCGGTCACATCCCCGCCCGCGTGCACCAGATCGAAAACCACGTAGTGCGCCGGCCACTGGCACGCCGCCTCTACCGCCCCCGTCCCGCGCCGGGCGAGGCGCTGCTGCAGCCGCTCGAACGCCAGCCGGCCGGACTCCCACACCACGAGCTTGCCGTCCAGGCCGGTGTCCGCGGGCAGCTGCGCGACGGCCCAGCCCGGATCTCGGGGAACGAGCCGGTCATGTCCGTGCCTTGCCTCGGGCGCAGCAGCACTCGGCCGTCCGTGTGCATGGCGAGCTGGGTGCGGGAGCCGTCCTTCTCCAGATTGGAGGGTGTCTCGTGAGACATGGGCGATGCCGAGTGCCTGGGGTGGACGCCTGGAAGTCGTTGAGCTCAGCCGGTCAGCAGGGCAGATCGATCAGTTGCTGCCTCTGGTGGGCAGGGCATTCCGGGCTCGGGGTCGACGCCGTCGTCTGCCGTTCTTCGCTTCAGGCCACTGCGGTGCCGGTGACGAAGTGTGCGATCGTTCGCGGGCCGGGCCGCACCCGCGTGATTCGCTCTTGCACGACCGGCCCCAGGGGCTGTCACCTGCTGTTCAGCCGCCCCACAGCACGCCGATCGCGTGGGCGACGAAGAAAGTGCCGAGTGCTGCCCCGAAGCCGGGTATCGCCAGAACGAGGACCATGATGAGCGTGCCCAGGAGGCCGATGACCTCTTGTGCGTCGCCGGGGTGTGCGGGGTCGTAGGTGACCTCGATCGGGTCCGTGCTGCTGCTGGCTGACCGGTACGTGTAGTTCAGGCCGGTGACCGTGGTGTACGTATACATCTTCCACTTGTCGGTGTAATGCGAGAACTGGGCCATGACAGTGATGCCACGCCGTCTCAGCCGCCATTGCCTCATAATCCCCCAAATTCCGCCGTAAATGAATAAACCGCCTGCGTATATACCGGCCGAACCACAGAGCAGCGTGACCACCCGGATTCCGCCCCCGGTCACCCCCACGGCCGCCACCAGCCCGGCATAGAGCAGGCCGCCCACCACCACGGTGGCAAGCCTCCACCCGGAGAGCCACCTCCGCCCGGGCAGCGAACGCACCTCCACCAGCGACAAACCGTCTACGGAGCCGACGCCACCACCGGACGGCGGCAGCAGATGACCGACCGCCCGTCCGAAGGCGGCAGCGCCCGCCGCGGAGACACCCTCTACGCGGTAGACCGTCGGCTCCGCCCCACCCAGCAGTTCGATCTCGACGCAACGCCCCTCCGCCCGCACCTCCGCTATCGCTTCCACCGGGATCCAAAACTCCCTGGCCGGTCTGCGCAGCACCACCACCTCACCCTCCAGACGAAGCGCCGCACGCCGCCTTCCGCGCAGAACCAGCGCGGCAGCCGTTGTCGCCATTTCCGTACCTCCCCCTCCACGGGCCCACCCCTGAAGCCGGCACAACCCGATCGGGACCGGACCGACCAGCCCTCGACCCTGGCACATACACGAGAGTCACGCACCCCCTGCGGCCGACGGCGAACGGCCCCGCCGGGCACAGGGGATATCAGCCAGAGCCACGCACCGGCCGACGCCCACCGGCTGCCGCGAAAGCCGCCGTCATCTTCTGATGAGACAGCCTCAGGTGTCCGAAGACCCGTCCCACTTCGGCTCGGCGACCCACCCGGCGGGCGGGGCTGGGCTGTCCACGGCCATGGTCAGCATCGGCTCGGGCAAGGGCCAGGCCATGGGTGATGATGCCTTCCCCGTCGGCCGCTCGGAGCACGGTGCGCACCGACCCGGTCACCCGGAGCCGGCCGATACCGAGGGCTGTATCGGGGCCGGCAGCGGGCACAGGGCCGGGACGTGCTGGAGCAGGGCGTCGCGTGCCTGCTGCCGGGTGGCCGGGCGGCACCGGCCGCTCTGGCGGCGGCCCAGCAGTCACCGGTGTGTACACGCCGTCGATGTTGGAGCGGTTCAGGCTGTACTGGATCAGCCATTGCGCCGGCTCCGGCCTTCGCTCCTGACCTCGGCGCCGTTCGGCCTGGCGCTGTTCCTCGTCGGTGATCCACCGGTCGAGGAGGGCCAGCTGCCGTGCCGCCTGCCGCTCGACGACGCGCCGGGCAAAGCGCAGCGCGTCCAGACGCGAGAACGGCTGCTCACCACCGCTTGTCCTGGACTGGGTCAGGCGCGTCGTGCGAGGAAGACGAACTCTGCGCCTGGCCGGTCGGGCGCATCGCGCACGTCTTGCACCACGTAGCCGTGCGTGACCAGATCCGTCTCGATCTCGTCGCGATCTCGGAAGCGCAACGTCGAATCCGACGTCAGCACTTGTCCGTCCGCTGCGAAAACGTAGGTCTGGCGGAACGTCACCAGAGGCCAGCTCACCTCGATCAACTCGACCCAGTACTCGACAGTGCCGACGCCTGGGATGCCCGTCCTGCGGTAGGACTTCTTGCGACTCCACTCTTCCCAGGCACGTCTGGCCGGATCGCGGGTTTCGAAGACCAGGTGCCCGCCGGGCCGTAGTGCCGCGCAGGCTCGCTGCAGCGTCGTCTGCCAGGTGTCCGGATCAGCGATGGCCTGGGCGACATTCGCTGTCATCGTCGCGAGGTCGGCCTGCAGTGACGGGATGGCTGCGGCGTCACCGCAGATCCAGCGCACTCGGTCACTGCCCGGTTTGGCCCGGGCGACGTCGATGGATGCCTGGGCGGGATCGATACCGACGACGTCGATCCCGCGGTCGGCCAGGCGAAGTGCGAACACCCCGGTGCCGCAGCCGATGTCCAGAACTTGGCGCGCCCCGAACTCATCCGCCATCCGGAGGTAGGCATCGAGATCGCTGCGGTCGGGGTCGAGCGGATCGTAGATCGCGGCGAGTCGCGGATGCCTGAAGCAGTCGTCAGCCATGCGGCCGAACGTATGCAGAGTCGACCTCGAAGAGCTACCGAGTTTTCGCCTGACTCAGCTGGCTGGTGGGGGCGAGGGCGGCCGAGCTTACGACGGCTGCGGTCAGGGCGTGCCTGGTCTGGGTGTTCACGGCCTTGTTGACAGCGGTGCGCCGCGTCTGGCGGTGGGGGAGGGCCGGTTGCCTCCCCTGGGCGGGTGGGCGGTTCGCCGCGGAAGGAAAGGAGTGCGCCCGGGTCTTCGCTGACACCAGCAGGCCCGGATACGTCGCCGGCACCCACCGCTCATCCGCCGCCCTCGGGGCCAGACTCCGCCGCCACCGCCTGCCCGCCCACCCCAGCCGCAACACCGCCCTGCTCACCCTGGCCACCGACCTACCCGCCGCCCTCCTCAGCGACCTCCTGGGCATCAGCATCACCTCCGCGCTGCACTGGACCCGCCGCGCCGCACGCGATTCGAGGGTCACTTGTGTTGCGGTGCGTCGTTACGGAGATGACCTGTCGAAGGTGCTCCTCGGCGGGTCTCATACAGATGCGCGCTGGGAAGCCGGCGGGTCGACGGAACGAGGCTCCGTCGAGTGCGTGTTCGTGCGGAGGGTGGGCCGGGGCCGCTCGGAAGCGGTGAGCTCCCGGTCGGCGCTGCCGGCCCTGCTGCACCGGCGTCGGTCCGAGGCGGAGACGATGTACGGCGAGGTGGAGGCGGAGCTGTCGGGCCCTCACCGCCTGTACTGGGCTGATTAGTTGAGGTCGGACGGGGGTCAGCGTCCGCACGGCGACGCGGCGGGTGGCGGCTCTGCTGCGCACACTGGACGCCGGTACGCGGTTCCAGGCGGGGGTCCGGGCGCGGGAGCGCGGCTGGATCTGAGCCCGCCGGGGGTTGCCCGGCCTTCATCCCCTGGTGCGTCCGGTCCTTGAGAGCGTCGCCCCGGCGACTGCGGAGCACTCCCCGCCGGGGTCGCCGCTCTGCCGGGAGGCCGCCGCCACCGCGCGGGCGGGTGCGGGCGGCAGGGGATCTTCAGGCAGGGACGAAGAGAGCCGACGCATGAGCCTCGCACAGTTGCACTACACCTCGGCGGACGGGGACGGAACCGGCGAGGACGACGGTTCCCGTAGCCGTCCGAGCGGGTCACTCACGTGCCGGTGTGAAGGCGTGCGCGAGTTGGACGCGTGAGTGCAGGCCGAGTTTCCGGTAGACGCGGGTGAGGGTCGCCTCGACCGTTTTGACACTGACGGTGAGGGTGGCGGCGATGTCGCGGTTGCTCGTACCGGCGGCGGCGAGTTCGGCGCAGCGTTGTTCGGCAGAGGTGAGGCGGGGGCGGGTGCTGCCGCCCGTGGGGGCGGCTTCCAGCCGGCTGAGGGTTTGCGCGGCGGTCTGGGCCCAGGGGTGTGCCTGGTGGGCGGTAAAGAGGTCGACGGCGCTTTGCGCGGCGGCGCGGGCGCCGGCGCGTCGGCGTCCGCGCCGTTCGGTGTGGCTCAGCGCCAGCAGGGTCCTGCCGCGTTCGAGGGGGAGGTCGTGGAGGCGGTCGGCCGCGTCGTTGAGGCGCCGGGCCGCGGTGCCGTAGTCGCCGCTGGCGGCGTCGAGAAGCGCCTGGGTGCGTTCGAGCGAAGGGAGGACTGCGTCTCTGCCGAGGCCGGTCGCGGCGCGGCGGGTGTCGTCCAGCAGGCTCTGCGCCTGGTCGAGGCGGCCGAGGGTGACGAGGGTTTCGGCGAGTTCGGGGTGCCAGCGCAGGACGGACGGGTCGTGGACCTGCTGAAGTTCCTCGAGGTCCCGCACCTCTTGCAGGGCCTCCAGAGCTTCCTTGGGGCGGCCGGTGACCAGGAGGAGGTGTCCGAGAGCGAAGAGGTTGCGGGAGAGGAAGACCTTGTTGTCGTCCTGCCGGGCGGTGTCGACTCCGCGGCGTGCGTGGACGAGGGCGAGGTCGGTGCGTGAGGCGGTGCCCTCGACGAGGGCGGAGGTGTAGCAGGCCGGCCCGGGCGGCAGGCCCGCACCGTCGGTCAGTGCCTGGGCGCGGGCGGCGTAGTCGAGGGCTTGGGCGCACCGCCCGGCGCGGATCTCCACCTCGGCGAGGCTGCGCAGGATGTCCACGGTGCCCTCGGCGTCCCCGGCCCGCCGGGCTTGGACGAGCAGGGGCAGCAGAAGGGTTCGGGCATCGGTCAGGCGGTCGTCGAAGAGCGCGTGACGGGCGGCGAGGTGCTCCGGGGTGGTGTTGACAGAAACGGCCCTGGTGCGGGCGAGGGAGAGTGCTCGGTCGAGCGTGGCATCGGCCCCGGGGCTGCCGAGGATGCGCTGGAGGCGTGCCTGCATCGTCAGGGCGAGCGCGGTGGTGGTGGTGTCACCGGCCGCCTGGGCGAGAGCGGCGGCCTGGGCGGCCAGGGCATCAGCCTGTTCGGGAGCGCCTTCGTTGACGTTGGCCCGGACGGCTTGACGCAGCAGGATCTGGGCGATCAGGTCTGGCCGGCCGGCCGCCTCGTGGACCGCCTCGGCGAACAGTTCGTCCGCGCCGTTCAGGCGCTGTCCGCTCGCGTCGAGCAGGCTCAGGAGGGCGCTGACGCGTTGGGCGGGACTGCTGTGCTGTTCCAGGACGAGGCGGGTGGCTGCCCGGCTGCGGGAGAGGTCGCCGCAGCGCGCGGCGTCGCGTACGGCGGTCAGTGCCCGCGCGGTGAGCAGTCCGGTGTTTTCGCGCGGGGTGCGTTCGGCGGCGAGGAGGGAGAGTTCGGCGGCCAGGAGGTGTTCGCCGCGCAGCCTGGCACGGTCGGCGGCGCGCGCGGTGTGCCGGGCCGTACGAGGGTCGGCGGTGTCGGCCGCCAGCGCGGTGTGCCGGTCGCGGCGGACGCTGTCACGGCTGGCCTCGGCCAGGCGCGCGTGCAGGAGTCGGCGTGTGGTGCCCGGCAGCCGGGTCGCGAGTTCCGTGCCGATCGCGGAGGCGGTGAACCGCACGCTCCCGTCCGCCCGCCCGACGCCGATCAGCTCTGCCGCCTCGGCTTGGGCCAGGAGGGTCTGGGCCGCCGGACCGGCGAGGCGGCCGAGCAGCTCGATGTCGGGCCGGTCGTCCAGTGCGGCGAACGTCAGCAGTTCCTGAACCTGGGCCGGTACCTCGTCCAGCCACTCGCCCACCAGTCGGCGGGCCGTCGGCGGCAGGGCCGACCCGCTTCCACCGTCACGGTCCGGGAGCGGGCGCGAGGCGTCGGCCAGCGCCAGGGCCAGGGCCGGGTTCCCGCCGCTGCACGCGTGGATCCGCGCGGCCTCGCGAGGAGGCAGCCGGTAGGGCGACAGCAGAGCCGTGAGCTGGCCGGCCGTCAAAGCCGGAACACGCACCGTGTACGCGTCCTCCCCGCACCAGTGGCCTCCGGCCTCCGGGCGCCAGGTGCGCTCGGCGGCGACGACGGGGAGGTCCGGGGTCAGGCGCAGGGCCCAGCCCAGGACGGCCGCGCTGGCCGGGTCCAGCCACTGGGCGTTGTCCACCACCAGCGTCATGGGTGGTGCCTCCCGCAGCAGGGCGGCGGTCTGCCGGCGCAGCCGCAGGGCCGAACTGGAACGGTCCGGGGAGCCCGGCCGGTCCGTGGCCTCGTCGAGTCGTGCCGTCAGTTCTCGTGCGGCGGGCAGTGACTGAAGCGCCAGCGCGAGTTCGAGCAGCCCGGTGTACGGGATTTCGGTGTCCTGTGGGCCCGGGGCCAACCGCAGGACCGGCAGGCCCGACCGCCGTCCCAGGACACCGGCTGCCGTGGTCTTGCCGCTTCCGGGCGGTCCGAACAGGACCACCCGACGGGTGCCGTTCACGTCTTCCGGCACCACCGGCAGCACGGGCACGGTCTCGTGGGGCGCGCTCATCCACATCGCGGAGTCTGGCATCGGGCCATGGTGCGTCCGCCGGGCCTTCCCGTCCAGATCAAGGGATTGCCCCGATGTCGGCCACCCCCCGCGTCCCTAGCCTCATGGCCACAGCCGAGCCAACTGCCGCCGAACACTCCCCGCACCCCAGATGACGTTCCGCGGCATCTCCCCAACGAGGCTCGGCGGAAGGATTGCGATGAACCGCAAGAACGCCCGGGCTGCCGCTGTCGCGGCAGCCCTCGCCCTGGGCTCCGTGGCCGTGGCGACCCCCCAGTCCACCGCCGCCGCCCCCCAGTCCAGCACGGCCGCCGGCACCTCCGCCGCCCGGCCCGGCGCCGGTTTCCGGGCGATGACGGCCGACGCGCGCGGCGAGGCGATACGCACGGCGGGCCGGAACGCGGCCGCCACCGCCCGCGCGCTCGGCCTGAGCCCCGACGAGCGCCTGGTGGCCAAGGACGTCGTGATCGACGCGGACGGCGCCCGGCACGTGCGCTACGACCGCACCTACAGAGGTCTGTCCGTCATCGGCGGCGACCTGGTGGTGCACCTCGCCAAGAACGGCAGGATCACCGGCTCGGACCTGGCGCACCAGGGCGCGATCCGGATCGCCGGCACCACGCCGAAGCTGACGGCGACCGACGCCTCGGCCGCGGCCGTGAGGCACGCCAAGCACGTAAGGCACGCGAAGGCCAGCGGCAAGGACAGCGCCCTGGTGGTGTACGCGGTCGGCAAGGTGCCCGTCCTCGCCTACCGTTCGACCGTCACCGGCGCGGGCGAGAACGGCCCGGCCTCGCGGCAGGCGGTGATCGTCGACGCCTCCAGCGGCGCCCCGCTGGACCAGTACGAGCTGCACCAGAACATCACGGGCACCGGCAACGGCGTCACCGTCGGCCAGGTCTCCATCGAGACCGCCCAGTCCGGCAGCGGCTACACCCTCACCGACGCGGCACACGGCGGCACCGTCGTCTACGACTCGTACAACAGCCCGCAGTCGAACCCGAGGCAGAACGCCCGGCCCTTCTCCAAGGCCACGAACTCCTGGGGCAACGGCACCAACTCCAGCCGCGAGAGCGCCGCCGTGGACGCCTCCTACGGCCTGGCGAAGACCTGGGACTACTACAAGAACACCTTCAACCGCTCCGGCATCCGCAACGACGGCCGCGGCGCCCCCGCCTACGTCCACGTCGACAACAGCCTGCTGAACGCCTTCTACGACGACAACTGCTTCTGCATGTACTTCGGCGACGGCTCCTCGCAGAACGGCAACACCCCGGTCACCGCGGTGGACGTGGCCGGACACGAGATGAGCCACGGCGTCACCGCAGCCACCGCCAACCTCACCTACTCCGGCGAGTCCGGCGGCCTCAACGAGGCCACCAGCGACATCTTCGGCAGCATGGTCGAGTTCTACGCCAACAACAGCAGCGACCCAGGCGACTACTACATCGGCGAAAAGCTCAACATGACCGGCGGTTACATGCGCCGGATGGACAACCCCTCCGCCGACGGCAGGTCGCTGTCCTGCTGGAACTCGAACGCCGGCTCGGTGGACGTGCACCTCTCCTCCGGCATCGGCAACCACTTCTTCTACCTGGCGGCCGAGGGCACCGGGGCGAAGACCATCGGCGGGCGCTCGCACAACGGGACGACCTGCAACAACGACACCTTCGCGGGCATCGGCAAGGACAAGGCCGCAGCGGTCTGGTACCGGGCGCTGTCCGCCTACATGACCTCCACCACCAACTACGCCGGCGCCCGCTCCGCCACCCTGCAGGCCGCAGCCGACCTGTACGGCACCAACTCCCAGGAGCGGTACCTCGTCTCCAAGGCCTGGGCGGCCGTCAGCGTCGGCACCGCCCTGCCGGACCCCGGCACCGGCACCCCCACCCCCTCGCCGACCACGCCCCCCAGCGGGAACGTGCTGACCAACGGCAGCTTCGAGCAGGGCACCAGCGGCTGGACCCAGAGCGAGAACATCATCACCAACTCCGGCCAGCAAGCCGCGCGTGACGGGTCCTGGTACGCCTGGATGATGGGCTACGGAAGCACCGCCTCCGAGTCCCTGTCCCAGTCGAACATCGCGGTGCCCTCCACCGGCACCCCGAAGCTCGCCTTCTGGCTGAAGACCAGCACCCAGGAGTCCGGCTACACCGCCTACGACACCCTCAAGGTCAACGTCAACGGCACCACGCTGGCCACCTACTCCAACGCCGACGCGAGCGCCGGCTACGTTCAGAAGACCGTCGACCTGTCCGCGTACAAGGGCCAGACGGTGAAGCTGGAGTTCGCCGGCACCGAAGACGCCTACCTGTCGACCGTCTTCCTGGTGGACGGCATCACCATCGGCTGACCGATCCCGGACACCACCAGTGCTCCTGCGGCCGGGGCCCCCGCTCGGGTGCTCCGGCCGCAGGAGCCGTCGCGCGCGTGCGCAGCCGGCGGAAGCGGCCCTTTCCTCACTCCGCGGGTTTGGCGATGTGTTCAACCGCCGTCCATCTTTCCGTCGTGATCACGACAAGTGTCCCCGCGAATCTCTTCCTTACCAGGGCAAACTCCCTCATACAAGGAAGAAACGTGACCATACGTCTGGCATTCCGTGCCTCCGCGCTCGTTCTCTGCACGGCACTGGCGACCTCCTTCGCCCTCCCGGCCCAGGCCTCCGGGATCGGCACCGTCGTGCCGAAGGCCGAGACCGCGCCGCTGTTCGACGACGAGGCCGGCGGCAACGCCAACGCGGACGACCCGGCGATCTGGCGCAACGCCGCCGACCCGGGCCGCAGCCTGGTGATCGCCACCGCCAAGCAGGGCGGTCTGCGGGCCTACGACCTGGACGCGCGCCAGGTGCAGTCGATCCCGGCCCCGGCCGGGCCGGGCGCCGACGACAAGCCGGGCCGCTTCAACAACGTCGACCTGGTGCAGGGCCTGCGCCTGGGCGGCGTCCGCACGGACGTCGCGGTGGTCAGCGACCGCGGCAACGACCGGCTGCGGATCTACCGCATCGACCGGGACAAGCCCGGCGGCCCGCTCACCGACGTCACCGACCCGGGGGTGCGGCCCGTGTTCTCCGCCGACCAGGCCGAGATCAACGAGCAGAAGACCGCGTACGGCCTGGCCACCTGGACCGACCGCGCCACCGGCCGTTCCTACGCCCTGGTCAGCCAGCGCAACCGCACCCGGATCGCCCTGCTGGAACTGCTCCCCACCGCGGCCGGCACCGTCGACTACCGCCAGGTCCGCACCCTGGACCTGCCCTCCTCCTTCCGCCTGCCCAACGGCACCCCCTGGACGCCCTGCGCCGAGCCCGGCGAACTGCCGCAGGTCGAGGGCATGGTCGTCGACCCCGTGGGCGGCACCCTGTACGCGGGGCAGGAGGACGTCGGCATCTGGCGCATCGACGCCGGCCTGACCGGCACGCCGCTCCTGATCGACAAGGTCCGCGAGTACGGCGTCCCGGGCACGTACGACGAGCAGACCGAGGAGTGCACGCCGGGCGCCGACCCCGGCTTCGGCGGCAAACACCTGACGGCCGACGTCGAGGGCCTGACTCTGGTCAACGAGCCGGACGGCGACGGCTACCTGCTCGCCTCCAGCCAGGGCGACAACACCTTCGTCGCCTACGACCGCGAGCGCGACGAGGACAACGAGTACGAGGACGCCTTCCGCATCGCCGCGGCCTCCACCACCCTCGACGGCTCCGAGGTGTGCGACGGCGCAGCCGCCCTCAACGCCCCGCTCGGCACGCGCTACCCCAACGGCCTCCTCGTCGTCCAGGACGGCCAGGAGACCCCCGGCGACGGCGACCGTGAGGCCACCGGCTTCAAGTTCGTCGACCTCGGCGAGGTCGTCGACACCGTCGACTGACGAGTGAACGCCGCGGGGGGGGGGGGGGGACCACCGACTCCCCCGGCGCCCCCCAGTCTTTCAGAACCCCACCCCGCCCACCCCGCCCACCCACCCTCCTCCCGCAACGCGGGGAGG
>NZ_JBVHXT010000075.1:0-25407 GCF_055569255.1 Streptomyces sp. NPDC029296
GTGCCGGTGGCGGCGAGGGCGTCCAGCGCCTCGGTCCGCACCTTGGAGGGGCCAGCGCCGAAACGTCCGTCGGCGGGCTTGATGTCAGCGGGAATCTGGATGTCGGCCACACAGCGAGGTTAGCCGCTGGGGGAAGCCCGGGTGGAGATCTGTCCGTTCGATGAGACGAGATCACCAGGTCGTGGACTTGTGATGTTGTACGACGATTGACGTACGCCTGTGGAAAACTTCCGGTGACTGTGCGTGGCCGGATGCATCCTGGACGCATGACGGATCGTGCGGATGCTGCTGCGGAGACCGGAGTCACGGACACCGGGGTCACGGAGGCCGCCGCGCTCGCGAGGGCGCTGCGCAAGGCTGTCCGGGGCGAGGTCGGGTTCGACGTGACCGCCCGGGCGCTGGCCACCATGGACGCGTCCAACTACCGGCGGGTCCCGCTGGGCGTCGTCGCCCCGAGGGACGCCGACGACGTGGCCGCCGTGCTGGAGGTGTGCCGGGAGCGCGGGGTGCCGGTGGTGGCGCGCGGCGGGGGCACGTCCATCGCGGGGCAGGCGACCGGCACCGGCGTGGTGCTGGACTTCACCCGGCACATGACCGCGCTGCTGGAGCTGGATCCGGGCAGCCGCACGGCCGTCGTGCAGCCGGGGCTCGTCCTCGACCGGCTCCAGGAGGCCGCCGCCCCGCACGGGCTGCGGTTCGGCCCCGATCCCTCCACGCACAGCAGGTGCACGCTCGGCGGAATGATCGGCAACAACTCGTGCGGCTCCCACTCGGTCGCCTGGGGCACGACCGCGGACAGCGTGCGGGAGCTGTCCGTGATCACCGCGCACGGGCGCCGGCTCCGGCTCGGGCAGGGGTGGGCAGGCGCCCCGGACGGGCTGCGCGAGCTGGCCGAGGGCGAACTCGCCCGGCTGCGGACGGGCTTCCCGGACCTGCCCCGCCGGATCTCCGGGTACGCGCTGGACGCGCTGCTGCCCGAGAAGGGCGCGGACGTCGCCCGCTCCTTCTGCGGCTCCGAGGGCACCCTCGGCATCCTCACCGAGGCCGTGGTCCGCCTGGTCGAGAACCCCCGCGCGCGGGCGCTGGCCGTGCTGGCGTACGCCGACGAGGGCGCCGCCGCCGAGGCCGCCGCGGGCCTGCTGCCGCTCGGGCCGCTCACGGTGGAGGGCATGGCCGCCGACCTCGTCCCGGCCGGTGCGGGGCTGCCCCGGGGCGGCGCCTGGCTGTTCGTGGAGACCGGCGGGGAGACGGCGGCCGGGGCACGCGCGCGGGCGGAGGAGATCGTGCGCGCCGCCGATGTCGTGGACTCCCTGGTGGTCACCGACCCGGCCGCCCAGCGGACCCTGTGGCGCATCCGGGAGGACGCGGCGGGCACCGCCACCCGGATGCCCGACGGCTCCGAGGCCTGGCCCGGCTGGGAGGACTGCGCCGTCCCGCCCGCCCGCCTCGGCGGCTACCTCCGCGACTTCCGCGCGCTGCTGGCCGCCCACGGGCTGCGCGGCACGCCGTACGGCCACTTCGGCGACGGCTGCATCCACGTCCGCATCGACTTCGACCTGCTCACCGAGGCGGGCGTCGGCCGCTTCCGCCGCTTCTCCGAGGAACTGGCCGACCTGGTCGTGGCCCACGGCGGCTCCCTGTCCGGGGAGCACGGCGACGGCCAGGCCCGCGCGGAACTGCTGCCGCGGATGTACGGCACCGAGATGGTGCGGCTGTTCGAGCGGGCCAAGGCGGTGTGGGACCCGGACGACCTCCTCAACCCCGGCATGCTGGTGCGGCCCGCACGGCTGGACGAGAACCTGCGCTTCTCGGTGCTGCCCCGCCACCCGGTCGACGTGGCCTTCGCCTACCCGGCCGACGCGGGGGACTTCCGTGCGGCCGTCCGCCGCTGCGTCGGCGTGGCCAAGTGCCGTACGACGACCACGGCCGGCCCGGCCGTGATGTGCCCCTCCTTCCGGGCGACCGGTGAGGAGGAGCACTCCACCCGGGGCCGGGCCCGGCTGCTGCACGAGATGCTCGCGGGCGATGTGATCACCGGCGGCTGGCAGTCCCCGGAGGTCCTGGACGCCCTCGACCTCTGCCTGTCCTGCAAGGGCTGCCGCTCGGACTGCCCGGCCGGCGTCGACATGGCCACCTACAAAGCCGAGTTCCTCCACCACCACTACGCCCACCGCCGCCGCCCCGCCGCCCACCACAGCATGGGCCGCCTCCCGGAATGGCTCCGCTGGGCGTCCCGCACCCACCTGGCCCCGCTGCTCAACGCCCTGGCGGCCGTCCGCCCCCTCGCCGCCCTCGGCAAGCACCTGGCCGGGATAGCCCCGGAACGGGACATCCCGCCCCTGGCGCCCCGGACGTTCACCGACTGGTGGCGCGGGCGGAGGCCGGCACCGGCCGCGGGGGGCCGGCCGAGCGGGGGTGCGGGGAACCGGCCGGCCGGGGGTGCGGGCGGCCGGTCGGCCGGCGCCGGGGTGGGCCGGCCGGCTGAAGGGGCCGGAGATCCGCCGGCCGGGAATACGGGGCCCGGCGGCCACTCCGTCCCCGTGCCCGGCGACCGCTCCGTCCCCGTGCCCGGCGGCCGCTCCGTCCCCGTGCCCGGCGGCCGCTCCGTCCCCGTGCCCGTCGACCACCCCGTCCCCACTCCCACCCCCGGTGACCTCGTCGTCCTCTGGCCCGACACCTTCACCGAACACCTCTCGCCGTCCGTCGGGCAGGCCGCCGTCCGCGTGCTGGAGGCCGCCGGGCTGCGGGTGGCCCTCCCGCCGACGCTGCTGCCCCGCAAGGGAGCGATCGCCGACGGCCGGACCCGGTCGGTGGCCGCGCTGCTCACCGCCCGCCGGGCCCGGGTCTGCTGCGGCCTGACCTACGTCTCCACCGGTCAGCTCGACCGCGCCCGCGCGGTGCTGCGCCGCACCCTGGACCTGATGGACCCGGTGCTGCGGGCCGGGGTCCCGGTCGTCGTCCTGGAGCCGAGCTGCGCCGCCGCCCTCCGCACCGACCTGCCGGAACTCCTGCCCGACGACCCGCGTGCCGCCCGGCTGTCCGCCGCGGTCCTCACCTTCGCCGAGACCCTGGAGCGGCACGCCCCGCACTGGACCCCGCCCGCCGTCGACCGTCCGGTGGCCGGCCAGACCCACTGCCACCAGCACGCGGTCCTCGGCGACGCCCCCGACCGCCGGGTGCGCGCCGCCGCCGGCCTCACCGGCGAACTGAGCGGAGGCTGCTGCGGCCTGGCGGGCAACTTCGGCTTCGAGAAGGGCCACTTCGAGGTCTCCCGGGCCTGCGCGGAGGAGCAGCTCCTGCCCTCGGTACGGCAGGCCCCCGAGGACACGGTGATCCTCGCCGACGGCTTCTCCTGCCGCACCCAGCTGGACCAGCTCGCCGGCGTCCGGGGCCGCCACCTGGCGGAGGTACTGGCGGCGGCCCTGGAGGCCGGGGAGGCATGAGACCCGTCCGATCACAAGGCCGCCCGCTATCCGAGAGGGCCGTATCTCACCATCCAGGACAGTTCCATGAGGGGTTCACACTCCTGACGGAGTCTATTACCCTGGACTTGGTAGTACATGGAGATGTACACGATCTGATCCGAGCCACCGGGACCGCCGTGAGCACCGTCAACACCCCCAGCACTACGCACTCGACGTCACCCGCGTCACCGGGATCGCCGTCGCCGTCCCCGGGTGCCCCCGGCCGCCTCGCCTCACTCGGGCCGGTCGGGCTGGTGCTGGCCGGCGGTATCTCGGTGCAGTTCGGCGGCGCGCTCGCGGTCACCCTGATGCCCCGCGCGGGCGCGCTGGGCGTGGTGGCCCTGCGCCTCCTCGCGGCGGCGGTCGTCCTCCTCCTGGTCTGCCGGCCCCGGCTGCGCGGCCACTCGCGCGCCGACTGGGGCACGGTGATCGTCTTCGGCATCACGATGGGCGCGATGAACGGCCTGTTCTACGAGGCGGTCGACCGTATCCCGCTGGGCCCGGCGGTCACCCTCGAAGTCCTCGGCCCGCTGACCCTGTCCGTCCTGGCCTCCCGTCGCGCGATCAACGCCCTCTGGGCCGGTCTCGCCCTCGCGGGCGTGTTCCTGCTCGGCGGGGGAGGCTTCGGCGACCTGGATCCCACGGGTGTCGCCTTCGCCCTGGGTGCCGGCGCCATGTGGGCGGCCTACATCGTCTTCAGCGCCCGCACGGGCCGCCGTTTCCCGCAGGCCGACGGCCTGGCCCTGGCCATGGCGGTGGCGGCGCTGCTCTTCCTGCCCCTCGGCATCGCCGAGGCCGGCACCCGCCTGCTGAACCCCACCACCATCGCCCTCGGCTCCGCGGTGGCCGTGCTCTCCTCGGTCCTGCCCTACACGCTGGAACTGCTGGCCCTGCGCCGCCTGCCGGCCTCCACCTTCGCCATCCTCATGAGCCTGGAACCCGCCATCGCCGCCACGGCCGGCTTCCTCGTCCTCGGGCAGTCCCTCGCCCCCGCCCAGGCGGCGGCCATCGCCCTGGTCATCGCGGCGAGCATCGGCGCGGTCCGCACCCAGATCGGCCGGGGCAGGGCCGCCCTGCCGGCCGAGGGCGGGTAAGCCGGCGGCGGCCGGCGCGGTGGCCCGCCGGACCGCGGACGCGCGGGTCGCCCGGCTGGACGCGCCGGTCCTCCCGCCGGTCCGCGAGCTGCGCGCCACCTCCGAGGCGGTCGCGGTGGCCGTGGCCCGCGCCGCGGTGGACGAGGGCGTGGCCCGGACCGTCCCGGACGACATCGAGGCGGCGGTACGGGCGGCCCGCTGGGAACCGGTCTATCCGCCCCTGGAAGCGGTATGACGGCCTAATTAATGCAAGCACGCTTGATTGTTTCTGGTGCCGCTGCCATGCTCCCCCTCATGGCCGACCCGACGCCCGTCATCGACGACCTGCGTGCCGAAAGCCGTGAACTCGACCTGCTCGTAGCCGAGTTGAGCCCGCAGGGGTGGCGGCTGCCGACTCCCGCGGCCGGCTGGACCGTCGCCCACCAGATTGCGCACCTCGCCTGGACCGACCGCTCGGCCCTGCTCGCCGTCACCGACCCCGACGCCTTCCGGACGCTGGTGCGGAAGGCGCTCGCCGCCCCCGGCTCGTTCGTGGACGAGGGAGCCGAGGAGGGCGCCGCGCTCCCGCCCGCCGGCCTGCTGGCCGCCTGGCGCGCCGGGCGCACCGCCCTCGACGAGGCGCTGCGCGGCTCCCCGCCCGGCGCCCGCTTCCCCTGGTACGGCCCGCCCATGTCCGCCGCCTCCATGGCCACGGCCCGGCTCATGGAGACCTGGGCCCACGGACGGGACATCGCCGACGCCCTGGATGTGGTGCGCCCACCCACCGACCGGCTCCGGCATGTGGCCCGACTCGGGGTACGCACCCGCGACTTCGCCTACGGAGTGCGCGGACTGACCCCGCCGGCCGAGGAGTTCCGGGTGGAACTGCTCGCGCCCTCGGGCGAGGTGTGGGCGTACGGCCCCGAGGACGCGGAGCAGCGCGTCACCGGTCCCGCCCTGGACTTCTGCCTCCTGGTCACCCAGCGCGCCCACCGCGCCGGCCTCGCCCTGACGGCCGTGGGCCCGGACGCCGACCGCTGGCTCGGCATCGCCCAGGCCTTCGCGGGCCCGCCCGGCACCGGCCGCCCGCCCGAGAGGGCCGGTCGGCCGGCACCGGAGGCCGCCGGCCCGAGGGAGGGGGCGGGCCGGTGAGACCGTTGCGCGTCGGCAACTTCTCGGGTTTCTACGGCGACCGCTCCGACGCCCTGCGCGAGATGCTCACCGGCGGCGAGGCCGACGTCCTCACCGGTGACTACCTCGCCGAACTCACCATGCTCATCCTCGCCCGCGACCGGCTGAAGGATCCGTCCGCCGGCTACGCCCGCACCTTCCCGCGCCAGCTGGAGGACTGCCTCGGCCTCGCCCGCGAACGCGGCGTGCGCCTCGTCACCAACGCGGGCGGCCTCAACCCGGCCGGACTCGCCGAGGAGATACGGCGGCTGGCGGACCGGCTCGGCATCCCGGTGCGGGTCGCGCACGTCGAGGGCGACGACCTGACCGCCGCCCACCCCGGCACCCTCGCCGCCCACGCCTACCTCGGGGGCTTCGGCATCGCCGCGTGCCTGCGGGCCGGCGCCGACGTGGTGGTCACCGGCCGGGTGACCGACGCGGCCCTGGTCACCGGGCCCGCCGCCGCCCACTTCGGCTGGCGGCCGGACGACTTCGACCGGCTCGCCGGTGCCGTCGTGGCCGGACACGTGCTGGAGTGCGGCACCCAGGCGACCGGCGGGAACTACGCCTTCTTCGGCGAGGGGGACGTACGCCGGCCCGGCTTCCCGCTCGCCGAGATCCACACCGACGGCAGCAGCGTGATCACCAAGCACCCCGGCACGGGCGGCTTCGTGGACGTGGGCACGGTCACCGCCCAGCTGCTGTACGAGACCGGCGGCGCCCGGTACGCGGGACCCGACGTCACCGCCCGGCTGGACACCGTACGGCTCGCCCGGCAGGGGCCGGACCGGGTGCGGATCGAAGGGGTGCGCGGGGAGGCACCGCCGCCCGCGCTCAAGGTGGGGCTCAACCGGCTCGGCGGCTTCCGCAACGAGGTCGTCTTCGTCCTCACCGGGCTCGACATCGAGGCCAAGGCGGCCCTGGTGCGGGAACAGCTGACCGGCGCGCTCGCCAAGTCGCCGCCCCGGGAGGCGCGCTGGGAGCTGGTGCGCACCGACCGGGCCGACGCGGACACCGAGGAGACGGCCAGCGCGCTGCTGCGGCTCGTCGTACGGGACCCGGACCAGCGGGTCGTGGGGCGGGCGCTGAGCGGTGCCGCGGTGGAACTCGCCCTGGCCAGTTACCCCGGTTTCCATGTACTGGCCCCACCCGGAAAGGGCGCGCCTTATGGGGTTTTCGAGGATGTGTACGTGCCCCATGTGGGCGCCACACATGTGGCCGTCCTCCATGACGGCCGCCGCATCCCCGTGCCCCCGCCCCAGGAGACGCGCCCTCTGGCCGCCGTACCGGAGCCGCCCCTCCCGGAACCCCTCCCGCCCGGGCCGACCCGGCGGGCGCCCCTCGGCCTGGTCGCCGGGGCCCGCAGCGGGGACAAGGGCGGCGACGCCAACGTCGGGGTGTGGGCGCGGTCCGAGGACGCCTGGCGGTGGCTCGCCCACACGCTGTCGGCCGACACCTTCCGGCGGCTGCTGCCCGAGTGCCGGGACCTGCCCGTCACCCGGCACCCGCTGCCGAACCTGCGCGCCCTCAACTTCGTCGTCGAGGGCATCCTCGGCGCCGGCGTCGCCGCGCAAGCCCGTTTCGACCCGCAGGCCAAGGCCCTGGGCGAATGGCTGCGCTCCCGCCACCTGGACATTCCGGAGGCCCTGCTGTGACGGTTCTGCGGACCGCTGTCGACCCCACCGCCCCCGACCACCGGGCCCACCGCGAGGCGATGCTCGCCAAGCTCGCCGGCCTGGAGGCCGAGCACGCCAAGGCGCTCGCGGGCGGCGGCGAGAAGTACGTCGCCCGGCACCGGGGACGCGGCAAGCTGCTCGCCCGGGAGCGGATCGAGCTGCTGCTCGACCCCGACACCCCGTTCCTGGAACTGTCCCCGCTGGCCGCCTGGGGCAGCGAGTACCCTGTCGGCGCCTCCCTCGTCACCGGGATCGGCGTGGTGGAGGGCGTGGAGTGCCTGATCACCGCCAACGACCCGACCGTGCGCGGCGGCGCCAGCAACCCGTGGAGCCTGCGGAAGGCCCTGCGCGCGAACGACATCGCCCTGGCCAACCGGCTGCCCTGCGTCAGCCTGGTGGAGTCGGGGGGCGCCGATCTGCCGTCCCAGAAGGAGATCTTCATCCCCGGCGGGGCGATCTTCCGCGACCTCACCCGGCTGTCCGCCGCCGGCATCCCGACCATCGCCGTCGTCTTCGGCAACTCCACCGCCGGCGGCGCGTACATCCCCGGCATGTCCGACCACGTGATCATGGTCAAGGAGCGGGCGAAGGTGTTCCTCGGCGGGCCGCCGCTGGTGAAGATGGCCACCGGCGAGGAGAGCGACGACGAGTCGCTGGGCGGCGCCGAGATGCACGCGCGCGTGTCCGGCCTCGCCGACCATTTCGCCCTGGACGAGCACGACGCGCTGCGCCAGGCGCGCCGCGTCGTGGCCCGCCTCAACCACCGCAAGGCATACCCGGACCCCGGCCCGGCCGAGCCGCCCGCGTACGACCCCGAGGAACTGCTCGGCATCGTCCCGGACGACCTGAAGGTCCCGTTCGATCCGCGCGAAGTGATCGCCCGGATCGTGGACGGCTCGGACTTCGACGAGTTCAAGCCGCTGTACGGCACGAGCCTGGTCACCGGCTGGGCCGCCCTGCACGGCTACCCCGTCGGCATCCTGGCCAACGCCCAGGGCGTCCTGTTCAGCGCCGAGTCGCAGAAGGCGGCCCAGTTCATCCAGCTCGCCAACCAGCGCGACATCCCGCTGCTGTTCCTGCACAACACCACCGGCTACATGGTCGGCAAGGAGTACGAGCAGGGCGGGATCATCAAGCACGGCTCGATGATGATCAACGCGGTCGCCAACAGCCGGGTGCCCCATCTGTCGGTGCTCATGGGCGCGTCGTACGGCGCCGGGCACTACGGCATGTGCGGCCGGGCCTACGACCCCCGGTTCCTGTTCGCCTGGCCCAGTGCCAAGTCCGCCGTCATGGGCCCGCAGCAGCTCGCCGGCGTGCTGTCGATCGTCGCCCGGCAGTCGGCGGCGGCCAAGGGACAGCCGTACGACGAGGACGCGGACGCGGCCCTGCGCGCGATGGTGGAGCAGCAGATCGAGGCCGAGTCGCTGCCGATGTTCCTGTCCGGGCGGCTGTACGACGACGGCGTCATCGACCCGCGCGACACCCGTACCGTCCTCGGCCTGTGCCTCTCCGCCCTGCACACCGCGCCCTACGCGGGCGTGCGCGGCGGCTTCGGCGTCTTCCGGATGTGAGGGATCACGTGATTTCCAGTGTGCTCGTCGCCAATCGGGGCGAGATCGCCTGCCGCGTCTTCCGTACCTGCCGCGAGCTGGGGATCCGGACGGTCGCGGTGCACTCCGACGCCGACGCCGGCGCGCTGCACGCGCGCGTGGCCGACGCGGCGGTACGGCTGCCGGGCGCGGCGCCCGCCGACACCTACCTGCGCGGCGACCTGATCGTGCGGGCGGCCCTGGCCGCAGGCGCCGACGCCGTGCACCCGGGCTACGGCTTCCTCTCCGAGAACGCCGGCTTCGCCCGCGCCGTGCTGGACGCCGGCCTGGTCTGGATCGGTCCGCCGCCGGAGGCCGTCGAGGCGATGGCGTCCAAGACCCGCGCCAGGCGGCTGATGGGCCTCGCCCCGCTGGACCCGGCGAAGGTGACCGGCGCCGACCTGCCGGTCCTGGTGAAGGCGGCGGCGGGCGGCGGGGGGCGCGGGATGCGGATCGTGCGCCGCCTGGACGAGCTGGGGGCCGCGCTGGAGGGCGCGTGCGCCGAGGCCGCGAGCGCCTTCGGCGACGGCGAGGTCTTCGTGGAGCCGTACCTGGAGCACGGCCGCCACGTGGAGGTGCAGATCCTCGCCGACACCCACGGCACCGTCTGGCCGCTCGGCACCCGGGACTGCTCCCTCCAGCGCCGCCACCAGAAGGTCGTCGAGGAGGCCCCGGCGCCCGGGCTCACCAAGGGGCTCGCCGAGGAGCTGCGGACGCTGGCCGTACGCGCCGCCCGCGCCGTGTCGTACACCGGTGCCGGCACGGTCGAGTTCCTGGTCGCCGACGGCCGCGCCCACTTCCTGGAGATGAACACCCGCCTCCAGGTCGAACACCCCGTCACGGAGGCGGTGTTCGGTCTCGACCTGGTCGCCGAGCAGATCCGGATCGCCGAGGGCCACGCCCTGGGGAACGAGCCCCCACGCGCACGCGGCCACGCCGTCGAGGCCCGCCTCTACGCCGAGGACCCGGCCCGCGACTGGGCCCCCCAGACCGGCACCCTGCACCGGCTCGCCGTACCGGACGGCGTCCGCCTGGACACCGGCTACGCCGACGGCGACACCATCGGCGTCCACTACGACGCCATGCTCGCCAAGGTCGTCGCCCACGCCCCCACCCGGGCCGAGGCGATCCGCCGGCTCGCCGGCGCGCTGGAGTCCGCCGTGCTCCACGGCCCGGCCACCAACCGGGACCTGCTGGTGCGTTCGCTGCGGCACGAGGAGTTCACGGCCGCCCGCATGGACACCGGGTTCTACGACCGTCACCTCGGCGCCCTCACCGAGGCCGCCCACGACCCGTACGCCCCCCTGGCCGCCGCCCTCGCCGACGCCCACGGCCGCTCCCGGTTCGGCGGCTGGCGCAACGTCCCCTCGCAGCCGCAGGTGAAGCGGTACGAGCGGGACGGCGAGGAGCACGAGGTCCACTACCGGCACACCCGGGACGGCCTCGCCGCGGACGGGGTCCGGGTCGTCCACGCCGACGCGCGGCTCGTCGTCCTCGACATCGACGGGGTACGGCGGAAGTTCACCGTCGCCCGCTACGGCGACCAGGTCCACGTCGGCACCACGCGCCTCACCGCCCTGCCCCGCTTCCCCGACCCCGCCGCCCGGCTCGCCCCCGGCTCCCTGGTGGCCCCGATGCCGGGCACGGTCGTCCGGGTCGCCGAGGGCCTGGCGGAAGGGGCAACGGTCCGGGCCGGCCAGGGACTCGTATGGGTGGAGGCGATGAAGATGCAGCACCTGATCTCGGCGCCGGCCGCCGGAACCCTCACCGCCCTGCACGCCAGGCCCGGACAGCAGGTCGAGCCGGGCACGGTCCTGGCCGTAGTGCAGGAACCCCCTTCCTAGGAGACCCATGACCGCCGTCATCGAGTCCGACGAACACAAGGCCCTGCGCGCCGCGGTGGCCGCCCTCGGCAAGCGCTACGGCCGCGACTACGTCACCCGCACGATCGCCGAGGGCAAACCTCCCGCCGCGCTCTGGTCCGACGCGGGCAGGCTCGGCTATCTCGGCGTCAACCTCCCCGAGGAGCACGGCGGCGGGGGCGGCGGCATCGCCGAACTCTCCATCGTCCTGGAGGAACTGGGCGCCGCCGGCTCCCCCCTGCTCATGCTCGTGGTGTCGCCCGCCATCTGCGGCACGGTGATCTCCCGCTTCGGCACGGAGGAACAGAAACGGCGGTGGCTGCCCGGGCTCGCCGACGGCACCCGCCTCATGGCCTTCGGCATCACCGAGCCCGACGCCGGCTCCAACAGCCACCGCATCACCACCACGGCCCGCCGCGACGGCACCGACTGGCTGCTCACCGGCCGCAAGGTGTTCGTCTCCGGTGTCGACATGGCCGACGCCGTCCTGATCGTCGGCCGCACCGAGGACGCGCGCACCGGCACCCTCAAGCCCTGCCTGTTCATCGTCCCGACGGACGCCGGGGGCCTGCGCAAAAACCCCATCGCCATGGAACTCAACGCGGCGGAGAAGCAGTTCGAGCTGGTCCTGGACGACGTCCGGCTGCCCGCCGACGCGCTGGTCGGCGACGAGGACGCCGGACTGCTGCACCTGTTCGCCGGACTGAACCCCGAGCGGATCATGACGGCCGCGTTCGCGATCGGCATGGGCCGCTACGCCCTGGCCAGGGCCGTCGAGTACGCCCGCCAGCGCACGGTCTGGAAGGCTCCCATCGGCGCCCACCAGGCCATCGCCCACCCCCTGGCGCAGGCCCACATCGACCTGGAGCTGGCCCGGCTGATGATGCAGAAGGCGGCACACCTCTACGACTCCGGTGACGACGCCGGCGCGGGCGAGGCCGCCAACATGGCCAAGTACGCGGCGGGCGAGGCCTGCGTGCGGGCCGTCGACCAGGCCGTGCACACCCTCGGCGGCAACGGCCTCACCCGGGAGTTCGGGCTCGCCTCGCTGATCACCGCCGCCCGCGTGGCCCGCATCGCCCCGGTGAGCCGCGAGATGATCCTCAACTACGTCTCCCACCAGAGCCTCGGACTGCCCAAGTCGTACTGAGCGGCCCCGTGAGGAGGAACCGTGTTCCGCGGCGAGTACGCAGACGTCCCGCCCGTAGAACTCCCCATCCACGACGCCGTCCTGGGCCACGCCGCCGCCTTCGGTGACCAGCCCGCCCTGATCGACGGCACGGACGGCACCACCCTCACGTACGGGCAGGTGGACCGGTTCCACCGGCGCCTCGCCGCCGCCCTCGCCGACAGCGGCGTACGCAAGGGCGACGTCCTCGCCCTGCACAGCCCCAACACCGTCGCCTTCCCGCCCGCGTTCTACGCCGCCACCCGCGCCGGCGCCACCGTCACCACCGCGCACCCGCTCACCCACCCCGGCATCGCCGACGCGGCCGTGATCGGCGGCCGTGACGAGGACGGCAACGAGATCCCGCACGCCTTCGTCGTCCGCCGGCCCGGCGCCGGCGGCCCGACCGAGGACGAGGTCCTCGGGTTCGTCGCCGCACGCGTGGCCCCGTGCAAACGCGTCCGCCGGATCACCTTCACCACCGCCGTCCCCCGCGCCGCCTCCGGCAAGATCCCGCGCCGCCGGCTCAGGGAACAGGCATGACCGGCCGGCAGGCCAGGGAGCACCCGTGACCGACCCCACCGCGCCGATCGGCCGCAGCCGCGCGCGAGCCGTGGAGACCCTCAGCCTCGACGCCACCGGGACCCGCAACGCGCTGTCCGCGTCCCTCGTCGCCCGGCTCGCCGACGCCCTGGCCGACTGCGGCGAGGACCCGGGGGTGCGGGCCGTGGTCCTCACCCACACCGGTACGACGTTCTGCGCCGGCGCCGACCTCGGCGACCCGCCCGACCCGGACGCCCTGGTGGCGCTGCTGCGGCGGATCGTGGAGCTGCCCAAACCGGTCGTCGCCCGGGTCACCGGCCACGTCCGCGCCGGCGGCCTCGGCCTGCTCGCCGCCTGCGACATCGCCGCCGCCTGTGCCACGGCCACCTTCGCCTTCACCGAGGTGCGCATCGGCGTCGCCCCCGCCGTGATCTCCCTGCCGGTGCTCCCGCGCGCCGACCCCCGCGCCGTCGCCCGGTACTACCTCACCGGCGAACGCTTCGGGCCGGCCGAGGCCGTGCGGCTGGGCCTGCTGACGGCGACGGCGGACGACGTGGACGACGCCCTCGCCCCCGTCCTGGACGGCCTGCGCCGCGCCTGCCCCGAAGCCCTGGCCGAGACGAAACGGCTGCTCACGGCTAGGGTGCTGGAGACATTCGACCGGGACGCGGCGGAACTGACCGCGCTGACGGCCCGGCTGTTCTCCTCCGGCCAGGCCCGGGAGGGGATGACGGCCTTCCTGGAAAGACGTGAGGCGGCATGGGTGGTGTGAGGACGACCGAACGCGAGCGCGTGCCCAAGCAGGACCGCAGCCGGGCCACCCGGCAGCGGCTCCTGGAGGCCGCCGTGGCCTGCCTCGCCGAACACGGCTGGGCGGGCTCCACGGTCGCCGTCGTCGCCGAACGCGCCGGCGTCTCCCGGGGCGCCGCCCAGCACCACTTCCCGACCCGGGAAGACCTCTTCACGGCGGCCGTCGAGTACGTCTCCGAGGAACGCTCGCTGGCGCTGCGGGCCCTGTTCCCGGACGGCCCCGCCGACCGCCGGGCCGTCGTCGCCGCGCTCGTCGACCTCTACACCGGCCCGCTCTTCCGCGCCGCGCTGCACCTGTGGGTCGCCGCCGGAGACGAGGAACAACTGCGCCCGCGCGTCACCGAGCTGGAGGCCCGGGTGGGCCGGGAGACCCACCGGATAGCCGTCGACCTCCTCGGCGCCGACGAGTCCCGTCCCGGCGTCCGCGAGACCGTCCAGGGCCTGCTGGACATGGCCCGCGGCCTGGGCCTGGCCAACCTCCTCACCGACGACACCGCCCGCCGCGAACGGGTCGTCGCCCAGTGGGCGGCGCTGCTGGAGGACGCGCTGGGCTGAGCGGGCCGAACGACGGGCTTACCCACGGAGCGCGTTACCCTTGGCCCATGCTTCCGATGCTCGTCCGCCGCCGCCACGTGGACTACGTGCGCGTCACGAGCACGGGCTGTCGGCACCTCTCCGCCTGACAGCCCCCGCATCTCCTTTTCTCCACCCTTTTCCGGCACCCGGGGGCCGCTCGTACCCCTCGGCGGCCACCCGTGCCCCGTACACCCGCGGACGCACCATGACCACGCACACAGCGACGTCGTACGACCAGCTTCCGATCATCGACCTGTCGGCCGCCGACCGCGGCCCGCAGGCCCGCGCCCTGCTCCACGCCCAGCTGCACAGCGCCGCCCACGACGTCGGCTTCTTCCAGCTCGTCGGGCACGGCGTGACCCGGGCCGAGACGGACGCGCTGCTCACCGCCATGCGCGCCTTCTTCGCCCTCCCCGAGGCCGACCGGCTCGCCCTCGACAACGTCGACTCCCCGCACTTCAGGGGCTATACCCGCACCGGTGACGAGCGCACCGGCGGCGCCCGCGACTGGCGCGACCAGCTCGACATCGGCGCCGAACGCCCCGCCCGGATCCCCGGCCCGGGCGAGCCGCCGTACTGGTGGCTCCAGGGCCCCAACCAGTGGCCCGCCGCCCTGCCCGGGCTGCGCACCGCGGCCCTCGCCTGGATCGACCGGCTCAGCGCGGTCGCCCACCGGCTGCTGCGCGAACTGCTGACCGCCATCGGCGCCCCGGCCGGCTTCTACGACCCGGTCTTCGGCGAGCACGCCCACCCGCACCTCAAGCTCGTGCGCTACCCCGGCAGCGCGGCCGACGGCACCGGCCAGGGCGTCGGCGCCCACAAGGACTACGGCTTCCTCACCCTGCTCCTCCAGGACACGGTCGGCGGCCTCCAGGTCCAGCGCGAGGACGGCCGCTTCCACGACGTACCGCCCTTGGAGGGTGCCTTCGTCGTCAACCTCGGCGAACTGCTGGAGGTGGCGACCAACGGCTATCTGCTGGCCACCAGCCACCGCGTCGTCAGCCCGCCCGGCGCCACCGAGCGCTACTCCGTGCCGTTCTTCTACAACCCCCGCCTGGACGCGCGGATCGCCCCCCTGCCGTTCCCGTACGCCGCCGAGGCCCCCGGCGTCACCACCGACCCGGCGAACCCCCTGTACGCCGAGTACGGCTACAACGAACTCAAGGGAAAACTGAGGGCACACCCGCTGGTGGCGGAGCGCCACCACGGGCACCTGCTGACGCCCGCCTGACCGGCGCCCCGGGACGCGTGGCACGGGCACGGGGCAGGGGGCACCGGCTCAGTGGGCGATGTCCCCGAACCCCTCGACGTCCCGGGGGCCGCGCGGCCCCGGCCCCACGTACCGCGCCGACGGCCGCACCAGCCGCCCCGTCCGCTTCTGCTCCAGGATGTGCGCGGACCACCCCGCGGTGCGGGCGCACGTGAACATGGACGTGAACATGTGCGCCGGCACCTCGGCGAAGTCCAGCACGATCGCGGCCCAGAACTCCACGTTCGTGGCCAGCACCCGGTCCGGCCGCCGGTTGTGCAGCTCCTCCAGCGCGGCCTTCTCCAGCGCCTCGGCCACCTCGAACCGCGGCGCGCCCAGCTCCCGCGCCGTACGCCGCAGCACCCGGGCCCGCGGGTCCTCGGCCCGGTACACCCGGTGCCCGAAGCCCATCAGCCGCTCGCCGCGGTCCAGGGCCCCCTTGACGTACGCCTCCGCGTCGCCCGTGCGCTCGATCTCCTCGATCATCCCGAGCACCCGCGAGGGCGCCCCGCCGTGCAGCGGACCGGACATCGCGCCCACCGCGCCCGACAGCGCGGCGGCGACATCGGCGCCCGTGGAGGCGATGACCCGGGCGGTGAAGGTGGAGGCGTTCATGCCGTGCTCGGCGGCGGACGTCCAGTAGGCGTCCACGGCCGCCACGTGCCGGGGGTCCGGCTCCCCGCGCCAGCGGATCATGAACCGCTCCACCACCGAGTGGGCCTTGTCGATCTCCCGCTGCGGCACCATCGGCAGGCCCTGCCCGCGCGCGGACTGGGCGACGTAGGACAGGGCCATGACCGCGGCCCGGGCGAGGTCCTCGCGGGCCTGCCGCACGTCGATGTCGAGCAGCGGCCGCAGTCCCCACACGGGGGCGAGCATGGCGAGCGCCGACTGCACGTCCACCCGGATGTCCCCGGAGTGCACCGGGATCGGGAACGGTTCGGCGGGCGGCAGGCCGGGGTTGAAGGCGCCGTCGACCAGCAGCCCCCACACATTGCCGAACGAGACGTGACCGACCAGGTCCTCGATGTCGACGCCCCGGTAGCGCAGGGCACCGCCCTCCTTGTCCGGTTCGGCGATCTCCGTCTCGAACGCGACGACTCCTTCGAGCCCGGGTACGAAATCGGACATCAGGCGGCTCCTCGTGAAGTGTGGACGGCGGTCATCCCGGTGATGCCCCGATGCGCCGGCGGTCACCCGGGGTGAATCCCACCGCAAGGGAGCAGCACGATAACGCCCGGTGCCAGGGTTGGGGAGACCACGCGACACCCCGTGCCACACCCGTTCTATACGGCAAGATGACCGCGTGACCGATCGCGACCCGCTTCCGGACCCCGTTCTCGACCCCGCTGCCATGCGCAAGCAGTACCGGGCGGACGGCCTCGCCGAGGAGGACCTCGCCACCCATCCGATGGACCAGTTCGCCCGCTGGTTCGAGGACGCCGCCCGCGCCGCCCTGCACGGCACGCTCTACGAGCCCAACGCCATGGTCGTCTCCACGGTGGACGCGGCCGGCCGCCCCAGCTCCCGTACGGTCCTGATGAAGCAGTACGACACCGAGGGCTTCGTCTTCTACACCAACTACGGCTCCCGCAAGGCGCTCGACCTCGCGGGCAACCCGCACGTCGCGCTGCTCTTCCCCTGGCACCCGCTCGCCCGCCAGGTCGTCGTCACCGGCACCGCCCGGCGCACCGGCCGCGACGAGACCGCGGCCTACTTCCGCACCCGCCCGCACGGCTCCCGGCTGGGCGCCTGGGCCAGCACCCAGTCCGCGGTGATCGACTCCCGCTCCGAACTGGACGCGGCCTACGCCGAACTGGAGGCCCGCTATCCGGAGGGCGAACAGGTCCCGGTGCCCCCGCACTGGGGCGGCTTCCGGGTCACCCCCGAGACGATCGAGTTCTGGCAGGGCCGCGCCAACCGCCTCCACGACCGCCTGCGCTACACCGCCCGGCCGGACGGCACCTGGACGGTGGAACGCCTCGGCCCCTGACCCCGGGGCCCGGGGAAAGGGCGCGTGGAACACGCACCCGAACACGCACGCGAAAAACGCAGACGACCCGCGGGCTGGGTTCCTCCAGGAGGAGCCGGCCGGACGTACCGGCAGCCCGCGGGTCGGGTGACTGCTTGGGATTGGGCCGGCCGCACGCATCTCTCGCGCGCTGGTCCGGCACCGCACATGCCGTGGTGTCGGGCCGCTAGCCCGCAGCCACCTCACGCGTCCGGTTCTCATACATCTGCCGAACCACCTCCCTTCTCGTGTACCGACAGCCTAAGAAGCACCCGGGACGCACTCAACTGTTTTTTCTTGCGGGAACAGGGTGTGGGCTGGGTCACGTTCCAGTTGAATGAGGGCCAGTGAGGGAACCGGGCGCCGTATGTACAGGCGCGGACGCAGTCTCCAGGGGGTCGAGGTGAGTGCTTCGCGGCGGAGTGGGGCCACGGACGAGCTGGGGCCGGACGAGCCCGGTGAGCCGGGCTCCGATCTGCTGGCCGCACTGCTCGACGGGATGGACGCGGCCCTGTGCGCGTTCGACGCCGACGGGGTCGTCACGCACTGGAACCGGGAGGCCGAGCGGATCCTCGGCTGGACGGCCGCCGAGGCCGTCGGGCGGCACGGGTTCACCGGCTGGGCGGTGCGCAGCGCCGACGCCGAGGAGGTGCAGGCCCGGCTGATGTCGGCGATGCACGCCCCGGGCCGCCAGGTGCACGAGTTCGCGCTGGTCACCAAGGACGGCGGCCGGGTGCTCGTGCGCACCCAGTCGGCCGCCGTGCGCGGGCCCGACGGGAAACCGGCGGGCGTGTACTGCGCGTTCAGCGAGGTGCACGCGCAGATCGACCTGGAGCGGTCCATCGCGCTGAGCGAGGCCCTGTTCGAGGACGCCGCCTGGGGCGTCGTCCTCGTCGACGCCGATCTGCGGCCCGCCGTGGTCAACGCGTACGCGGCGCGGGCGCTGGGCGTCGGGCGGACCGCGGCGCTGGGCCGGCCGCTCGGCGAACTGCTCACCCAGGGCGCGCAGGAGCTGGAGGGCGCGCTGACGCACGTCCTGGCCGAGGGCGCGCCGCCCGCCCCCGCCGAGATGTGGGTGGCCGTGCGCACCCCCGAGGGCGAGCGGCGGCGCTGCTGGCGCAACGGGTTCCTGCGGCTGGCCTCGCCGCTGGCCGAGGAGCCGGTGCCGCTCGGCGTCGGCTGGCTGTTCCAGGACGTCACCGAGGCCAGGCAGGACCAGCAGGAGGCGGCCCTGCTGCGGTTCCGGTCGAACCAGCTGCACCGCGCGGCCCGGGCCGCCGCCGAGTGCGAGGATCCGGCGGAGGCGGCCGTCGTCCACCTGGACTTCGCCCTCGCCGGGTTCGCCGACCACGCCCTGGTCGACCGGCTGGCGGACGGCCCGCGCGCGGAGGGCGAGGGCGACCCGGAGCCGGTCCGGCTGGTCCGGCTCGCGGCCACGCCCGCCGGCGCGCCGGGGCCGAGCCTGCTGACGGGCGCGGCCGGGCTGCCCGTGCGCTACCCGGAGGGACACCCGGCGCAGCAGTGTGTGCGGCGGGCCGGGACCGTGCGCGCGGACGCCGGTGAGCTGCCGGCCGAGCGGGCCCGGGAATGGGCGCTGGAGCGCCAGTGGCCCGGCGACGCGGTGCACGCGCTGTGCGCGGTGCTGCGCAGCCGGGGGCGGACGCTGGGCGTGGTGACCTTCCTGCGCGGCGCCGGCCGCAGCCGCTTCGAGCGGACCGACCTCGCCTACGCCGAGGACGTCGCCGTACGGATCGCCGCGGCCCTGGACCTGGCGGACGCCGCGCGGGAGCGGTAGGCGCCCGCGGCGCGGTCAGCGGCGGTAGAAGATCCGGTCGCCGTACCGCGTCATCACCCGGCCGTTCCACTCGTGCCCGCCGTCGACGTTGCCGGAGCGCAGCAGCGGCGGTTCGATGCCGCGGTCGGCGAGGGCGGCGGCGGTGGTCGCCATGACGGCCTGGAGCAGCGCGGTGGTGACGACCGTGGAGGCGGGCGCGAAGGGCGCCGGGATGGTGTCCAGGGTGAGTTCCGCGTCCCCTACGGCGATCTTGGAGTCCAGGACGATGTCGCAGTGGTCCTTCAGGAAGGTGCCCGAGGAGTGCCGGGAGGTGGTCTCGGCCGCGTACGCCACCGAGGTCACGCCGATGACCTTCAGGCCGCGGGCGCGGGCGCCCAGGGCCATCTCCACGGGCAGGGCGTTGCGTCCGGAGAGGGAGACGATCACCAGGGCGTCGCCGGCGCGCAGCGGTGAGGTGTCCAGGACGGCGCCGGCCAGGCCGTCGACCCGTTCGAGGGCGGAGCCGAGGGTGGCCGGGGTGACGTCGACACCGACGACGCCGGGGACGGCGAGCAGGTTCATCAGGGCGAGGCCGCCCGCGCGGTAGACGACGTCCTGGGCGGCCAGCGAGGAGTGCCCGGCGCCGAACGCGAACAGGCGGCCGCCGGCCGCGACGGTGTCGGCGAGCAGGGCGGCGGCCGCGTCGATCGCGTCGGCCTCCTCGTCGCGGACCCGTTGCAGCAGGCCGATGGCGGCGTCGAAGAACAGGTCGGCAGGCGTGCCGTCGCTCATGCGGTGCCCCTTCGCAGCGTCTGTGTCGCGGATCACGGTGCGGTCTGGACCAGCGCGGTGTCAATACGGCCGGCGCATGGTTCGGTCAGGCCCCGGCGCCGTACCGCCCGGCACACGCGTGGCCGGCTTTCCGGACCCGCCCCGGGCGCCCGTTACGGCCCGCCTCGCACCGCCGCCCCGGCCGCCCGTCCGCACCCTCTTCGTGACGGCCCTGTTTCCCTGGCGCCGCACGCTTGTCAGCGGGATCCGGCAGAATTGATGTCCAGGGGGGCCGCGCACGCGCCGGGCTGCCGGCAGAGGTAATCGAGGGGCACGTATGTCCGGACTGATCGACACCACGGAGATGTATCTCCGCACCATCCTCGAGCTCGAAGAGGAAGGCGTCGTCCCCATGCGCGCCCGCATCGCGGAGCGGCTGGACCAGAGCGGGCCGACGGTGAGTCAGACGGTGGCGCGGATGGAGCGCGACGGTCTGGTGTCCGTGGCCAGCGACCGGCACCTGGAGCTCACGGAGGAGGGGCGCCGGCTGGCGACGCGCGTGATGCGCAAGCACCGCCTGGCCGAATGCCTGCTCGTCGACGTGATCGGGCTGGAGTGGGAGCAGGTGCACGCGGAGGCGTGCCGCTGGGAGCACGTGATGAGCGAGGCCGTGGAGCGGCGGGTGCTGGAGCTGCTGCGGCACCCCACCGAGTCGCCGTACGGCAACCCCATCCCGGGCCTGGAGGAGCTGGGGGAGAAGGACGGCGCGGACCCGTTCCTGGACGAGGGGATGGTCTCGCTGGCCGACCTGGACGCGGGGACGGACGGCAAGACGGTCGTCGTCCGCCGGATCGGGGAGCCGATCCAGACGGACGCGCAGCTGATGTACACCCTGCGCCGGGCGGGCGTGCAGCCCGGCTCGGTGGTGAGCGTGACGGAGTCGCCCGGCGGTGTGCTGGTGGGCAGCGGCGGCGAGGCGGCCGAGCTGGAGGCGGACGTCGCCTCCCATGTGTTCGTGGCCAAGCGCTGAGGCGGGGACGAGACGGGCAGGGGCCCCGGCGCCGTACGGCGCCGGGGCCTTGTCCTCCCCTGTGCTGACCCGGAGCCCCGAGCTCTCAGGGTCATTCCCCTCGGACCGGCTTTTCCCCGAGCGGTCCGCCTCCTGACAGAAAGATCCCCTCACACACGGCGATCATTCATCACGTCATGTCACTCAAATGAGGGGTGTTGTTCGCGAAAACGGAGCTTTCGAGCGTCTGTTCGATAAAAGAGTCGGGCGGCTAGCGATCCCGTCCGCACGCGTAGGCCAGTGCCGGGATCAGCTCCTCCGCGTCCGGCAGCCAGCGGTTCGCCGGGGTCGGCCGCCGGGCCCACTGCACGGCGCCCCGCGACCCGAACCGGGTGGGCGGCGCCGCGACGTACGCGCCCTCGCCCAGCGCCACCAGGTCCAGTGACGGCGGCGACCAGCCCAGCTTCCGCACCAGCGCCGTCACCTTCGCCGACGCCCCCGGCAGCACGAGGAACCGCATCCGCCGGTCCGGGGACAGCGTGACCGGCCCGAGCGTCGCCCGCATCCGCTCCATCCGGGCGAGCGCGAGGAACCCGGCGCTCTCCGGCACGGACAGCGCCTCGAACGTCCGGCCCGCCGGCAGCAGGATCGACGCCGTCGGCTGCTGCTGCCACATCCGGCGCGCGACGGTCGCACTGCCGGTCGCCTGGGTCGCCCAGTCGGGGCGCGCGGGGTGCGCACCCGGCGCAGGGCAGGCGGTCTCACCACAAGAGCAGCGCTGCGTGCCGTCGGCGGTTTCCAGCCAGGTGCCCGGCACGACGTCCCAGTGCCGCTCCTCGGCGTAGCGCACGGCGGTCTCCAGCAGCGATGTCCCGCGCTGCCGCGGAATCCGGCATGCCGTCTGAGTGTCCTGGGCGTCCGCGATCGTCTCTTCCACGCCCCGCTCAACTCCCGTGCCCACCTGGAGTTACGGCCCCGGGCGCGCGCGGGGAGGAGCACCGGTCCGGCGGTCGGGGCGCATGGAGGCACGGCCGGGGGCGCGCACGAGGAAGCGGGGCGTGGGCGGGGTAGCCAGGGAATGGGCCGGCGTCCTCCATCACTTCCGGCAAACCGTATATGTCGCGCATTGACGGTATGTCTAATGGGCAGTGATCGTCCCGTCCGGGTCGACCGGGACGGAGCCCCGGGCTCCGCAGGGTCGCACCACACACTCCAGGGGACCGCAACGCAGGGGGTAAGCACATGGCCGCAAGGCCTCTCGTCGCGAGGCAGCCGAACGAACGGCTGCAGGCACTCATCCAGGAAGCGGGGTGCTCGAACGCCGGGCTGGCCCGGCGGGTCAACATGTGCGGCGCCGAGCACGGCCTCGACCTGCGCTACGACAAGACGTCCGTGGCCCGCTGGCTGCGCGGCCAGCAGCCACGGGGCCGCGCCCCGGCGATCATCGCCGAGGCGCTCGGGCGCAAGCTCGGCCGTACGGTCACGATCGACGAGATCGGCATGGCCAACGGCAAGAACCTCGCCTCGGGGGTCGGCCTCCAGTTCTCGCCGACGGTACTGGGAGCCATCGAGCAGGTCTGCGAGCTGTGGCGCAGCGACGTGGGGCGCCGGGACTTCCTGTCCGGCTCCTCCGTCGCCGCCTCCGCGCTGGTCGAGCCCAGCCGGGACTGGCTGATCTCGGCGCCGGACACCCAGGTGGCCCGGCAGGCGGGCCCGCGCGTGGGCCAGTCCGACGTGGCCGCCGTACGGTCCATGACCCAGGCGCTGGTGGAACTCGACCACCAGTACGGCAGCGGGCACGTCCGCCCGGTCGTCGTGCACTACCTCAACAGCGTGGTGTCCGGGCTGCTCGCGGGGTCCTACCGCGAGGCGGTCGGCCGCGATCTCTTCGCCGCCGTCGCCCGGCTGACCGAACTGGCCGGGTACATGGCCGTCGACACCGGCCAGCCCGGCCTGGCCCAGCGGTACTACATCCAGTCGCTGCGCCTCGCCCAGGCCGCCGGTGACCGCGGATACGGCGGGTACGTCCTGGCCGCCTCCATGAGCCACCTCGCCGCGCAGCTCGGGAACCCGCGCGAGATCGCCCAGTTGGCGCGGGCGGCGCAGGAGGGAGCGCGCGGGCACGTCACCCCGCGCGCGGAGGCGATGTTCCACGCCGCCGAGGCGCGCGGGCACGCCCTGCTCGGCGACGCGCGCGCGGCACAGGCGGCCGGCGGGCGGGCGGTGGCGGCGATGGACCGCGCGGGCGACGCCGACGGGGACGACCCGGTGTGGATCGCGCACTTCGACCAGGCCTATCTCGCCGACGAGTTGGCGCACTGCCACCGCGACCTCGGGCAGCCCGAGCAGGCGGCGCGCTACGCCGAGCAGTCGCTGGCCGGGCATCCCGCCTCCCGGGCCCGCCGCCGCGCCATCGGCTATGTGCTGCTCGCCACGGCCCAGGTGCAGCAGCGCGAGGTCGAACAGGCCTGCAACACCGGCATGAAAGCGGTGGAGTTGCTGGAGACACTGCGCTCCAACCGGGGCGCCGAGTATCTGGACGACCTCCAGCAGCGCCTGGAGCCGTTCCGGGAGGAGGCGGTGGTACGGGAGTTCGGGGCGCGCCTCGAACTCCAGCAGGCCGCGTGAACACCGGCCCCGCGCGTTCACCGCGTCGCGGGGCGGTGTCGTCGTCACCGCCACGGCGGGGAACACCACGCCCTGAGCTGCGTGGCACCCGCCTCGGAGAACCCGGTAGCGTGTGCCGACGATTCACAAGGTCCCCCATTAGTAGGAGTCCCGGTGACGCAGAGTGGACAGGGCGAGGAGCCGTCGGCGCGGCCCGCGCGCGAAGGCATCGTGCTGCCCTCCGACGGAGGCGAGCCCCTGCTGCCGGGCACGACCGCGCCGCCCGGGCCCGCCGCCCCGGCCGGCGGCCAGGGCTGGGACGGCTCCTGGGGGCCGGGGCAGCGGACGCCCCGGCAGGACCAGGGCCTGCCCCCGGCGGCGGCCCCCCAGTGGACCGGCCCGGAGCAGTCCCCGTCCGCGGGCCCCGGCCCGCTGCCCCCGGAGGGCGCCCCGGCCCCGTCGTACGGCGGACAGGCGCCCGGCTACGGCGATCCCCACACCGGCCGGCCCGGCCCCGAGGCCTACGGCACGCCCCCGCAGCCCGCCTACGGCGCGCCCGGCCCATACCAGCAGCCTCAGCAGCCCTACCCGGGACAGCAGCCCCAGCAGCCCTACCCGGGACAGCAGCCCCAGCAGCCGTATCCGGGGCAGCAGCCCCAGCAGGGGTACCAGGGGCAGCAGCAGCCCCAGCAGCCGCACCAGGGGCAGCCGTATCCGGCGGCGCCCGCCGCGCCGCTGCCGCCCGCCGCGGGGGCCCCGCTGCCCCCGCCGGCCGACGCCGCGACGCAGTACCTCCCGCCGGTTCCCGCCCAGGGCGGCGACGAGGGCGCCACCCAGTACATCCCGCCCGTGCAGGCCGCACCGGCCGACGGTGCCACGCAGTACATACCGCCGGTCACCGCGGGGCCCGGCGGCCCCGGCGCCGGCGCGGCCACCCAGTACATCCCGCCGGTGGCCGCGAGCGCGCTGCCGCCGGAGTCGGGCGCCGAGGAGACCCGCTACCTCGGCCGGGCGTCCCGGCAGCCGGGGCCCGCGCCCTCCGACGCGGAGGCCACGCAGTACATCCCGCCCTACGCCGCCGAGACCCAGATCCAGGCGCCGGTGCCGGCGCAGGGCGCGGACCGGCAGCCGCCCGCCGAGTTCGACAGCCTCTTCCGCGGCGGCCCCGCGGGCGGCGACGGCCCGGCCGGCTCCACCCAGCAGCTCCCGCGCGTGGACCGGCCGGACGCCTATCCCGGCGCGGCGCCGGCGCCGTACCGCCCGGCGCGGCCGTCGTACGACGAGGACGGGCCGGCCGAGGGCGGGCGGCGCGGCGGCCGGTCGCGGGTGCCGATGATCGCCGCCGCCGCCGTGGGCCTGATCGTGGTGGGCGTGGGCGCCGGCGCCCTGCTCAGCGCCGGCGGCGGGAGCACGGACGGGGACACGGGCGGGGACGACAAGCCGGTCTCCGCCGCGTCCGCGACCCCCTCGGTCTCCGCCTCGCCCACCGTCGACCCCGCCCGGCAGCAGGCGGTCGAGCTGGACAAGCTGCTCGCGGACAGCGGCAGCAGCCGGGCCACGGTGATCCAGGCGGTCGCCGACGTCCGCACGTGCGACAACCTCGACCGGGCCGCCGCCGATCTGCGGGACGCGGCCCGGCAGCGCGGCGAGCTGGTCACCCGGCTGAACAAGCTGCCCACGGACAAGCTGCCCGCCCAGGGCCACCTCAGGGACGCGCTGACCAGGGCCTGGCAGGCGTCCGCCGCGGCCGACAACCACTACGCGGCCTGGGCCGACCAGGCCAAGGGGCGCAAGGGCTGCCACAAGGGCCAGGCCCGCTCCACCGGCGAGACCCAGGCGGGCAACCGGGAGAGCAAGACCGCGACCGAGCAGAAGGGCAAGGCCGCGCCGCTGTGGAACGCGATCGCCCGGCAGTACGGCCTGACCGAGCGCCAGCCCACCCAGCTGTGACCCGCGTGACGGGTCCCGGCGCCGGGACCCGTCACCCCCCACCCGCCCGCCCCCCCCCCACAAGCGTTTCTGCGAACCCCTTCTTTTTTTCCATGCCCTCCC
>NZ_JBVHXT010000076.1:0-23550 GCF_055569255.1 Streptomyces sp. NPDC029296
TCAGCAGACCCGGTTCGCCGCAGGCATCGCAGCCCTCTACTCGAGCGTCCCCACAAGCTTTTGCTCCATTGGGACGCCCTTATCTACGGATTAGGAAACCAACAGGGCTCCTGTGCCGATGGGTTGAGACTTCGAACATCTCCCCCAACGGCACGGGGGCTTTGTGCGTTGCGGCCGTCACCTCGACCTCACCGGCATCACCCGATCAGTGGCCACGGTGAAAACACTCCGTGAGCTGTTACGACCGACGTGATCTTGGCCTGCTGCTGCTCCGGCTGGGCACCGGCGGGGTGCTGGTGGCACACGGCACGCAGAAGCTGTTCGGCTGGTTCGGCGGGCACGGTCTGGAGGGCACGGGCCAGTTCATGGAGTCCGTCGGCTACGCGCCCGGCAAGGCGAACGCCATGGCGGCGGGCCTCGCGGAGACGGGCGGCGGCCTGCTGCTGGCGCTGGGACTCGCGACCCCGGCCGCGGGCGCCGCGGCGGCCGGCGCGATGGCGGGGGCGGCGGCGGTGCACGTGCCCAGCGGCTTCTTCGTCCAGGAGGGCGGGTACGAGCACGCGGCGAGTCTGGGGCTCGCGGCGGCGGGCCTGGCCGTCAGCGGCCCGGGCCGCCTCTCCCTCGACCACGCCGCCGGGCACGTCTTCGACCGCGGCTGGATGGTCCCGGCCGCCCTCGGCGTGACGGCCGCGGCGACGGCCGTGGTGGTGGGCGCCCGCAACCGGCGGCTGCGGCGCAGGACTGAGGGCGAGCAGGAGCCGCTGTTCGAGGAGTGACGGTGCCGCCGGGGGTGTGGGGCCGGGCCGGCGGGGCCGCGCGGGTACGCGACCGCACGACGGGCGGGGGCCCGGAGTGCTCCGGGGCCCCCGCCCGTCGTCGGTCAGGACGCCAGGGTGCCGTCGTCCGCGCGGGCCTCCGCGGCGGCCCGGGCGAGGGCGTCCAGCAGGCCGGACAGGGCCTGCCGGGTCGGCTCGTCGGTGACCCGGCCGCCGGCGATCTTCAGGGTGGCCTGCGGGATGCGCAGGTCCTCGGAGAGCACCTGGGCCCCCATGACGGTGAGCGTCTCCGCCAGCCAGGCGCGGGCCCGGTCGCCGCCGGTCACCGCCGGGGACGCGCTGGCCAGGGCCACCGGCCTGGCGGCGATCTCACCGCCGCCGACCAGCCACTCCAGGGCGTTCTTCAGCACGCCGGAGGTGCCGTGGGCGTACTCCGGGGTCACGATCAGCAGGCCGTCCGCCGCGCCGACCGCGGCCCGCAGCTCCGCCACGGCACCGGGCAGCGCGGTCTCCTCGACGTCGGCGTTGAAGAAGGGCAGCCGGTCCAGACCCGGGTCGACGACGAGTTCGTGCGGGGGCGGGAGCAGCTCCGCCGCCGAGCGCAGCACGGCCGCGTTCAGCGAACCGGATCGCAGACTTCCGCACAGGCCAAGGATTTTCATGTCGTCAGCCTACGTTTCCGAAGGTCACCGGAAGGGAGGAAAGCGCCCGGGAGACGGTGGAGGGCCGGTAGACGGGCTCACCGGCCAGGGCCAGGCCGGGCAGCTTCGCGAACACCAGCGGCACCGCGATCCGTGCCTCCAGGCGGGCCAGCGGCGCGCCCAGGCAGTGGTGGATGCCGTGGCCGAAGGCGAGGTGCGCGCGCTCACCGCGGGTGACGTCGAACGTCCCGCCGTCCGGGAAGCGGTCCGGGTCCCGGTCGGCGGCGGCCACGCTCAGCGCGACGGCCTCGCCCGCCGGGATGGTGACGTCGCCGACCGTGACCGGTTTGCGGGTGAAGCGCCAGATGGCGTTCTGGATCGGGCCGTCCCAGCGCAGCACCTCCTCCACGGCGTCCGGCCAGCGCTCGGGCTCGCGCCGCAGCAGGGCGAGCTGGCCGGGGTGGCGCAGCAGGGCGAGGACCGCGCTGCCGAGCAGGTTGACGGTGGTCTCGTGGCCGGCGGAGAGCAGCAGCGCCAGCATGGAGACGAGTTCGTCCTCGCTGAGCCGGTCGTCCTCGTCGCGGGCGACGATGAGCGCCGAGGTGAGGTCGTCGCCGCCCTCGGCGCGCTTGCGGGCGACCAGGGCGCGCAGGTAGTCGTGGACCTCCTGGAAGGCGGCCATGGCGGCGTCCCGGCTGTCCTCGTCGTTGCTCATCACCGCCTCCACCGCGCGCCGCAGCCGCTCGCCGTCCTCGGCCGGCACGTCCAGCAGGTGCCGGACGACCTCCATCGGCAGCAGGGCGGCGAACTCGGTGGTCAGGTCGGCGCGGCCGGCCCGCTCGCCGCCGCGCCGCAGCAGGTCGTCCAGCAGGCGGGTCGCGGTGGCCTCGATGCTCGGCGCGAGGGCCTCGATGCGGCGCGGGGTGAAGCCCTTGGAGACCAGGGACCGCAGCCGGGTGTGCCGGGGCGGGTCGGACACCAGCATGGAGTCGCCCATGCCGATCACCACGTCACCGGTGATGGGGACCCGCTGCTCCTGGAAGGCGGTCCAGGTGGCCGCCATGTCCTTGGAGTAGGAGTCGTTGTCGAGGAAGGCGCGGCGGCAGTCCTCGTAGCCGGTGAGCAGCCACGCCTCGACCCCGCCGGGCAGGGTGACGCGGTGCGCCCGGCCCTCCTCGCGCAGGGCGGCGTACACGGGGTGGGGGTCGGCGACGAACGCCGGCGTGAACAGGGCGCCGGCGGCGTGGGGGCAAGCGGTCACGGGGGCTTCCTTCGATGGGCGGGGGGTCGGCGGGTCCGGGGTCACCAGGTGACGGGGAGTGCGCGGACGCCGTAGAGCACCATGTCGTGGCGGAAGGGCAGTTCTTCGAGGGGCTTGGCGGGGCGCAGTCCGGGCAGGCGCCGGAACAGGCCGCCGAAGACCTCGGTGAGTTCGACCCGGGCGAGGGTGGCGCCGACGCACTTGTGGAAGCCGTGGCCGAAGGCGAGGTGCCTGCCGGTGTTCTCGCGGTGGATGTCGAAGGTGTCGGCGTTCTCGAACACGGTCTCGTCGCGGTTGGCGGCGTTCAGCATCACCAGGACGCCGTCCCCGGCGCGGATCTGCCGGCCGCCCACGACGACGTCCTCGGTGGCGGCGCGCGGCAGTCCGGCGTGGTTGATGGACAGGTAGCGCAGCAGTTCCTCGACCGCGCCCGGCAGCAGGCCGGCGTCCCGCTTCAGCTCGTCCAGCTGGCCGGGGTGCTCGAAGAGGGTGACGGTCCCGATGCCGATCATCTGGGCCATCGTGTCGTAGCCGGCGAGAAGCAGCAGGGCGGCCATGCCGACCAGTTCCTCGTGGTTGAGGCCGCCTTCGGCGGAGCGGGCGACCATGCGGCCGAACAGGTCCTCGGTGGGTTGCCGTTCCTTGGCGGTGACCAGCCGGTCGAAGTAGCCCATCAGCTCGGTGGCCGCTCGCACGGCCTGTTCGGGGGTGCTGGTGCGGTCCAGGACGGTGTCGGTGAGCCGCACGAACAGCACGTGGTCCTCGAAGGGCACGCCGAGGATCTCGCAGATGGTCATGGCGGCCATGGGCAGCGCGAACTCGCGGACCAGGTCGGCCTCGCGGCGGCCGTCCGCGCTCATGCGGTCGACCAGGTCGTCCAGGATGCGCCGCATGGTGGGCCGCAGCGCCTCCATCTGGTTGATGAGGAACTCGCGGGTGACGGTGCGGCGCAGCCGTCCGTGGTCCGGCGGGTCGGCCTGCATGAAGAAACCGGCGGGCGGCGGCACGTCACCGGTGACGTAGGTGGGGAAGCCGGGGGTGCGCGGGTCGGAGCTGAAGGCCCGGCTGGTGAGGACGGACCGGACGTCCTCGTGCCGGGTGACGACCCAGGCGGTGTCGCCTCGCGGGGTGCGCACCTGAAACACCGGTTGTTCGGCGCTGAGGGCGCGGTACTGGGGCGGCGGGTCGAGCGGATGCTCGCGCGGCATCGGGAATTCGGGCAGGAGGGCGGTCATCGCGGCGGCTCCGGTCAGGACGGCGGTACTCGGGCAGGTGCGGGGGGTGTGCGGCTCAGCGCGCGGCGATCAGCGGCAGCAGGGCGTCGGCGAGCGGGGCGAGGGAGGTGTTGTCCCACATGACGGTGGGCTCGACCTCGATGCCGTACTGGTCCTCTATCTCGGCGCACAGGCCGAAGACGTAGACGGAGTCCAGGCCGTAGTCGTTGAGCGGTACGTGCGGGTCGATCTCCTCGGCGGGGCGGCCGGTCTGGGCCGCGACCCGGCCGCGCAGCCAGTCGACCAGTTCGGCGGCGGTCGGCTCGGCGGTCGGGGCGGTGAGGTCGGACATGGGTGCTCCTGGCGGCGGTCAGGCCCCGGTGGGGCGGCAGTCGAGGTCGAAGGTGAGTCCGGCGTCGAAGCGCCGGCCGAGTTCGGCGTGCAGCGGCTCGGCGAGGTGGGCCGGCAGCGGCTCGCGGTGGTGGTCGAGGTGGGTGCCGAGCCGGTGCAGGACGGCGAGCGTGACGGCGGGGTCGGCGGCGCCGCCGGTCGCCCCGCCGGGCCGGTGCCACCAGGTGTTCAGGCAGGCCGCGGCGGCCAGGACGCCGGTCCAGCGGGCGGTCAGCGCGAACGCGTGCGGGGGTGCGTCGGGCCCGATGAGGGTGGGGGGCAGGGCGGAGGCGTCCGCGCTGAGCGCGGTCAGTTCCGCGCACCAGGCGCGGCCGGCGGCGGCGAGCGGGTCGTCCGCGGCGGCGGAGGCGGTGGCGACGACGAGGGACCGGGCCAGCGGGTCCCGGCCGGCGGCCGAGACGGCCAGGTCGGCGAAGGACAGCGGCGGCAGCGGCCGGCCGGGGCGGAAGGTGTCGGCGGGCAGCGGGCCGGCGGTGCCGGAGCGCCAGCCGCGGCGGGCGGTGAGCGGCAGCTGCGGCAGCAGCGCCGACAGGCAGGAGATGCGGGAGGCGTGGCCGAACGCCGACGGCTGCACGTCCCGCAGCAGCTTCTGGAACAGCGGCTGTTCGCCGGCGCGCAGGTAGAACTGGGAGCCGAGCAGTTCGGACAGCCGCTGGACGGCGCGGATGAGGACGGTCGGGACGAACGACTTCACGGCGCTCGCGTAGACGCCGGCCTGGGCCGGCGCGGTGTGCACGGCGCGGGCGGCGACCGTGGTGAAGGTGTCCGCCAGCAGCAGGTCGGCGAAGGTCTCGGCGAGGACCGACCGGTTCAGCGGCAGGTCCGCGGCCCGGCCGCCGTACAGGGTGCGGCCGCGGGCACCGCGCACGGCGGTGCGCAGCGCGGTGTCGAGCAGGCCGGTGGTCATGCCGGGCAGGGCGACGCGGGTCAGCTGGAAGGAGCGCAGCGCGGTCTCGACGCCCTGGCCGGGGCGGCCCACCACGCTGTCGTCGGGCACCGGGCAGTCGGTGAACTCGATGCCGCCGAGCTGTACGCCGCGCATGCCGACGGTGCGGAACCGGTCCAGGTGGCGTACCGCGGCGGCGGGCAGGCCGGCGGTGTCGAACAGCAGCTGGGAGTGGCTGCGGCTGCCGTGGGCGGGGTCGGTGCGGGCGAAGAGGACGACGGTCTCGGCGCGCCGCAGGTTGGCGACGACCTCCTTGCGGCCGTTCAGGCGGAGCCGGCCGTCGGCGCCGGGCAGGGCGGTGAGGCCGGCCCGGGTGAAGTCGTTGCCGTGGTCGAGCTCGTGGTAGGCGCAGGCGGCCCGGCCGCCGGACAGCAGCCGCCGGGCGAGCCGCTGCCGCTGCGCGGCGCTGCCGGCCGTCCACACGTTGACGGCGGCCATGAAGGAGCCGGCGCCGTAGCCCAGGCCGAGGCAGGGGTCGCGGCGGTAGACGGCCTTCATGACCCGCACCAGGTCGTCCAGCCGGTCGAACCGGCCGCCCAGGTCCCGGGGGATGAAGTGGGCGTTCAGCCCGAACCCGGTCAGCAGGTCCTCGCCGGCGGCGAGCATCTCGGCCCGGTCGTCGGCGTCGAGGACGGCGGTGCGGCCCACCGGGTTCGCCGGGTCGCCGGCGTCGCCGAACAGCTCCTCCAGCCGGTCCACGGCCGCGCCGCCGGCGGGGTGGGCGGCGTCCGCGGGTCCGGCCGCGGGGCGGGGCGCGGTGTCCGCGGGGTTCGGCGGGGTCATGGGATCAGCTCCTTCGCCGGTTCCGCGAGCGTCTCCAGCATGGGTTCGTACGCCTCCTCGGGTGCCTCGTGGCCGGGCCGGAGGAGTTCCAGGGCCCGCTCCAGCGCGGCGGTGAGCGCGGTGGCGCGCCGCCGGTCGCCGGGGTCGGCGAGGAGCAGGTGGGCGGCCGCGGCGCCGGCGAAGCAGCGCTCGTAGCGGCGGGCCGTCTCGAACGCCTCGGGCGGGGTGTCCCGGCCGGCCGGGCGGGGCGCGGCCATGGCGCCGGCGACGGCGGCCGCCTCCTCGGTCAGCGCGGCGGCGAGGTCGTGGACGCGCGGCGGCACGGCACCGGTGGCGGCGAGGGCGGCGAGCCGGCCGGTGGCCTCGGGCAGGGCCTGCACCACGCTGCACCCGGTGCGGCTGAACAGGCGCAGCGCCGCGGGGTCGACGGGCGGGACGGGGTCCGCGGCGACGGTGGCGGCGAGACCCGCGGTGTCGTACGCGCCCTTGCGGTGCAGCCGGGCGAGCACCGGGAACTGGTTGATCAGCGAGGCGCGGTTCACCGCCGTGCTGCCGTCGAAGACGGCGACGATCCGGTGGTCGCGCTCCAGCTTCTGGAACGCGCCGTGCGCGTGGTGCTCGGTCAGGAAGCCGCGCGCGCCGAGCAGTTCGGCGAGGTCGTCGACGGCGAGCTGGACGATCTCCGGTACGCCCGCCTTGACCAGGGCGGAGACCACGCTCATCTCCCCGGTCAGGCAGTGTGCCGCGCGGGCCGCGAGCAGCGCGGCGGCGTCGGCGAGCGCGAGGGTGGCCGCGGCCCGCCCGAGCACCCGGCGGGCCAGCGGCAGCCGCAGCAGGGTGGTGCCGTACATGGCGCGCCCGGCCGCGAAGGCGTGGGCCAGCCGCAGCGCGTGCTCGCCCGCGCCGAGCGACAGGGAGGTGCACACGGTCCGGGTCAGCTGCAGGGAGCGCAGGACGACGTCGAGGCCGTCGCCGGGGCCGCCGGTCAGGGCGTCGGCGGGGACCTCGGCGCCGGTGAAGCGGATGCCGCTGATGTCGGCGCCGCGGATGCCGTGCGTCGGTTCCTTGGGCAGGGCGGCGAAGGTGCCCGGGGCCAGGGCGGCCTTGTCGACCAGGAGCAGGCCGAAGCCGCGCGGGCCGCCCTCGGGGGCGGTCCGCGCCAGCACGGAGATCAGGTCGCCGCGGGTGGCGTTGTTGATGGGCCACTTGGCGCCGTCCAGCCGCAGGCCGCCGTCGGCCGTGGGGACGGCGGTCAGCTCGCCGGCCAGCAGGTCGCTGCCGTGCCCCGGTTCGGTCAGGCCCCAGGAGACCACCGCGCCGTCCAGCACCCGCCGGGCGAGGGCGCGGCGCTGATCCTCGGTGCCGGCCACCCAGGTCGGCACCGAGCCGAGGAACGTCTTGCCGTGCGCGACGGCGACGGTCACGTCCCGGCGGGCCACCGTGCGCAGCGCGGCGACCAGTTCCGGCAGCCCGCCGGGGACGCCGCCGAGCCCGGCCGGTACGTAGGCGCGGGCCATGCCGCAGCCGTCCAGCACGGCGCAGGCCGCGGCCGGGAACTCCTCCCGGGCGTCGAGGCGGGCGCCGGTGGCGGGGTGGAACGGCCCGCCCGGCCCGGCCGCGGCCTCGATCGCGCCGTCCAGGGCGCCGGGCAGGCCGGTGGGCCAGTGGGCCGCGCCGCCGCTCACGCAGGGACCTCGTCCACCAGCGCGCGCACCGCGGGCTCCAGATGGGCGTGGAGCGGGGTGAGCGCGCCGTCGAGGAACAGCCGCCGCATCTCGGAGCGCTGCACCTTTCCGCTGGTGGTCTTGCGGACGGAGCCGGGCCGCAGCAGCACCAGGCCGGCCGTGCGCACCCCGAACTCCCGGTAGACGGTGGTCCGCATGGCGCGGGACAGCTCCTCGTACTGTTCCGCGGTGAACCGGCCGCGGATCTCGTGCAGGACGACGACCTCCTCCTGCGGCACGGGCACGGTGAACGCCGTGCCGGCGAGGGTGGCCAGTTCGGGGTGGGCGCGGCGCAGCTCGTGCTCGATGTCCTGGGGGTAGAGGTTGCGGCCGTGCACGATCAGCAGGTCCTTGCTGCGGCCGGTCACATAGATCTCGCCGTCCACGAGGGCGCCCAGGTCGCCGGTGCGCAGGAACGGCCCGTCGCCGTCGGCGGTGCGGGCGGCGAAGGTCTCCTCGGTGGCGTCCGGGCGCCCCCAGTAGCCGGCGGCGACGCTGGGGCCGCGCAGCCAGATCTCCCCGGTGGTGCCGTCGGGCAGCACGGTGCCGTCGGCCGGGTCCACCACGCGGACGTCGAAGTCGGGCACGTCCCCGCAGCCCACCAGTTCGCGGACCGGGCCGTCAGGCAGCGGCGGCTGCAGGACGTGCTTCTCCAGGGCGTCGGAGTCGACGGGCTCGATCCGGGGCGGGCGGCCGGCCAGGCCGGAGACGAAGACGGTGGCCTCGGCCATGCCGTAGCAGGGGGCGAGGGCCTCGGCGCGGAACCCGGCCGGGGCGAAGCGCTCGGCGAAGTCGCGCAGGGTGGAGGCCTGGATGGGCTCGGAGCCGTTGGCCGCGAACCGCCACCGGGACAGGTCCAGCCCGGCCAGCTGGGCGTCGGTGACCCGGCGTACGCACAGCTCGTAGGCGAAGTTCGGGGCGGCCGAGTAGCCCACGTCGTAGCGGTCGAGGAGGCTGAGCCACTGGTGGGGGCGCTTGAGGAAGGCCATCGGGGACATCAGCGCGCAGCTGCTGCCGAGGAAGAGGCTGGGCAGCAGCTGCCCCATCAGGCCCATGTCGTGGTACAGCGGGATCCAGCCGCCGAAGTTGGTGTCCTCGGTGAGTCCGAGGGCGCGGCGCAGGCTGTCGGCGTTGTGCAGCAGGTTGCGGTGGTCGACCATGACGCCCTTGGGGTCGCCGGTCGAGCCGGAGGTGTACTGGAGCAGGACCAGGTCGCCGGCGCCGGCGCCCGGGTCGCGCCAGCGGTCCGCGTCGCCGAAGCCGTCGGCGTCGCTGGCGGCCACGGTGAAGCCGAGGTTCTCGGCGTCGATCCAGCGGCGGGCCTCCGCCAGCTGGCCGCTGTCGGTGAGCGCGACGCTCACCCCGGCGTCCAGGGCGATGCCGGTGACCCGGCGCTGCTGGTACTGGAACTGGCCGGGCATCGGCGAGGGCACGGCGACCGTGCCGGCGTACAGGCAGCCCAGGAAGGCGGTGACGAAGGGCAGGCCCGGCGGGTGCAGCAGCAGGACGCGGTCGCCGGGCGCGCAGCGCTCCTGCAGCCAGGAGGCGACGCGGCGGGCCTCGGCGTCGAGGGCCGCGTAGTCGAGGGTGTGGGCGCCGTCGGCCGCGTCGTGGTCGTGGACGAAGGTGACCGCGTCGCGGCCGGGCCGCTCGGCGGCGTGCCGCCGCAGCAGGTGCAGGGCGCTGGGCTCGTCCAGGAGGGAGGGCTGGGTCACGGGGCTGTCCTCTCGGCGCGCGCGGGCAGGAACCGGGTGGCTTCGAAGTGGTCGAGGTAGCGGCCGACCAGTTCCCGCTCGGGGGGCAGGCAGGTGATGCCGGAGCCGGTCAGCGCCGCCCGCAGGTTGGTGGTGTCGAAGACGGGGCGGCTGCCCCGGTAGCCGAGGTCCTCGGCGGGCTGGTCGGTGCCGAACAGCGGGAGGAACCGGGCGAGTTCGTTCTCCTCGCCGCGTTCCACGGCCCGGGTCAGCTCGGCGTACCAGTCGGCGTACGACAGCCAGCGCAGCGGGTAGCCGCACTCGGCGAGCAGGTCGACGAGCCGGTCCCAGGCGAGCGGGTGGCCGCCGGGCAGGTTGAAGGAGGTGCCGTGCCACCGGCCGCCCAGGGCGATGTGCGCGACGGCGGCGGCGCAGAAGTCGACCGGTGTCATCTCCAGGTGGACGTCGAACTCCAGGGCGGCGCCGAGCTGGACGCACCCCTTGATGGTGGCGTTGAGGAAGGTGTCCTCGGCGCACGCCCCGGTGGTCTGGGCGCCGGTGATCTGGCCGGGCCGGTAGACGCAGGTGGGCAGGGAGCGCGCGTGGGCCTGGGCCATCATGCGGTCGCCGACCCACTTGGTCTGCCGGTAGCCGCCGACGACGCCCTCGGGGCCGGTCGCCGCGTCCTCCGCCCAGTGGTGCTCGCCGGGCCGGCCCGGGTAGACCGCGAGGGAGGAGATGTAGTGCACCGGCTTGATCCGGTGGCGGGCGGCGAGCCGCAGCACCTCCTGGGTGCCGAGCACGTTGACCGGCTTGAGCCTGCGGTACGGCAGCGCGTAGCTGGACCAGGCGCCGTTGTGGACGATCATCTCGACGTCCCGGGCGAGCCGCAGCCAGGTGTCGTGGTCGAGGCCGAAGTAGGGCCGGGCCAGGTCGCCGGGCACACCGGTGAACCGTTCCTCGTCGCCGTCGCGCCACACCCCGTACAGCTCCATCGCGGCCCGCACCCGCGCGGCCGCCTGCCCGGGGGTGTCCGCGCGCACCAGGACGTACAGGTGGGCGTCGGAGCGGTCGAGCAGCTCGCGCGTCAGGAAGGCGCCGGTGTAGCCGGTGCCGCCGGTGAGCAGCACGGTCCGGTACGGCGCGGGGACCGGCGGGAGGGCGTCCGCGGCCGGGGTGATGTCGGCGGGCAGGACGGCCTCGGCCGCCAGGTCGGCGCCCGCGAGGGAGCGCGGGTGCCGGCCGGTGTCCGCGGTGGGCGCGGGGCCGTCCTGGGTGTCGAGGTGGCGGGCGAGGCGTTCCAGGGTGGGGTGGTCGAACAGCTGGCGCAGGCTCACCTGGAGGCCGGTCGCCGCGCGCAGCCGGGCCGCCATCTGGGCCGCGGCCAGGGAGTCGCCGCCCAGCTCGAAGAAGTTGTCCTTCAGGCCGACGCGGCCGACGCCGAGCAGGTCGGCCCAGATCTCGGCGAGCCGGAGCTCCACCGGGGTCTGCGGGGCGACGTAGGCGGTGCCGGCGCTCTCGCCGTCCGGCGCCGCCGGCAGCCTGCCGCGGTCCACCTTGCCGTTGGGCAGCTTGGGCAGCTCGGGCAGGACGACGAACCGGGACGGGACCATGGCCTCCGGCAGTTGTTCGGCGGCGAAGTCGCGCAGCCGGGTGCGGAAGGCGGCCCAGGCCGTCTGGGCCAGCGGATCGTTGGCCAGGGGCGGGGTGGATGCGTTCACGGTCCTCACTGCTTCCTCTGCGGCCGGGCCGCCCGCCCGGATGCCGGTGCGGTGGTCTCCGGTGCGGCGGGTGCCGGTGCGTGCGATGCCCGGGGTGCGGCGGTTTCCGCGCCGGCCGCCGGGTCCGGGCCGGGCTCCGGTACGGCGGCCCCGTCGGCGCACGGGGTGAAGACGACGTCGAACTCGCCCGTGCGGCCGGGGGGCGGCGGGAGCAGGCGGACGGTCCGGCCGTGCCGTTCGCCCAGTTCCGCGATGTCCTCCGGGTCGACGCCCTGGCCGGCCGAGGCCTCCCACAGCGCGCGCTCCAGCTCCCACGCGGTCCGCTCGTCCCCGGGCTCGCCGCGCAGCAGGGCCAGGGCGGCGAGCGGGCGCACCAGCCGGCGGTCGGGCAGGCCGGTGACGGTCAGCGCCCGCTCGGGCGCGGTGCCCGCCAGCAGCTCGGCCAGGGCGCCGGGGCCGGCCAGGTCGGCCCAGGACAGCCGCTTGCCGTCGGTGTCGTCGTCGGGCTTGCGGCCGGGGCCGTGGAGGGTGACGTCCCAGCGGAACCGGGTCAGCTCGTTGGCGTGCCGGCCCCGCTTCAGCTCGACGCGCACGCCGAGTCCGGCGCTCGCGGCGAACTCCTCGAAGAAGGCCGGGGTCAGGCACAGTTCGCGTTCCTCGGCGAGCGCGCGGGCCGCGGCGGCCGACACCTCCCGGGCCGGGGCGAGCGCGGGCGCCCGGCGCAGCTGGGTGTCCGCGTGGAAGGCGGGCAGCAGGGTCAGGTCCCGGACGTCGCCGACGAACACGGCGCCCTCGGGGCCGGCGACCCGGACCGCCTCGGCGAGCACCCGGCGCAGGTAGTCCGGGCCGGGGAAGTACTGCACGACGGAGTTGAACAGCACCAGGTCGGCGGTGCCGTCGGGCAGCTCGACCAGGGCGGTGGCCTCCGCCTGGCGCAGCGTGATGTGGCCGGGCAGCGGGCCGTCGCCGCTGACCGCGGCGGCGGCCGTGGCCAGGGCGGCCGGGGAGAGGTCGAGGCCCAGGTAGGAGTCGGCGTCCGGGGCGAGCCGGCGCAGGTACAGGCCGACGCCGACACCGACGTCCACGATCCGGGCGCCGCCGGTCCGCCGGATGCGGCGCACGGTGTGGTCCAGCCAGTCCCGCATCTCGTGCGCGGGGATGGGGCGCTTGGTGTAGCTGCTGAGCCAGCCGGCGAAGTCGCGCTCGTCGTCGGAGCGGGCGTCCGGGCCGCGGGCGCCGTCGGGTCCGGTGCCGGTGCGGTCGGTGCCGGTGCTCTCCGCGCCGGTGCCGTCGGCGCCGGTGCCCTCGGCGCCGGGCCCGGTGGGCGGCGGGGAGCCGGCCGGGCCGCCGCTGGTGGCGCCGCCGTCCCCGGCAGGGCTGTACGCCCCCTCCCACACCTCGCGCCACCGGTCCACGTGGCTGCGCTCGCCGTCGGCGCTGCGGCCCTGCGCCGCCGGGGCGACGTAGGCGACGAGTTCGGCCCCGCCGCCCGGGCGCAGCGCGGCGACGACGGCGACCGAGGCGGCCTCGGGGTGGCGGGACAGGACGCTCTCGACCTCGTCGGGTTCCACCCGGTGGCCGAGGATCTTGACCTGGCGGTCGATGCGGCCGAGGAACTCCAGCAGCCCGTCGGCCCGCCACCGCACCCGGTCGCCGGTGCGGTACCAGCGCTCCCCGTCCGCCTCCACGAACCGTTCGGCGGTCAGCTCGGGCCGGTCCAGGTAGCCCCGGGCGACGCCGTCGCCGCCGATCCACAGCTCGCCGGCGACGCCCACCGGGGCCTCCCGGCCGCCGGTGCCGACGACCCGGACGGTCGTGTTGGCGATCGGGCGGCCGATCGGCAGGGCGGCGGCGTGCGCGTCCCGCTCGCGGTCGAGTTCGTGGACGGTGGACCAGATGGTCGTCTCGGTCGGGCCGTACATGTTGAACACCCGTACCGCCGGCAGCGCGGTCAGCAGCCGCTGGGCGAGTCCGGAGGGGAACGCCTCGCCGCCCACCAGCAGGGCGCGCAGCGGGCGCAGCGCGTCCAGCGCCTCGGGCTGGGCCGCCACCGCGGCGAGGAAGGACGGGGTGGCCTGGAGCAGGGTGGCGCGGTGGCGGCCCAGCAGCTCCTGGAGGGAGTCCTCGCCGTCGGCGGGGGTGAGCCGCTCGATCATGCGCTCGCCGGCCACGACGACGGTGGCGCCGCGGGTCAGCGGCCACAGCAGTTCCAGGACGGAGATGTCGAAGGAGACGCTGGTGAGGGCGAGGACGACGTCGTCGGCGGCGTTCCCGATGCGCCGGTCCATGGCGGTGCGGAAGTTGACGACGTTGCGGTGCAGCAGCACCGTGCCCTTGGGCCGGCCGGTGGAGCCGGAGGTGTAGATGACGTACACCGGGTCGTCGGCGCGGGGGCCGTCGTCGAGCGGCCCGGTCGGCCGGGCGGCGATCCCCGCCGCGTCCCGGTCGAGCCGTACGACGGCGCCGGCCGGCAGGTCCCCGGGGCCGCCGGGCCCGGTGACCAGGCAGTCCAGGGCGGCGTCGGCGGCGATGTAGGCGAGCCGGTCGGCGGGGAAGCCGGGGTCCATCGGGACGTAGGCGGCGCCGGTGCGGGCCACGGCGAGCAGGGTGACCACCAGGTCGGCCGAGCGCCGTACGCTCACGCCGACCCGGCGCCCGCGGCCGGCGCCGTGCGCCCGCAGGTGGTGGGCGAGGCGGGCGGCCCGCTCGTCGAGTTCCGCGTAGGTGAGGCGTTCGCGGCCGTCGACGAGCGCGGTGGCGTCCGGGGTGGCGGCGGCCTGCCGGTCGATCAGCCCGCTGAGGGTGGCGCCGGTGTCGTAGGGCACCGCCGTGTCGTTCCAGCCGGCCACCAGGGCGCGTTCGGCCGGGCCGCGCAGCTCGGCCGGCGGGGCGGCGGCGGGGTCGGCGGCGAGCGCGGCGAGGGCGCGGCCGTAGTAGCCGGCCAGGCGGTCGCAGAACTCGGGGTCGAGCAGGGAGGTGTCGCAGTCCAGCCACAGCCTCAGCCGGCCGCCGGCCGGGTCGACCAGGAAGTTCGCGGCGAGCGGGAAGTTGGTCTCGGCGATGCCGAAGCCGTCCTGGATGGCCGCGTCGGAGCCCCACTGCTGGTGGAAGTCCATGAAGTTGACGTAGGAGTCCAGCGCGAGGTCGGGGTGGTCGCGCAGGACGCGGGCGAACGGGTAGCGGCGGTGCGGCAGGGTGCGCTGCTCGTGCGCGCGCACCCGGTGGGCCAGGTCCAGCCAGGTGCCGTCGGTCACGGACAGCCGCAGCGGCAGGGTGTTGAGGAAGACGCCGATGACCTCGTCGCCGCCGTCGTCCGCGAGCCGGCCGTGGGTGACGACGCCGGTCAGCACCTCGTCGCCCGCCGTGACGGCGTGCAGGACCACCGCGTGGGCGGCGGCCAGCAGCGACTTCGGGGGCAGCCCGGCGGCGCGCGCGGCGGCGGCGATGCGGGCCCCGGTGCTCTGCTCCACGGCGACGTCGAAGCGGCGGTGCCGGGCGCCGGCCGGGCGGCCCGTGGTGCGGGTCGGCAGCGGTGCCGGCTCGGCGCCGGCCAGTTCCCCGGCCCAGAAGGCGCGGTGGTCCGGCTCCTCGGCGGCCCGCCGTTCGGCGGCGACGAACTCCCGGAAGGTGCTCGGGATCTCGGGCAGGAAGAGGTCCTCGCCGCTGAGCGCGGCCCGGTAGCGGGCGACGATCTCGTCCAGCATCGCCGCGTCGCTCCAGCCGTCCAGCACCACGTGGTGCTCGACCACGCTCAGCTGGAAGGACCCGGCGTCCAGCGGGTGCGCCGTGAAGGCCAGCAGCGGGGCCGCGGTGAGGTCGAAGACCTGGTGCTTGGCCGTCTCGGCCCATCCGGCGAGCCGGGCGTCGCGGGTCCCGGGGTCCGCCCCGCGCAGTCCCTCGTCGACCACGAGGGGGACGGTCACGTCGCGGTGCACGAGCTGGAGCGGCTCGCTGAAGCCGGTGAGGTGGAAGGAGCTGCGCAGCGCCGGGTGGCGCCGGACGGTGCCGGCGAGGGCGGTGCGCAGCGCGTCCTCGGCGAAGGGCAGGGCGACCCGGATGCTGGTGACGACCCGGTAGACGGAGGAGTTCTCCTCGTACTCGGCGTGGAACACCATGCCCGACTGCATGCTGCTGAGCGGGTGGGCGTCGTCCAGGCCGTCGGGCAGCAGGTCCCGGTCGGCGGCGGACAGCAGGGAGAAGGGCCGGGTGCGCGGTCCGGCCGGCACGTACGGCCGGGTGCGGCGGGCCAGCGCGCGCACGCTCGGCGCCTCGTACAGGTCGGGCAGGTCGAAGGTGGTGCCGGCGTGCTCCAGGGCGGTGCGCAGCCGGATGCTGAGCAGGGAGTCGCCGCCGAGGGCGAAGAAGGAGGTGCCGGGGTCGACCCGTTCGGTGCCGAGCACGGCGGCGAAGGCGTCGTGGACGCGCTGTTCGTCCGCGTCCAGCACGGCCGCCCCGGGCGCCGGTGCCTCCGTGGCGCCGGCGGGTCCGGGCAGGGCGCGCCGGTCGACCTTGCCGTTCGGGGACAGCGGGAGGGCGTCCAGCAGGACGACGGCGGACGGCACCATGTACTCGGGCAGCCGCTCGGCCAGCGCGGCCGTCAGGGCCTCGGGGGTGGTGCCGGGGGCGACGGCGTGGGCGAGCAGCCGGTGCTGCCCGTCGGCCTGCCGGGCCGCGGTGACGACGGCCTGTTCGACGCCGGGCAGGGCGAGCAGCGCCGACTCGACCTCGCCGGGCTCGATGCGGAAGCCGCGGATCTTCACCTGGTGGTCGAGCCGGCCGCGGTACTCGACCACGCCGTCCTCGCGCAGCACGGCCAGGTCGCCGGTGCGGTAGAGGGTGCCGCCGCCGGGGGTGTACGGGTCGTCGACGAATCGTTCCGCCGTCTGCTCGGGCCGGTTCAGGTAGCCGGCGGCGACCTGCACGCCGCCGATGTGGAGTTCGCCGGGCACCCCGAACGGCAGCGGCCGGCCGCCCGGGTCGAGCACGTACAGGGCGGTGTTGGCGACGGCCCGGCCGATCGGCACCGGCCCGGTGGTGTGCTGCTCGGTGCAGCGCAGGTGGGTGACGTCGATGGCGGCCTCGGTCGGCCCGTAGAGGTTGTACAGCGCGGGGGCGTCGGCCGGGGGGCCGTACACGGCGAAGAACCGCGCCACGGTCTCCGGCCGCAGCGCCTCGCCGCTGCACACCACCCGGCGCAGGGTGGGCAGCCGGGCGGCCTCGGGCTCGGCCAGGAACAGGTCGAGCATGGGCGGCACGAAGTGCACGGTGGTCACGCCGTGGTCGCGGACGGCGGCGGCGACGGCCCGCGGGTCGCGGTGGGCGCCGGGCGCGAGGAGGTGCAGCCGGGCGCCGGCGAGCAGCGGCCAGAAGAACTCCCAGACCGACACGTCGAAGGTGAACGGCGTCTTCTGGAGCACCGTCTCGCCGGGCCGGAGGGAGTACTCCTCCTGCATCCACAGCAGGCGGTTGACGACGGCCCGGTGCGGCACGGCGACGCCCTTGGGCGTCCCGGTGGAGCCGGAGGTGTAGATGACGTAGGCGATGTCGGCGGGTGTGCCGGCGGGCAGCGGGCCGTCGGCCGCGGGCAGGCCGGGCAGCACCTCGTCCACGGCGACCACCCGCACGCCGGGGGCGGCCGGGCGGCCGGCGGTCCGGGCGGTGGCGAGGACGGTGCCGACGGCCGCGTCCTGGATCTGGAACGCCAGCCGTCGGGCGGGCAGTTCGGGGTCGAGCGGCAGGTAGGCGCCGCCGGCCATGAGGACGGCGAGCAGGGAGACGGCCAGGTGCACCGAGCGTTCCTGGCACACGCCGACGACCGTGCCGGGGGCCACGCCGTGCTCGCCGAGGTGGCGGGCGAGGCGGCGGGCCCGGTCGGTGAGCTCCCGGTAGGTGAGCGACTCGCCGTCGTCAGTGGCGGCGACGGCGTCGGGGGTGCGGGCGGCCTGGGCCTGCACCAGCTCGTGCAGCCGGGTGCCCAGGTCGTAGTCGCGCCGCCGGGGCGCGCCCGCGGCGAGGACCGCCCGGTGTTCGTCGTCGTCCAGCACCGGCAGCCGCCCGACCGGCAGGGCGGGGTCGGTGAGGGCCGCGCGCAGCAGCGTGAGCAGCCGGCGGGTGTGGGCGGCGGGGGCGCCGGCCGGGTGCCGTTCGGGGTTGGCGTCGGTGTGCAGCCGCACCCGGGTGCCGCGGGCGTCGGAGAAGAAGTCCAGGCGCAGGTCGTCCACGGGCCCGGAGGACAGGTGGTGCGCGGTGCTCGGGACGCCGGCGAAGGACACCTCGGCGTCGAAGGTCACCACGTTGACGGTGGTGCCGGCGAGCGGCTCGCGGCGTCCCTCCGGGAACAGTTCGCGGTGCAGCCGCTCGCCGCGGTAGCGCTGGTGGCGCAGCGCGTCGCCGAGTTCCCGGGCCGCCCCGGCGGCCACCTCGGCGAAGGAGGCGGTGCGCGGGGTGGCGATCCGTACCGGGAGTTCGTTGGAGAACATGGCCGGGGTGCCGATGGCCGCGCCGGACGGCCGGGCGGGCAGCGGCACCCGCAGCAGGGTCTCCTCCCCGCCGGTGAGCCTGCTCTGGTAGACGGCGACGGCCGCGACGAGCAGGGCGGAGGGCCGGGCCGCGAGCCGCCGGGCGGTGTCCCTGAGCAGCGCGGTGTCGGCGTCGGCGAGGTCGGTGGTACGGCGCAGCAGCCCGCCCGTGGACCGGGTGTGCCGGTCGCCGACGCTCACCGGGGCGGGACGGTCGGCGTACCGGCCGAGCCAGTAGGCGCGGTCGGCGGCGTAGCGGGGCGAGCCGGGGTAGGCCGCGTCCTCGGCGACGAGTTCGCCGAGCGGCAGCGTCCGTACGGCGGGGGGCTCGGCACCGGCCGTGAGGGCGGTGTACACGGCGGCGATGCGCCGGACGTGCACCGTGTGGCCGAGGCCGTCCATCACCACGTGGTGGTAGCGCAGGTACAGCAGCCAGGAGTCGGCGGACTCCCTGACGAGCACGTGCCGGACGAGCCCGTCGCCGGTGAGTTCCACCGGCCGGGACAGGTCGGCGCGCATCCACTCCTCGGCGGCGGCCCGGGGGGACGCGGCGGCGGACAGGTCGAGCAGCTCCAGAGGACTCTTTTCGGTCACCGGCCGCACGGTCTGGCCCGGTCCGCCGTCGTCGTCCAGCCGTACCCGCAGCGTCTCCGCCTCGGACAGCGCGACGGCCACCGCGCGGCCGAGCCGGCCGGGGTCGACCGGGCCGTGGATCTCCAGGTAGCTGGCGCAGTTGAAACGCGGATTCGCCGGATTCAGTCGCTGTGCCGCCCATACGCCTTCCTGCGCGGCGGTCAACGGCAGACGAATGCCCCGGTCGGCGTCTGGCATGACGATGTGACTCTCCCCCGTAGAGATCGCTTCCAGCCCGTCGGGAGCACTCCGCGGACCGTTCAAAGCTGTCAAACCCTCTGGAAATCAGCCACTACTTGTTCGAGTAGTTGACTCTTTCCGTAAGGGTGGGGTATGGCATCGAAGCATGGGGGTTTCTTTACCCGGCTCGGTTAATGTCCCCCGTGGCGCGCATGGCATCGTGCCCAGCGAGTGCGGTCAGCGCCGACTGCTGTAACAGGCACACACGGGGGAAGTAGTGAAGCTGTACGGCCGTGTCCATGAACAATGGGTAATACGTCAGCGGATACACCGGATACGGAACGGGCGCAGTAATCTCATTCTGCTCCAAGGCCCGAAGGGGTACGGAAAGACCGCTCTGGTCGAGCGCATTTCAGACAGCGCGCGGCAGGCCGGATTCGAGGTGGTGAACGGCACCGCCGCCCAGCACAAGAGGCTGTTGCTGGCCGTTTCTCTCATGTCGGCCACCGACGATTTTCAGACATTTCCTGGCCCGATCGGCCAGAGTGCCGCGCAGAGCGGCCCGGATCTGCTGGACGAGGCCCTCGACGCCGGCCGGCCGGCTCCGCGCGGCGCGGCCGCCCGGCCCGTCCTCGTCGCGCTCGACGAGGTGCCCTGGGACGATCCCGACGTGCTCGCCGCGCTGCGGGCGCTGCCCGCCGCGGGTTCCGCCCGCCGGGTGCTGTGGCTGCTGTCCGGCACCGGCGGACCGGCCGCGCACGCGCTGTGCCGGCACCCGGACACCGTCGACCTCACGCTCAGCCCGCTGCGCCGCGGGGACGCCCTGCGGATGGCCGCGGACCGGCTCGGCGGTTCACCCGACGCCTCGGTGGAACGCCTGGTCGCGGCCTGCGGCGGCCATCCGGGGCTGCTCACGGCCGTCCTGCGGGCGCTGGCCGAGGAAGGCGGTCACCGGGTGTGCGGCGGTGTCGCGAGCCTCGCCTCGGCGGCGCCGTCGCCCCGGGTGACGGCCACGCTGCTGAGCGCGGACCCGCGCCTGTCCACCCGGACCCGGGAGCTGCTGCGGGCGGTGGCGGCACGGCAGTTGCCGCCGCGGACCAGCGAGCTGATGCGGCTGCCGGAGGGCCGGGCGGTGTCCGTGCTGGGCGCGGTGCGCGAGGCCGTGGAGGCCGGGGTGCTCGCCCTGGACGGCGACCGGCTGCGGTTCCGCCACCCGCTGCTGCAGGAGGCGGCGGCGCTGCCGCGGCCCGAGCCGCCGTCGCACGACGGGCCGGGCGGCGCGGAGGGGGCCGCCGAGAGCGCCGCGCTCAGCCCCACCGAGCAGGCCATCACCCGGCTCGTGGCAGCCGGACTGACGAACCGTCAGATAGCGTCCCGCGTCAACCTCTCCCCCCACACCGTCAACTTCCACCTCCGCAAGATCTTCCAGAAACTCGGCGTCTGCTCCCGCGTCGAACTGGTGGGGACCCGTCTCCACCTGCTCGGCGCCGGGTTCGACACCGACCTGACGCCCCCCACCCACGAGAGCAGGCCAGCACATGCAGGATGACAAGTCCGTCTCCCTCACCGACCGGGACGAGACGGCGGACGCCGCACCGGCCGGCGGCGACGCCGGCCCACCGCCCCTCCCGCCCGCGCGGGTCAAGGCGATGGTCGTGGTGGCGATGGCCGCGACGTTCATGGCGATGATGGACTCCTACATCGTCAACGTCGCCATCCCGTCGATCCGTGCCGACCTCGACGCCTCCGTGTCCGCCGCCGAGATGACGGTCGGCGGCTACATCCTGGTGTACGGGCTGTTCCTGGTCACCGGCGGCCGGCTCGGCGACATCGTCGGCTACAAGCGCATGTTCCTCACCGGCCTCGCGCTGTTCACGGTCGCCTCGCTGGCCTGCGGCGTGGCGCCCGGACCCGAGGCGCTGATCGCCTTCCGCTGCGTCCAGGGACTGGCGGCGGCGCTGTTCTTCCCGCAGATCCTGTCCATCATCCAGACCTCGTTCGAGGGCACCCGGCGGGACAAGGCGCTGGCGCTGTTCGGCGTCACCATCGGCCTCGCCGCGATCACCGGCCAGCTGATCGGCGGCGTCCTGGTCCACCTGGACCTGTTCGGCTGGGGCTGGCGCCCGATCTTCCTGGTCAACCTGCCGCTGGGCCTGGCCGCCATCGTCGGCGCCGCGCTGACCATGCCCGGGTACCGGGGCACCCAGCGGCCCCGGCTGGACCTGCCGGGCGTCGCCCTGCTCACCCTCGCCCTGCTGCTGCTGTCGTTCCCCCTGGCGGAGGGCCGCACGGCGGGCTGGCCGGTGTGGTGCTTCGTGATGATGGTGCTGTCCGTGCCGTGCTTCGTGGCGTTCGGCTGGTGGCAGCGCCGGCTGGCCGCCGCCGGCGGACAGCCCCTGGTCAGCCCGCCGCTGCTGCGGCTGCGCGCCTACCGCTCGGGCAACGCGCTGTTCCTGGCGTTCTTCGCCTGCAACGCCGGCCTGTTCTTCGTGCTCGCCGTCCAGCTCCAGAGCGGCCTCGGCTACTCGGCCCTGGAGTCCGGCCTGCTGTTCGCCCCGCTCGGCGTCGCCTTCACGGGCACCTCGCTGGCCCTGCCCAAGATCATGCCCCGGCTCGGCCTGCACGTCCTGACCGCCGGGTACGGCCTCAACGCGCTCGGCTACCTCCTGCTGCTGCTCACCGCGCTGGCCGCGGGCGACTCGCTGTCCGGCCCGGTGCTCATCCCCGCGCTGGTCGTCATCGGCGTGGGCCAGGGCCTCGGCGTCAGCCCCCTGCTCGGCGCGGCGCTGACCGGGGTCCCGCCGCAGGAGGCCGGCAGCGCGGCGGGCGTGCTGGAGACCGTGGGCCAGCTCGGCATGTCCGTCGGCATCACCCTGGTCGGCCTGCTGTACTTCAGCACCCTGGGCGACGGCGGCTCCCGGCACGCCTACACGCACGCGTTCACGGTGACCCTGATCCTCAACCTCGCCCTGTCCCTGCTGGCGGTCGCCTTCGTGTCCCCGCTCCGCAAGGCGGCGGCAGCGGCGGCGGCCGGCTGAGGGACGGGGCTGACGGCCGACGGCTGACGGCCGGGGCGACCGAGCCACCCGGGGCGCCGAGTCGGCCAGGTGGGCCAAGCCGGCCAGGTCGGTCCGAGGGCGGCAGTGGGTCACCACCGCCGCCCTTCGCACGTCCGTACCCGGCCGCTCGCCCCCCCGGTGGCACCCGCCCTATCATGCAGCCGGAGATGCGCCTCGACAGGCCCGTACGGGCGTACGAGCGCTGGCTCGCCCGGATCCCCTGGGTCTACGGCACAGCGGTCCTCGGGCATACGGAGTGGCCGACCGACGACCGCTCGTACGAGATCGCCACCCTGCGCAACTACCGCAGCCGGATGCCGCTGGCGCACGACGCGCGCAAGCCGATGTTCGATCTCAGGGCCGCGGACGGCGCGCTGGGCAGCACGCAGAAGTACGTACAGACCTGCTACCAGGAGTTCAGAGCACTCGCCGAGGCGATCACGCTCCGCCTCGGCCTCCCCACGGAGGACGACCCGGCCTAGCGGATGCCGAGCGTGGGTGCCCGCACCGGGTGACCGGTGCTCCTGGCCGGTTTATCCGGACACGTCCGGGTTACCCCGAAGTGGCCGCGGGCTGGTGCCGGCGCACGCCGGGACAGCCTGCGGTGACGGCCTTCGGCGGGCGGGAGAGTGGTTGTGAACGACATCGCTGTTGCCCCCGGCCCGTACCCCGTCCTGCTCCTGGCGCGCGCCGCGACGGAGGGGGATCTGTCGGCGGCCAGGGCGCAGATGGGCTTCTCGCTGGCCTGGCACATCGTGGTGGCCTGCCTCGGGGTGGGCCTGCCGGCGCTGACCCTCCTCGCGGAGTGGCTGGGTATCCGCAGGAACGATCCGTTCCATCTGCATCACAGGCGGGATACAACGACCACAGTGTGGCCTCCTCGTTCCTCGGCCCTCCTCTGCTGCGACCGTGCACTCATTGGCGCCCCGTGTTGCCCTTGTCGCCGGCCGCCAGGAGTAACGGGGTGCCTGGCTCGGTCGCCCGGCAGTCGACCGGCACCGACCGGCTGTGCCTATTCCAGGATGCCGAGGGCGGTGTCGGGTCGGCAGTAGCCGCAGGCCGGGACGTGCTGGAGCAGGGCGTCGCGTGCCTGCTGCCGGGTGGCGGGGCGGCACCGGCCGCTCTTGGCGGCTGCCCAGCAGTCACCGGTGTGCACGGCGTCGAGGTTGGAGCGGTTCAGCCCGTACTGGATCAGCCACTGCGCTGGCTCCGGCCGCCGCTCCTGGCCGCGGCGCCGCTCGGCCTGGCGCTGTTCCTCGTCGGCGATCCACCGGTCGATGAGGGCCAGCTGCCGTGCTGCTTGCTGCTCGACGACGCGCCGGGCGAAGCGCAGCGCGTCCAGACGCGAGAGGAGCTGCTCGCTACCGCTCATCTGGTCCTCCCGGCCTGTCGTGATTCCCGTTTGCCGATAAATTCGAACAAATGCTCTAGTTGGATTATGCACCGCGTCGACCACCTCACCGACACCCAGGAGCGCATCCTGCGCTGCATCCGCCGCCACATCGCCGACCACGGCGAGGCACCGACGATGCAGCAGATCGGCCAGGCGGTCGGCATGCGTAGCCGTCCCCGCGTCCCCGGGGGTAGCTCGTCCCGGAACCGGATGGCCGCCTCCACGTAGTCGTCGCCCCCGCGCTCGCGGGGGCAGTTCTCCGCCGGACTCCACCTGCTCCACCGCCTCCGGGGCCGCCCCAGGCCCGCTGGGGTCCGAGCGGCAGCAGGGTTGGCTGGCACGCGTTTTGCGCTCGCTGCCATCCCAGCACCACGACCGACGTGAATGAAAACGGCTCCCCCGGCTAGCATCGGCCCAGCTCAAGAAGTGTCGTCCCCGCACGAGCGGGGGTTGCTCTCTCGCGTAGTAGTCGCGGATGTTGTCGAGCCGGTCGTCCCCGCACGAGCGGCGGTAGCTCCTGGTCGACGTCCTCGTCACCGCGTGGGTCGCCGTCGTCCTCGCGCGAGGGGTCCCGGGAGCGCGCCGCCGAGCTTGCC
>NZ_JBVHXT010000077.1:0-23346 GCF_055569255.1 Streptomyces sp. NPDC029296
GCCGAGCGAGGAGGCGACACCCCCGGTGACGAAGATGTGCTTGGTCGTCGTGGATTTGGGCGGCATGGCCAAGAGGGGGCTCCCGTGGTCGCTGGTGGTGATGCGGTGCGGCTGCCGTCCCGGTGAGTTCCGGGGGTGCCGTCGCTGCGGTTCGGGGGGTTTTCTCCCACCGGTCCACGGGCTACCAGCGTATCAGCGCCTGAGCGGGATGGCTTCCGGCCACGCTCCGCGCTCGCCCGGGCACAGCGCGGGGCTATTCGTGTCACTCGTGCAACTTGCGCAACCGTCCGGGTACACGGTTCTCACCCGGCGCTCACTCGTTCGGCTCATACAGGTTGTCCGGAGGGGCACCCGGATCATCTGCACGCGTCGTATCCTGCTCGGACACTCACTGCCGAGCCCGGCCGGTAACGACGGCACACCCCCGCCTGCATCACCCGGAACAACGAGAGCGCGGCAGTTCGTTGAGCAAGGACCGTCGTGTTGCCCCAGGGCTGGGCGGGCTGCTTTGCTTCATCGCTCAACGACACACATCAACCAACCCTTGACCGCACTAGCGACAGCCCCCTGCGCGGGGGCGTGACGTGGCCGTTCGACTGGAGTTGCACGTGGCCGGGCGCATCGAAGACTACGCACTCATCGGAGACATGCAGACCGCCGCACTGGTCTGCCGGGACGGCACGGTGGACTGGCTGTGCCTGCCCCGCTTCGACTCGCATGCCATCTTCGCCGGCCTGCTGGGCACCGAGGAGCACGGCTTCTGGCGGCTCGGGCCGGCGCACGCGGCCGACGCCGAGCCGCCCACGGCCGCCCGGCGCGGCTACCGCGGCGACTCCCTCATCCTGGAATCCGAGTGGGACACCCCGCGCGGCACCGTACGCGTGACCGATTTCATGCCCCCGCGTGACGGCGCCCCGCAGCTGATCCGGATCGTGGAGGGCGTCACCGGCCGGGTGCCGATGCGCTCCGCGCTGCGGATGCGGTTCTCCTACGGCCGGGTGGTGCCGTGGGTGCACAAGCACGAGGGCCGCACGGTGGCCGTCGCCGGGCCCGACTCGGTCTGGTTCGACACGGAGGCCGAGACCTACGGCAAGGCGCTGACGACCTACGCCGACTTCACGGTCGCCCCGGGCGACCGCATCGCCTTCACCATCTCCTGGCAGCCCTCGCACAAGGAGCCGCCGCCGCTGCCGGAGCCGGAGACCTCGCTGGAGGCCACGGAGGACTTCTGGCGCGAGTGGGTGGAGCACTGTACGTACCACGGGCCGTACCGCGAGGCGGTGATCCGTTCGCTGATCACCCTCAAGGCGCTGACCTACGCCCCCACCGGCGGCATCGTCGCGGCCCCGACGACCTCCCTGCCCGAGGACATCGGGGGCGTGCGCAACTGGGACTACCGCTACACCTGGCTGCGGGACGCGGCGATCACCCTGTCCTCGCTGCTGCGCACCGGCTACCGCGAGGAGGCCCGCGCCTGGCGCGAGTGGCTGCTGCGGGCGGTCGCCGGCGACCCGGAGAACCTCCAGATCATGTACGGCATCGCGGGCGAGCGGGAGCTGGGCGAGGCCGAGCTGGACTGGCTGCCGGGCTATGAGAACTCCGCCCCGGTCCGGGTCGGCAACGGCGCCGCGCACCAGCTCCAGCTGGATGTGTACGGCGAGGTCACCGAGGCCCTGCACCTCGGCCACATGACCGGTCTGGCCCGCAACGACTACGCCTCCCTGCTCCAGCTGAAGCTGATCCGCTACCTGGAGGACCACTGGCAGGAGCCGGACGAGGGCATCTGGGAGGTGCGCGGCCCGCGCCGGCACTTCGTGCACTCCAAGGTGATGGCCTGGGTCGCGGTGGACCGCACCATCAAGCTGATCGAGTCCGGGGACGCGGACGGCCCGCTGGAGCGCTGGCGCGAGCTGCGCGACGACATCCACCGGGACGTGTGCGAGAAGGGCTACGACAAGGAGCGCAACACCTTCACCCAGTCCTACGGCTCGAAGGAGCTGGACGCCTCGCTGCTGCTGATCCCGCAGATGGGCTTCCTGCCGCCGGACGACAAGCGGGTGATCGGCACCATCGAGGCGATCCAGCGCGAGCTGTCCACCCCGGACGGGTTCATCCTGCGCTATCCGACGGAGGGCGAGAGCGAGGGTGTCGACGGTCTGCCCGGCGACGAGGGCGCCTTCCTGGCCTGCTCGTTCTGGATGGCGGACGACCTGGCGATGATCGGCCGGGTGGACGAGGCCCGCAAGCTGTTCGAGAAGCTCCTCTCGCTGCGCAACGACCTCGGCCTGCTCGCCGAGGAGTGGGACCCGCGGCTGAAGCGGCAGGTGGGGAACTTCCCGCAGGCGTTCAGCCATGTGCCGCTGATCGACACGGCCCTGCGGCTGACCGCGTCCGGGGCGTACGGAGGGTGAGTTCCCCGCGCCCCTTCGGGGGCGCTCGCGCCTAGGCTGGGAGCGCATCCCCCTCTCTCTCCAGCGCAAGGGGGCGGTCATGGCTTTCCGTTCCAAGGCGCACTCGGCTCTCGCCGACCTCCGTGAGGATCTGGCCGGCGAGGTGTTCGCCCCGTGGGACGCGGGGTACGACGCGGCCCGCGCGGTCTTCGACGCGCGGACCGGCCGGCGGCCGGCGGTGATCGCGCGGTGCGCGGACGCGGCCGACGTGGTGCGGGCCGTCCGCTTCGGCCGGGACCTTGACCTGCGCATCGCGGTGCGCGGCGGCGGCCGGGGCCCCGCCGGTACGGACTCGGGCGACGGCGCGCTGCTGGTGGACCTGCGCCGGATGCGCCGGGTGGCCGTCGACCCGGTGGCCGGTGTGGCCCGGGTCGAGGGCGGTGCGACGACGGGCGATCTGGACCGGGCGGCCCTGCCGTACGGTCTGGCGGTTCCCGGCGCACGGGCCCGCGCGAGCGGGGTGGCCGGTTTCGTCCTCGGCGGCGGCACCGGCTGGCTGGACCGCGCCTTCGGCCCGGCCGTCGACCATCTCCTGGCCGTGGAGCTGGTGACCGCCGGGGCCGAGCGGGTGCGCGCGAGCGCCGACGAGCGTCCCGAGCTGTTCTGGGCGCTGCACGGCGGGGGCGGCAACTTCGGCGTCGCCACCGCGCTCACCCTGCGGCTGCGCGGGCTGCCGCGGTTCTCCCTCGCCCGGCTGCTGTACCCGCCCGACCTCGCGCCGGAGGTGGTCCGCGCCTTCCGGGAGACCCTCCGCGGCGGGCCGGACGAGCTGAGCGGCGCGGTGCTGTACGCGGCGGGGCCGCCCGCGCCGTTCGCCCCGCCGGGGCCGGTGGCGGGCCCGCTGTGCGCGGCCGTGCTGACCTACGCCGGCGGCGCGGACGGGCTGCGCGGCCTCGCCGGGCCCTTGCGCGGACTGTCGTACGTCCGGGAGCGGATCGGCGAGGTGCCGTACCCCGAGGCGCAGCGTCTGCTCGACCTCCCGCCCGGACGGCGCCACCACGGGTCGGCGGAGTGTCTTTCCGGGCTGCCGGAGGAGGCGGTGGACGCCTTCTGCGCCGGGGCGGAGGGCATGCCGGTGCCGTCCTCCTCCCGGCACCTGCTGTTCCCGCAGGGCGGTGCCGTCGCCGCCGGTGCGCACTCCTGCCCGGTGGCCTCCCGGGGCGCCCCGTGGGTCGCGCACCCCTGCGCCGTCTGGGCGGACCCGACGGACGACGCGCGGGCCCTCGGCTGGGTGCGGGACGCCCGCGCCGCCGTGCGGCCGTGGCGCACCGGTGCCGTGTGCCTGGACCTCGTCGGCGACGAGGGCCCCGAGCGGGTCCGGGCGGGGCTCGGCGCCGGGAACATGCTGCGGCTGGAGAAGGTGAAGCGGCGCTACGACCCCGACAACGTCTTCCGCTTCCACCACGGCATCCGGCCCCTGTGAGGCCCCGCGGTCAGCCCAGGGCGGCGATCACCTCCCGCGCCGCCCGCTCGCCCTCTCGCGCGCCGCCCTCCATGAAGCCCTGGAAGTCGTACGAGCAGTGCTCGCCGGCCAGGTGGACATTGCCCTGGGCCACGCCCTCGTAGCCGGCGTACCGGTGCAGGTACCCCACCGGCCAGTACGAATAGGCCCCCAGCGCGTACGGGTCGAGGTGCCAGGCCGACAGCTGGGCGCGTCCGGTCCAGGCGGCCGACGTGCCGGGGAAGAAGGCGTCGACGTCCTTCAGGTACCGGGTGGCGAGGTCCTTGACGTAGGGATCGCTCGCGTACGGGAACGGTCCCGCCGGTGTCAGCGCCCTGGCGCGGCTGCCGCCGCCGTACTGGATGAGGATGCCGCCGGTGCCGGGCTGGACCTTGGTGGTGTCCCAGGTCTGCTGCACCCCGAGGTCGGTGAAGCAGTCGCCGGCGGACACCCCGGGCCAGGGGCCGGTGCCGCGCCAGGGGCGGCTGGAGAACTGCAGGTTGAGTTTGGTGCAGTAGCCCATGCGGGCGTCGCGCAGCAGGCCGGTCATGCGGGGGTCGAACCCGGCTCTGCTCAGGTCCAGCCGTTGCAGGACCGGCAGGGGCACGCACAGGACGGTGTGGTCGGCGGTGACCGTGCGGATGCTGCCCGCCTCGGTGAAGGTGAGGGTCTGGGTGCCGCCGGCGTCGGCCCTCACCGCCTGGAGGGACCAGCCGTGCCGGATCGTTCCCTCGGGCAGGGCGCCGGCGATGGCGCGCGGGAGCCGGTCGTTGCCGCCGACGATGTGGTACCGCTCGTCGGACAGACCCCAGACGTTGAAGTGGCCCGGATTGGTCTGGTAGCCCATGAGCAGGACGAGGGCGAGCGAGGACTGGTCGGTGGTGTCGGCGCCGTACTCGACGGCGTAGGCGACGTCGAGGAAGCGGCCCAGCGGGGAGGCGTGGCCGCCCGGCACCCGCGTCTCGATCCAGTCGTACAGGGACAGGTTGTCCAGGGCGGTGCCGGCCGGGGTGGCCCCGTCCCACCTGACCTCGCCGGCGGCCTGGAGATCCGCGCGCAGGGCCTGGTAGACGGCCTTGAAGTCGGCGTCGGCCCGGTCGCGCGGGTAGTACGCGCCGTCGAACCAGAGGACTTCCTCCGCGCCCCGGGGGCCGCCGCCGAGGAAGTCCTCGACGGGCAGGGAGAAGCGGCGGCACAGCTGGAGCATCTTCTTGTGACCGGTGTCGATCAGCTCGCCGCCGATCTCCGAGGTCTGTCCCCAGGCCCAGTGGTCGCGCTGGGTGTACATCCGGCCGCCGACGCGGTCGGGGCGGGCCTCGTAGAGCGTGCAGGCGTACCCGGCGTCGTGCAGGGTGAGGGCCGCCGTCAGCCCGGCGATCCCGGCGCCCACGACGGCGACGCGGGGCGCGGACGCGGCGGCGGCCGGGGCCCGGACGGTCGCGGCGGACGCGGCGGCGGCCGTGCCGACGGCGGCGCCCTTGAGGACAGTGCGCCGGCGGACGGCCCGTGCCTCGGCGACGGGCAGACCGAGCCGCTCGGCGGCGGCGTGGTCGGCGGTGAGGGTGCGAAGGACGTGCAGCGGCCGCGTACGGGACACGGTGTGCCTCCTCAGGCGTTGGCGGGGGCTTGCTCGATGTCGTCGTCCGTGCGCTCGGCCGCGTCCTCCAGGACGATCCGGCCGATGACCTCGTAGCGTTCCGGCCGGCGGGCCCGCAGGTACAGGCCGAGCCCGAGGCCGCCGAAGAAGACCAGCCCGACGATCCACGGGATGGCCTCGAAGAGGAGCGAGCCGGCCGCCGGGCCGGCCGCGGTGTCCATGTTGACCACCAGCAGCACCACGACGGCGGTCATGCCGAGGCCGCCGAGCAGTGGCGCGGTCAGGGTGCGGAACCAGTGCCGGTCCTCGGGGTGGTCGCGGCGGAAGTAGCCGATCACGGCGAAGGAGCAGAGGGTCTGCACGATGAGGATCGCCATCGTGCCAAGGATCGCCAGCAGCGTGTACAGGTGGATGTACGGGTCCTGCCCGGTCGCCCAGAACGCGCCGACGATGACGACGGCGATGACGGACTGGGTGAAGGAGGCGAGGTGGGGCGAGCCGTGCCGCGGGTGGGTGCGGCCCAGCGCGGGGTGCAGGAAGCCCTCGCGGCCGATGGCGTACAGATAGCGGGCCGCGCACTGGTGGAAGGCCATGCCGCAGGCGAACGAGCCGGTGATCAGCAGCCACTGGAAGGCGTCGACCGCCCAGGCGCCGATGAAACCGCGCGCCGGGTCGAAGAACAGGTCGAGGGGGCTGGACCCGGCGGAGACCCGCACCGCGCCGTCGAGGCCGTTGCCGGCGATGGTCATCCAGGAGACGTAGATGTAGAACAGGCCGACGCCGATGACCGAGATCAGCGTCGCGCGCGGGATGACACGCTTGGGGTCGCGGGACTCCTCGCCGTACATCGCCGTCGATTCGAAGCCGACCCACGACCAGAAGGCGAAGAACAGGCCGAGCCCGGCGGAGGGCCCGGTAAAGGCGTTCCGGGGGTCGACCGGTTCGACGGGGATGCCGTCCGGGCCGCCGCCGTGGAGGAGGACGGCGGTGGCGACCGCGAAGAGGACCGCGATCTCGGCGACGAGCAGCACGCCGAGCGCCTTGGCGGTCAGATTGATGTCGAAGTACGACAGCACGGCCGTCACCAGCAGCATTCCGGCCGCGTAGCCGGCCCACGGCAGGTCGGCGCCGAGCTGGTCGCGGACGGTGGTTCGCGCGAAGTAGGAGAAGACGCCGACGATGGACGCCTCGAAGACGACGTACGCGAGCACGGCGAGCATGCCGGAGGCCATGCCCGCGATCCGGCCCAGGCCGTGCGAGATGTAGCCGTAGAAGGCGCCGGCCGCGGTGATGCGGCGGGCCATGGCGACATAGCCGACGGAGAAGACCGCCAGCACGAGCGTGGCGAAGAGATAACCGGCCGGCGCCCCGGTGCCGTTGCCGGAGCCGACGGCGATCGGCAGGTTGCCGGTCATCGCGGTGATCGGCGCGGCGGTGGCCACCGCCATGAAGACCACGCCCACCAGTCCTATGGAATTCGCCTTGAGCCGCTGTACCTCTCGCGTGGGTCTCTCTGTCATTCCCGCCCCTCATGTGGTGCTCGCGCAACGAAATCCGAAGGTCGAACGGCGGTCCTTGTGCGGTTGCGACAGTGTGCCGGGGCAGTGACGCACACCACAACAGACAGGCGGTCGGGTAAATCCGGCGCCAGGGGCGACGCAGTGTCGCTCGCGCGGGCCCGGTGACCGCCGCCGTGATCGGCCGGAGATGTCCCCGCAACGTGCGCGCGGGTAGCGTCCGCTGCATGGACAGCCGTACGGACCACCGATTCGACACCCAGGGCGCCGGCATCACCGTGCAGCGGGCGCTGGAGTTGCCCGGGCTGCGCAGCGGGCTGCCGGAGATCCTGGCGGGCGCCGACCGGCTCGGCCGTACCGTGCGCTGGGTGCACGCGGGCGAGGTGCCGAACATCGCCTCGCTGCTCAAGGGCGGCGAACTGCTGCTCACCACGGGCTACGGCTTCGGCACCCGGCCGGCCGAGCAGCGGGCGTTCGTGCGGACCCTGGCCGAGCGGGGGATCGCCGCCCTGGTGGTGGAGCTGGGCCCGCGCTTCGGCCGGCTGCCGGCGGCGCTGGTGGACACGGCCCGGGCGGCCGGTCTGCCGCTGGTCCAGCTGCACCGCGAGGTGCCGTTCGTGGCGGTGACCGAGGAGATCCACACCGAGATCGTCAACGGTCACTACGCGCTGCTCCAGCGCGCCGAGGAGGTGCACCGGCGCTGCACCGAGGCGCTGCTCGGCGGCGGCGGGATACCGCAGGTGCTGGACATCCTGGCCGGCTTCAGCGGCAACCCGGTGTTCCTGGAGACGGCGGACGGCCGGCTGCTGTACGCCGCCGGGGCCGGGCCCGAGGGCGCCGATCCGCTCCAGGTGTGGGAGGGGCTGCGCGGCCCGCACAAGGAGGCCCCGCCGCCGGCCGGCACGGTGCTGGTGGACGTGCCGGGCGGCGGCCCGGGCACGGCGGGCTCGGTGCGTGCCCGGCTGGTGCTGCTGCCGGTCAGGGCGACGCCGGCCCCGGTGCACCGGATCGCCGCGGAGCGGGCCGCGGGCATCCTGGCCGTGGTGCTGATGCAGGCCCGGCAGGAGGAGGAGCTGGCGGCACGCGGGCGCGGGGACTTCCTCACCGATCTCGCCGAGGGCCGGATCGCGGCGGAGAACGCCCCGGCGCAGGCCCGGGTGCTCGGCTTCAAGCCGTGCGACGGCCCGCTGCTGCCGGTGGTGATGCGGGTCGGGGACACCCTGTCGCCCGGCGGGGGGTGGGCGGTGCTGGCCCGGGCGGTCTCCGAGGAGCTGACCGCGGTGGGGGTGCCGGTGCTGCTGGGGGTGCGGCCGGTGGAGGGCCGGGTCCTGGTGCTGACCGGGCTGCGCGCGGAGGCGGAGCGGACGGCGGTCGCGGACCGGGTCGCGGCGGCGCTGCGGGCGGGGGTGGAGCGGGCCGGGATGCGGCGGCCGGGCTCGCCGCCGCCGGTGGTCGTGGTCGGGGTGGCCGGCGGCTGGGCGGCGGTCTCGGCGGGGCTGCGGCACGCGGCGGAGACGGCGACGGCGGCGCAGGGGCTGACCGACCGGCCCTGGTACGACGCCCGGCGCCTGGACATCGACCTGCTGCTGTGGCGGCTGCGCGACCACCCGGACCTGGCGGCGTTCGTGGACCGGGCGATCGGTCCGCTACGCGACCACGACCGCCGCTCCCGGCCGCCGCTGCTGCCGACGCTGGAGACCTATCTCGCGCACGCGGGCCGCAAGGCGGAGACGGCCCGGGAGCTGCACCTCAACCGTCAGACGCTGTACAACCGCCTGGCCCGCATCGGGGAGTTGCTGGGCACCGACCTGGACGACCCGCAGACGGTACTGGCCCTGGGCCTGGCCCTGCGGGCCCGCCGGCACGTGCCGTAGGCGTCCGCGGCGGGCGGCCGCGGGCCGGCAGGGCTAGGCCAGCGGTCTGGGCCGGGTCAGCTCGTCGTAGACGCTGAGGACCTGGGCGACCGTCTCGTCCTCACTCGGCCAGCTCGCGGCCTGCCGGGCGGCGCGCTCGCGCAGCCGGGCACGCCGCCCGGGGTCGGCGAGCAGCCGCAGGACCGTCCCGGCGAGGGCCACCGGATCGCCGTACGGGACGAGTTCGGCCGCGTCGCCGACGAGGTCGGGGATGCCGCCGGCCCGGGTGGCGACGAGCGGCACGCGCGCGTGCAGCGCCTCCTGGGCGAGGACGGACCGCGACTCCCACCGGCTGGTCAGCAGGGCCAGGTCGGCGGCGGCGAGCAGGTCGGGGACGTCGTCGCGGTGCCCGACGAGGCGCACCGGCAGTTCCTCGTCCTCGATCCGCCGCTGGAGCACCGGCCGCAGCGGTCCCTCCCCCGCGATCACCACCAGCGGCACCGGGTCCGACCGCCGCCACAGGCGGGCCGCGTCGAGCAGGCAGCCGTAGCCGCGGTGGCGCTCCAGGGCGCCGACCGCGATCAGCAACGGGCGGTCGACGGCGCCGAGTTCGGCGCGCACCTTGGGCCGATGCCGGTCGGGGTCGTCGTGGTCGGCGGCCTCGCCGGGGCCGCCGGGACGGCGCCGTCCGGGCAGGGCCACCGCGGCGAGCCGGGCGTCGCGCGCGCCGGTCCGGCGGGCCCGGTCGACCAGGTCGGGGCTGGCGCCGAGGACGACGGCCGCGGTCCGCATCACCCGTCGCTCCAGCATCCGCAGCAGATGGGCCCGCGGGCCCTCCGCGTAGGCGCGGTCGTGCCAGGTGACCACCAGCGGGGTGGTGCGCCCGCCGAGCGCGAGCACGGACCGGAAGGAGGCGTGCAGTCCGTGGGCGTGCACCAGGTCGGCGTCGGCGCAGGCGGTGCGGAGGGCGGCCACGGAGACGGGGTCGCTGCTGCGGGGCACGTGGATGTGGTCGGCGCCGGTGCCGGTGAAGTCGTAGGCCCGGTCGGCCTCGGTGGGGGCGCACACGGTGACCCGTACGCCCCGCGCGACCAGGCCCTCGGCCAGGGACCGCACGTGCGCGCCGCTGGCGGCGTTGCCCCCGCCGAGCACCTGCACGGTGCGCAGCGGCGGCCGGCCGTGCGGTGCGTTGCTGCTCAGCGGGCTCACGGGCCGGGGCTCCTGGGTCGTGGGCGGTCACGGGAAGGCGCGTGGGGCGGTCACGGGAAAACGTACAGAAGGTTGGGGGCTCAGGGGGGCGGAAGGACGCACCCCGCACGCCTCCCGCGCGGACCGTCCGGTCCCGCTGCCCGCCCCGCGTCCTTCGCCAAGCATGCCAGGGCACAGGGCCGTTCAGGGAACACACGGGAGGGCGCATCACGCGGCGGGCCGGGGCAATACGCCGGAGCACATCACCCACACGGGTGAGGGAATGCCTGCCCTGGACGGGTGGTCCGCGCGGGCATACGGCGAGGTCAGCCGCGCACCCAGGCACTGATCCGGTCCCCGTGGCGGGCGGCGGCGACCAGCGCGACGGCATGCGCGAGCAGTCCCGCGCGCTGGTTTCCCGCCACCACGGCCGCCCCCAGTGCGGCGCCGAGCGCGTGCGCCCCCGTGTCGCCGAGCATCACCCGCTCCCCCGCGTCGTCCGGCAGCACGGCCGCGGCGGCCCCCACCGCCCCGGCGGCCAGCCGCGCCCCGGGCCCCCGCCGCAGCAGCCCGGGCGCCCCGAGCGCGAGCACGGCACCGGCGGCCCGGCCCGGCCGTACGTCGAGGAGGTTCACGAAGTGGGCGCTCCCGGCGATGACGGCCCCGGCGAGCACCTTGTCCACCGGCCGCTGCTTCAGCACGGCGCCCGCCGCCAGCCCCGCCGCCGAGATCCCGAACAGCTTCACGGCCCCGCTGGTGACCTCCCCGTCCCGCAGCGCCCGCAGATGCGCCCGGAACCCGCGCCGGTGGTCCCCGGCGACATCGTCGTAGGCCCCGCACACGGCGGCGGCGAGCACGGCGGCGCCGGCCGCGGGGCGCACCCGGGCGGCGGCGATCGCGGCCCCCGCCGCCACGGCGGGCCCGGCGTACAGGCCGACGGCCCGCCCGGCGTGGTTCGTCCGCTCCCAGCGCGCGCGTCCGCCGGGCGGGGCGGCGCGCAGCAGGGCCTGGCCGGTCCGGGTGAGCGCGGCGGCGAGGAGGAGGGGGCGGCACGTTCGCTTGTCGATCATGCCGCCCACCCTAGGAAACGGCGCGGACCGGGCCGCACCCCGGGAAACGTCCCGGTCCCCTCCGCTACACCTCCGCCCGGGCCGTGGCCAGGAGTTCCTCCGCGTGGGCGCGGGCCGTCTCGGAGTTCTCCTGGCCGGCCAGCATGCGGGACAGTTCGCGGATGCGGTCCTCGCCCTCCAGGACCTTCACGCCGGAGCGGGTGACGGAGCCGTCGTCGGTCTTCTCCACCAGCAGCTGGCGGTCGGCGAACGCGGCGACCTGGGGCAGGTGGGTGACCACCACGACCTGGGCGGTCCTGGCGAGCTTCGCCAGGCGCCGGCCGATCTCGACCGCCGCCTTGCCGCCGACCCCGGCGTCGACCTCGTCGAACAGGTAGGTCGGGACGGGGTCGGTGCCCGCGAAGACCACCTCGACCGCGAGCATCACCCGGGACAGCTCACCGCCGGAGGCGCCCTTGGCGATGGGCCGGGGCGGGGCGCCCGGGTGCGGGGCGAGCAGCAGCTCGACCTCGTCCACGCCCGACGGGCCGTAGGCGACCGTCCGCCCGCCGGCCTCGACACCCTCGGGGTCGTCGGTCTGCCGGATGTCGAAGGACACCCGCGCGTGGGGCATCGCCAGCGAGGCCAGCTCGGCGGTGACCGCGGCCGCGAACCGTTCGGCGGCCTCGGCCCGCGCGTCCGTGAGCCGCTGCGCGAGGGCGCCCAGTTCGGCGCGGAGCGCGTCCCGCTCGGCGGTCAGCTCCACGATCCGCTCGTCGTCGCCGTCCAGCTCGGTGAGCCGGGCGGCGCTGCGCTCGGCCCAGGCCAGCACCGCGTCGATGTCCTCGCCGTACTTGCGGGTCAGCGCGGTCAGCGCGGCCCGGCGCTCCTCCACGGCGGCCAGCCGCAGCGGGTCGGCGTCGAGGTCGTCGGCGTACCCGGCCAGCTCGCCGGCCACGTCGGCGAGCAGGATGCCGATCTCGCCGATCCGGTCGGCGAGCCCGGCCAGCGCCGGGTCGTGCGACCGTACGGCCTCCAGGGCGCGGTGGGCGCCCGCGACGAGGGTCGAGGCGTCGATGCCCTCGGGGTCCTCCGGATTGCCCGCGAGCGCGGCGTGCGCGGCGTGCGCGGCGGACGACAGCGCCTCGGCGTGCCCGAGCCGCCCGGCCTCCTCGGCCAGCTCCGCGTCCTCGCCGGGCCGGGGCTCGACCGCGGCGATCTCGTCGAGTCCGAAGCGCAGCAGGTCGGCCTCCTGCGCCCGCTCCCGCGCGCGGGTGGTGATCTCCTCCAGCTCGGCGGAGACGGCCCGCAGCCGCTGGTAGGCCCCGGTGTACTCGGCGAGCGGCCCGGCGACGGCGTCACCCGCGTACCGGTCCAGCGCCTGCCGCTGCCGGGACAGCTTCAGCAGTCCTTGCTGGTCGGTCTGCCCGTGCACGGCCACCAGGTCGTCGGCCAGCTCGGCGAGCAGCCCGACGGGCACGCTGCGCCCGCCCAGGTGCGCCCGGGAGCGGCCCTCGGCGGAGACGGTACGGCTGATCAGCAGGGCGCCGTCGTCCAGCTCGGCCCCGGCCTCCTCGGCGCGTACGGCGGCCGCGGCACCGGAGGGCACGGCGACCCGGCCCTCCACGACCGCCTTCTCCGCCCCGATCCGCACGAGCGCCGGGTCGGCCCTGCCACCGAGCAGCAGCCCGAGGCTGGTGACCACCATGGTCTTGCCCGCACCCGTCTCACCGGTGACGGCGGTGAACCCCGGTGACAGCTCGACGACGGCATCGTCGATGACCCCGAGCGACCGTATCCGCATCTCCTCCAACACGGAACAGACCATACGAGGTCCGGGGCGGCCCGCGCACATGGCCCGCCTGTGTCACTCCGAGGAGTGGTGCGGCGCCCCCCGCCATCCCGTGGTCGGCAGGGCGAACTTCGCCACGAGCCGGTCGGTGAACGACGAGTGGTGCAACCGGGCCAGCCGCACCGGCACGGCACCCCGCCGCACCTCCACCCGCGCCCCGGGCGGCAGCTCGACCGTGCGCCGGCCGTCGCACCACAGCACGCCCGGCGGGATGTGCGGCAGCACCTCCACCGCGAGCACCGAGTCCGGGGAGGTGACCAGCGGCTTGGCGAACAGCGCGTGTGCGCTGATCGGCACCATCAGCAGCGCCTCCACCTCCGGCCAGACCACCGGGCCGCCGGCGGAGAAGGCGTAGGCCGTGGAGCCGGTGGGCGTGGAGAGGATCACCCCGTCGCAGCCGAACTCCGACACCGGCCGCCCGTCGATCTCCAGCACGACCTCCAGCAGCTTCTCGGCGCCGGCCTTCTGCACGGCGGCCTCGTTCAGCGCCCAGTCGGTGTGCACGATGTCACCGTTGCGGTGCACGACGACATCGACGGTCATCCGCTCTTCGACCTCGTAGGACCGGGCCACCACCCGGTCCACCACCCGGTCGAGGTCGTCCCGCTCGGCCTCCGCGAGGAAGCCGACGCGCCCGAGGTTGACGCCGAGCATGGGCACCCCGGAGGCCCGCGCGAACTCGGCCCCGCGCAGCAGCGTGCCGTCGCCGCCCAGCACGATCAGCAGCTCGCAGCCGTCCAGGCACTGCGCGGTCGCCTCCTTGACGAGGTGCACGTCGTCGGGGAGCGGCAGGTCGCGCGCCTCCTCCTCCAGCACCCGCACCCCGATGCCATGCCGCACCAGGCCCTTGACGACGAGTTCCGCACTGCGGATCGCCGCGGGCCGCCCGGTGTGGGCGAGCAGGAAAACAGTACGCGCACGGTTCTGTGTCAACGCGGCCCCTCCGCCACTGCACGGTCGACGTCGGCGGGGTCCACCCGGGGTGCCCCCGCCCGCAGCCAGAGAAAGTACTCGACGTTCCCCGAGGGCCCGGGCAGCGGGCTGGCGGTGACCGCCCGCACCCCGAGGCCCAGCTCCCACGCCTTCCCGGCCACCCCTCGCACGGCCTCCGCGCGCAGCTCGGGACTGCGCACGACGCCGCCGCTGCCGAGCCGTTCCTTGCCCACCTCGAACTGCGGCTTGACCATCATCACCAGGTCGGCGTCCGGTGTCACGCACCGCTTGAGGGCGGGCAGGACCAGTCCGAGCGGGATGAAGGACAGATCGCCCACGACCAGGTCCACCGGCTGCCCGTCGATCGCCTCGAGCGTCAGCTCGCGTACGTTCGTACGGTCCTTGACGGTGACGCGTGCGTCCTGCCGGAGGGACCAGGCCAGCTGGCCGTAGCCGACGTCCACGGCGACGACATGGGCGGCGCCCGCGCGCAGCAGGACATCGGTGAAGCCGCCGGTGGACGCGCCGGCGTCCAGCGCACGCCGGCCCTCGACCACGAGCCCGTGGGGCACGAACGCGGCCAGCGCGCCGGCCAGCTTGTGCCCGCCCCGGGAGACGTAGTCGGGGTCGCTGTCGTCGGCGGTGACCACGATGGCCGCGGCGGTCTCCACCTGGGTGGCCGGCTTGGTCGCCACGGTCTTGCCGACGGAGACCCGCCCGGCGGCGATCAGCTGGCTGGCGTGCTCGCGCGAACGGGCGAGCTTCCGGCGGACCAGCTCCGCGTCGAGACGGCGGCGTGCGACTCCTGCCACGTTCGGTTCAGCTCCTGCTCTGGTTACGGTCTGCTGGGGTACGGCGTCGGGGGCGCCGGAGGTTCCGGGCGGGCGTCGAGCGCGGTGAGCGCGTCGCGCAGCCCCCGTAGTACATCCTCGTACACCTCGACATGTCCGTCGGTGGCGAGGTGGTCGGCGTCGGCCAGCCGCTCCAGGCGCGCGTCGACCCCGGCGTCGCCGGTGGGGGTGCGCGGAACGTTCAGGGGGGCCGGGGCGGCGGGCTCGGGCGCGCGTCCGGGCTCGGCCCGCGGTTCCGTCCCGGCCTCGGACAGGGACTCGCTCATGCCCCGACGCTACCCCGAACCGCTGGGGTAGCGTCGGGGGCGATGGCCACGATCGAGGAGTGCCGCGCCGCGCTGGGAAAGCTTTCGGACAACATGCGGGGGGCCGAGGGCGACGTCCGCGCCGCCGCCGCGCTGGACCGCTCGGTGAGCTGCCACATCACCGACCTGGACGTCACCTTCGCCGGCCGGATGACGGGCGGGCGGATCGCGGTGGACGAGACCCGTCCGGGCCCGCCGTGGGAGAAGGCGCAGATCAGGCTCGCCCTGGCCGGGGACGACCTGGTGGCGCTGGTGGACGGCGAGCTGAACCTCGCGACCGCCTGGGGCTCGGGCCGGGTGCGGCTGGAGGCCGGCCTGCTGGATCTGTTCCGGCTCAGGAAGCTGCTGTGAGCCGTGCCTTGCGGGCGGCGGGCACGACCAGCGGGGTGCCGGTCTCCGGGTCGTCGATCACCTGGCAGCGCAGCCCGAACACCTCCTCCACCAGCTCGGCGGTGACGATGTCGCCGGGGGCGCCCTCGGCGATCACCTTGCCGCCGCGCAGGGCGATGAGGTGGGTGGCGTAGCGGGCGGCGTGGTTGAGGTCGTGCAGCACGGCCACCAGCGTCCGGCCCTGCTCCTCGTGGAGTTCGGCGCACAGGTCGAGGACGTCGATCTGGTGCTGGATGTCCAGGTAGGTGGTCGGTTCGTCCAGGAGCAGCAGCGGGGTCTGCTGGGCGAGCGCCATGGCGATCCACACCCGCTGCCGCTGCCCGCCGGACAGCTCGTCCACGTACCGCTCGGCCAGTTCGGCGACGCCGGTCTGCCGCATCGACTCCCGCACGACCCGCTCGTCCTCCGCCGACCACTGGCGCAGCAGGCCCTGGTGCGGGTAGCGGCCCCGGCCGACGAGGTCGGCGACCGTGATGCCGTCGGGGGCGACGGCCGACTGGGGCAGCAGGCCGAGGGTGCGGGCGACCTTCTTCGCGGGCATCGACTGGATGGCCTGCCCGTCCAGCAGCACCCGGCCCCGGCTGGGCTTGAGCATCCGCGACAGCGCCCGCAGCAGCGTCGACTTGCCGCACGCGTTCGGGCCGACGATCACCGTGAAGGACCGGTCGGGGATCTCCACCGACAGCTGCTCGGCGATGACACGCTGGTCGTAGGCGAGGGTGACGTTCTCGGCGGACAGGCGGTTCACAGTGCTCCTCGGGTTGTTCGTCGCGCCGGCGGGGGTCATATCCGGCCCGCCCGGCGCTCGGTGACCAGCAGCCACAGCAGATAGGCGCCGCCGAGCACGCCGGTGACCACGCCGACGGGCAGCTGGTCGGCGCCGAAGGCGCGCTGGGAGGCCCAGTCGGCGGCGACCAGCAGGGTCGCGCCCATGCACAGGGACGGCACCAGGTTGGGCCCCGGCGAGCGGGTCAGGCGGCGGGCGAGCTGCGGCGCGGTCAGCGCGACGAAGCTGACGGGGCCGGCGGCGGCCGTGGCGGCGGCGGTGAGCAGCACGGCGCTGACCATCAGCAGCAGCCGCACCCGCTGGACGCGCACACCGAGCGCGTTCGAGATGTCGTCGCCCATCTCCATCATGCGCAGGCCGCGGGCGTTGGCGAGGACCAGCGGGACGAGGACGGCGCACAGCGCGAGCAGCGGCCAGACCTGGTCCCAGTCCCGGCCGTTGAGCGACCCGGTCATCCACACCACCGCGCGGGCCGCGTCGACCAGGTCGGCCTTGGTGAGCAGATAGCCGTTGACGGCCGTCATGACCGCGTTGACGCCGATACCGACCAGCACCATCCGGTAGCCGTGCACGCCCTGCTTCCAGGCGAGCAGGTAGATGGCGAGACCGGTCGCCAGGCCGCCGGCCAGCGCGCCGACGGTCACCTGGGAGGCGCCGCCGGACAGCAGCACGATCACGATCAGCGCGCCGGCCGTGGAGCCCTGCGACAGGCCGAGCACGTCCGGACTGCCCAGCGGGTTGCGGGAGACGGACTGGAACAGGGCGCCGCCGAGGCCGAGGGAGGCACCGACCAGCAGGCCGACGAGGACCCGGGGCAGGCGCAGTTCGTTGACGATGAAGTCCTGGTAGGCGGTGCCGTTGCCGGCGAGGGTCCGCAGCACGTCGGCCGCCGGGATCCTGGCGTCGCCGGTCCCGATCAGGGCGACACCGGCGGCGCAGGCGGCGACCAGCAGCAGGACGACGACGGTCAGGGCCCGCGGGTCCAGGCGCACGGAGAGCCCGCCGGGGGTGCGTACGGCACGGCTCCTGGAGTGGGTCTTCACAGCTGGGCCGTCCTCCGCCGTCGTACGAGAAAGATGAAGACCGGGCCGCCGATGACCGCGGTGACGATGCCGACCTGGACCTCGGCGGGGCGGGCCACCACCCGGCCGAGGACATCGGCGCCGAGCAGCAGCACGGGCGCGAGGACCGTGGCGTACGGCAGGATCCAGCGCAGGTCGGGGCCGGTGAAGGAGCGGACCACGTGCGGCACCATCAGGCCGACGAACATGATCGGGCCGCAGGCGGCGGTCGCGGCACCGCACAGCATCACGGCGGACAGCATGGCCAGCGCGCGGGTGCGGTCCAGGTTGGCGCCGAGGGCGCGGGCGGTGTCGTCGCCCATCTCGACCGCGTTCAGCGGCCGGGCCAGCACGAGCGCCAGCACCGTGCCGACCGCGAGGAACGGCAGCACCTGCACGATGGTCGAGTCGGTGGCCGAGACCAGCGAACCCACCGTCCAGAAACGCATCTTGCCCAGCGCCGCGCCGTCCGTGATCATCACGGCCTGGAGATAGCCGTACAGGGCCGCGCTGATCGCCGTACCCGCGAGCGCGAGCCGCACCGGGGTGGCGCCCCGGCTGCCGCCGAGGAACCACACCAGCGCGCCGACCGCCGCCGCGCCGAGGAACGCGAACCACACATAGCCCATCAGGCTGGTGACGCCGAGATAGGTCATGGCCGTGACGACGGCGGCGGAGGCGCCCGCGTTGATGCCCAGCAGACCGGGGTCGGCCAGCGGATTGCGGGTCAGCGCCTGGAGCACCGCTCCGGAGAGCCCGAGCGCGGCGCCGACCAGCAGGCCGAGCACCGTGCGCGAGAGCCGCTCGTCCACGACCACGTCGCCGTAGGTTCCCGTGTCGTGGAACAGGCCGTGCCAGACCTGGGCCGGCGACAGCCCTTTCGCCCCGATCGCGATGCTCGCCAAGGCGACGAGCAGCAGGAGCACGGCCGAGAGCAGGAGCCCAAGGGCCCTGGCCACATGGCGGGTTGGGGGCGCGGGCGCGGTCTCCGCGCGCTGTTCCGGGGGGCTGTCGACCAACACGAGGTTAGGTTAGCCTACCCTGCACTCCTTCTCGATCCCCGGTACGCGCCGGTTCTCACTCCCCCGGTGCGCGCCGACTCCCCTCCGCCGGCGCGCCCCCTGCCGTCACCACCCCAGCCGGGCCAGTGCCTTGCCGCCGTCCAGCGTGCACGAGCCGTCCCCGGCCGCCGTCCAGGCCGCCGCGCACAGCGCCCGCAGCCCGTCCGGCGTCTCGCCGTCGCCCGTCAGCTCCAGCTCGCCGTCGCCGGCCCTCGCCGTCCAGCCGCCGCAGCGGAACCCGTCCCCGTCCTCACCGACCTCCGGCTGCCCGGTGAGCAGGCCGCGCAGATCCGCGTCCACATACGTCGGCCGGTGCCGGGGCGGCGCGGCGAGCAGCTGCGGCCCGTCGGTGACCCCGGTCAGCACCAGCAGCGAGTCGACCCCGCCGTTGAACGCGCCCTCGATGTCGGTGTCCAGCCGGTCCCCGACCACCAGCGGGCGTTCGGCACCGGTCCGGATGATCGTCTCCCGGTGCATCGGGGGCAGCGGCTTGCCCGCCACCTGCGGCTCGGCCCCGGTCGCGATCCGTACGACCTCCACGGCCGCGCCGTTGCCCGGCGCGATGCCCCGCCCGCTCGGGATCGTCAGGTCGGTGTTGGACGCGAACCACGGCACGCCCCGCCGGACGGCGTACGAGGCCTCTGCGAAACGGCCCCAGGGCAGGTCGGGCCCGCCGTAGCCCTGGACGACCGCCGCCGGGTCGTCGTCCGCCGACTCCACCGGCACGAGGCCGCGCTCGCGCAGCGCCACCCGCAGTCCCTCGCCGCCGATCACCAGCACCCGCGCCCCGGCGGGCACCTGCTCGCTGATCAGCCGGGCGACGGCCTGCGCGGAGGTGATGACGTCGTCCGCGCCCGTCGGTATGCCCAGCTCCGTCAGGTGCTCGGCGACCGTGTCCGGGGTGCGCAGCGCGTTGTTGGTGACGTACGCCAGCCGCATGCCGCCCGACCGGGCCACCGCCAGCGAGTCGACCGCGTGCGCGATCGCGCTGCCGCCCGCGTAGACCACCCCGTCCAGATCGAGCAGCGCCGTGTCGTACGCCTCGCTCAGGGGCTGCCCACTGCCCTCGGGCCTGGTCCTGACGCCTTGGCTCATGTCCGTATCGCTCCTCGTAGACTCGCCTTTCCCCCGATCATCCCGCATGCCGCCCACACACGTACGATGCCGGGATGAAGACAGCAGGTCACTCGGAGGCAACGACGCGCCGCGGCCTGGAACTCACCCCGTTCCGTGGCCTGCGTTACGACCCCGACCGGGTCGGCAGCCTCGCCTCCGTCACCTCCCCTCCCTACGACGTCGTCGTACGGCCCGACGGCCTGCACCACCTCCAGTCGGCCGACCCGCACAACATCGTCCGGCTGATCCTGCCCCAGGCCGGCACCCCCAGCGCCCGCACCGAACAGGCCGCCGACACCCTGCGCCGCTGGCTGGCCGAGGGCATCCTCGTCGCGGATCCGGATCCCGGTCTGTACGTGTACGAGCAGCGCGACGGCGACGGCATGGTCCAGCGCGGGATCATCGGCACCCTGCGGGTCTCGGAGCCCGCGGAGGGCGTGGTACTGCCGCACGAGGACGTCATGCCGCCCGTGGTCGCCGACCGCGCCGCGCTGATGCGCGCGACCCGCGCGAACCTGGAGCCGCTGCTGCTGACGTACCGGGGTGACGGCGCGACGGCGGAGGCGGGTACGGCGGCCGAGGTGGTCGAGCGGACCGCGGGCCGCCCGCCGCTGCTGGCCACGACCACCGAGGACGGCTTCCGGCACCGGCTGTGGTCCGTCACCGACCCCGTCGACCTGGCCGGGATCCAGAAGGACCTGGCCGGCCGCCAGGCACTGATCGCCGACGGCCACCACCGCTGGGCCACCTACCGGCGGCTGCGCGCGGAACACCCCTCCCCCAGCCCCTGGGACTACGGACTGGTCCTGCTGGTCGACACCGTCCGCTATCCGCTGCGGGTCCGCGCCATCCACCGGCTGCTGCACGGCCTGCCGGTCGCGGACGCGCTCCGGGCGGTGACGAGCCTGTTCCGGGTACGCCGGCTGGACGGGCCCCTGACGGACGCCCTGGCGGCCCTGGCGGACGCGTCCTGTGCGGGCAACGCCTTCCTGCTGGCCGGCGACGGCGCCTTCCATCTGCTCGACCGCCCGGACCCGCGGCTGGTGGCCCGGACCGTCCCGGCGGACCGCCCGGCCGCCTGGCGCTCGCTGGACGCCACGGTCCTGCACGCCACGCTGCTGGAGCACGTCTGGCGCATCCCCGCGGACTCCCCGGCGCACATCGCCTACATCCACGACACGGCGGCGACGGTGGAGAAGGCGGAGCGCGACGGCGGTACGGCCGTCCTGATGCACCCGGTCCGCGAGGAGGTCGTGCGCGACCTGGCCCGGCAGGGCGTGACGATGCCCCGCAAGTCGACGTCGTTCGGACCGAAGCCGGCGTCGGGGCTGGTGCTGCGCACGCTGGAGGTCTGAGCCGGGGCAACACCTGAAAGGGGGGGGGGGGGGGGGGGGGGGGGGGGGGGCCCGACCCCCCCTCCCCCCCCCCCCCCCCTCCCCCCCTCCCCCCCCCCCCCCCCCCCCCCCCCCCCCTTTCAGGTGACGGTTCCGCCGCGCTCTGCGCCGGCGCCGGCCGACGTCAGTGCTTGTCGTCGTCCTCCGGGGCGTCGTCCGCGGACCCGGCCGCTTCCCCGGACTCGTCCGGGGCGTCCTCGGCGAGGGCGTCGACGAACTCCACGCCGTCCAGCTCGGCGAGCCGGTCGGAGGCGTCCGTGCTGCCGTCCCGGTCGGCCTCGACGGCCTTCGCGAACCAGTCCCGCGCCTCGCGCTCCCGGCCGGCGGCCAGCAGGGCGTCGGCGTAGGCGTAGCGCAGGCGCGCGGTCCACGGCTGCACCGAGTTGGAGGCCAGCTCCGGGCTCTGCAGGGTCACGATGGCCGCGTCCAGCTGGCCCATGTCACGCCGGGCGCCGGCGGCGACGAGCCGCATCTCCACCTGGCCGGCCTTGTCCAGCTTGTGCACCTCCGGGGCGCCGGCCATCTCCAGCGCCTTCTCCGGCCGGCCGAGTCCGCGCTCGCAGTCGGCCATGACCGGCCACAGCTCGACGGTGCCGGTCATGCGCCGGGCGGCGCGGAACTCGGCGAGCGCCTCGCTGTACTTCTGGCTGGCGTACGCGGCGAAACCGGCGGCCTCGCGCACGGCGGCCACGCGGGAGGCGAGGCGGAGGGCGACCCTGGCGTAGCCGTAGGCGCCCTCGGGGTCCTCGTCGATCAGCCGGGCCACCATCACCAGGTTCTTCGCGACGTCCTCGGCGAGCGTCTTGGGCAGGCTCTGCAGCTCCTGGCGGACGTCCCTGTCGATCTCGTCTCCGGTGACGTCCTCCGGGATCGGCAGCCGCTTGATCGGCTCGCGGTCCCGGTCCCGCTCATCGCGGAACCGGCCGCCACCACCGCCGCCACGGCGGTCGTCCCGGCCGTCACGCCTCTGGAAGCCGCCACCCGGCCGGCCACCGCGGTCGTCCCTACGGGGCCCATGGCCGCCACGGTCGTCCCGGCCCCGGAAACCACCGCGCTGGTCACCGCGGTCGTCGCGGCGGTAGCCACCGCGGTCGTCGCCACGCCGGTCGTCGCGCCGGTCGTCGCGCCGGAAGCCGCCACGGTCGTCGCCGCGACTGTCGTCCCGGCGGAAGCCGCCACGGTCGTCACCACGGCGGTCGTCGCCACGGCGGTCGTCGCGGCGGTCGTCCCGGCCCCGGAAACCACCGCGCTGGTCGCCACGGTCGTCGCGGCGGTAGCCACCGCGGTCGTCGTCACGGCGGTAGGAGGGACGGTCGCCCCGGCTGTCGTCGCGGCGGAAGCCACGGTCGTCGCCACGGCGATCATCCCGTCGCTCGTCGCGCCGGTCGTCGCGCCGGTCGTCACGGCGGAAGCCGCCACGGTCGCCACGGTCCCGGTCATCCCGCTGGAACCCCGGACGCGCACCCCGATCGCCCTCACGCCGGAACCCGCCACCACGACGGTCATCGCCACGCCGGTCATCGCGCCGGTCGTCGCGCCGGAAGCCGCCACGGTCGTCACCGCGACTGTCGTCCCGGCGGAAGCCGCCACGGTCGTCACCACGGCGGTCGTCGCCACGGCGGTCGTCGCGGCGGTCGTCCCGGCCCCGGAAACCACCGCGCTGGTCGCCACGGTCGTCGCGGCGGTAGCCACCGCGGTCGTCGTCACGGCGGTAGGAGGGACGGTCGCCCCGGCTGTCGTCGCGGCGGAAGCCACGGTCGTCGCCACGGCGATCATCCCGTCGCTCGTCGCGCCGGTCGTCGCGCCGGTCGTCACGGCGGAAGCCGCCACGGTCGCCACGGTCCCGGTCATCCCGCTGGAACCCCGGACGCGCACCCCGATCGCCCTCACGCCGGAACCCGCCACCACGACGGTCATCGCCACGCCGGTCGTCACGACGGTCATCGCGGCGGTCGTCACGCCGGCCGCCGTAGCCGCCACGGTCGTTGGTGCGGTCGTTGGTGCGACGGTCGTTGTCCCGGCGGAAGCCGCCGCGGTCACCCCGGTCACCACTGTCCCGTCGCCGCTGGTCGCGCTCCGGACGGTCGCCGGGAGAGTTGGTGGACATGGTGACTCCTGTCTGTGGTACCTCAAGCATTGTAAAAACAAAAGGACCCCTGGTCCCAGCTGAACGCTGGTGACCAGGGGTCCTCCCAAAGATTGTTCGGCGGTGTCCTACTCTCCCACAGGGTCCCCCCTGCAGTACCATCGGCGCTGTGAGGCTTAGCTTCCGGGTTCGATATGTAACCGGGCGTTTCCCTCACGCTATGACCACCGAAACCCTAATGGTTTCGAGCGAACAAGCACACTTTTTACTTGTGTTTCAGTTCAGCTCTGAACCGGCAACCGTTCGTTGCCTCAGAACATACACAGTGAACGCGAGCATCAATGGACAAGCCCTCGGCCTATTAGTACCAGTCAACTCCACCCGTTACCAGGCTTCCATATCTGGCCTATCAACC
>NZ_JBVHXT010000078.1:0-22032 GCF_055569255.1 Streptomyces sp. NPDC029296
GGCGGACGTCGAGGCGCTGACGCAGTGCGTCGACTACGTGATCGAGAAGCTCTGACCTCTCGGGTACGACGCGAAGGGCGCCCGGTGCTCACCGGTGAGGCCGGCGGAGGTCTGCCAGAGCGGACGTACCAGTGTTACGGGAACGGGATCGTCCTCGGCGAAGACTCCGAGTTCCCTGAACCGGTCTGGTCCGCCGGGCGGGAGGAGACCGACGGCGGCCTCGACGGTGGCTTCCACCGCCCGTTCGCGCTGCCCGGGGACGCGGCGTCCATTCCCGCGGCATCGGCGATCGAGGGCCCTGCCTGCCGAAGCCGTCGCACGGCATCCCACGCCGCGTCGGCGGCGTCTGTCCGTGCGCACGCCGGCCGCCGCGGCTGCCCGCACCCTTGGTCGGCCGTCCGGTCACGCCGGTCCTCCGCCTGACGCTGCCGGCGTGCGGGAGGTGTTGGAGCAGGTACGGGCCGGGTGGGCCGCGGCCGGCGTTCGCTGACCGGCCGCTCACTGCCGCCGCGAGCACAGACAGGGTGGCCGGGGCGCGCCCGGGCCCCGGGGGTGACCGGCGTTCGGTACCACGGCGGGTCAGGAACCGGTGATGTGGTCGAACTCGCTCAGCATCGGCGTCAGTTCCTGAGCACAGTCGCACAAGGTGCACAGTCGTGTTCCCCGGGTCTCCGCAACGTTCAGCGCGTGCTCCAGATCGAGCAGCGGCGCGCCCTGCAGCGCTTCCTCGCAGTCCGGCGCGTGCCACGCCCCGGGCCGGGCCCGGCTCCCCGAGGACATCGAGGACCACCGACGTCGGCGGCGCCGGCGGAAGGGGCTTGGTGGCTTTCTTCACGACTTCCGCCTCTGGCACAACTTCTGTGATGCGGAGGACGAGTGCCTCTTCGAGGACACGCTCCACCCGCTTGACCTGCGGCAATGTGGACACCGCAGCGTTTTGCCCCCGATGTGGCTGCCGACACCACGAAAGTTGAGCCAGAGCCCTGCGAGGTTCTGGATCACTTTCAGTGCCGGGACCACGGAGGGTCACCACAAGCGCGATCATGAACGGCCTCACGCCGCGAGGAGGACCCGCTTGCGGAGCAGGTCGAAGTTCGCGCGGCCGAACATCCGCCGCTTGGTCATCTTGATCTTGTTGTTGTGGCCTTCGACGGCGCCGGAGCTGTAGCGGAGGCTGAGCCCGGCGACGACGGCGTCGAGGTCCCGGCCTCGACGGTCGTTCATCAAGTCGGCGAAGGCGCGGACGTGTCCGGCAGTGCGGTCGAGGGCAGGGCAGCGGGCGAGAATCTGCTTGAGCTGCTGGGCCTGGTCGTCGTGGAGGCGGTCGGGGTGGCGGGTGATCCGGCTGGTCACGTCGCGCACGGACGGCGCTTTGCGGGGCGGATCGTCGTGCGGGAAGGCTTCGCGGAGCCGTTGGACGTACTTCTTCACCACGCTCTCGCCGCCAGGATAGCCGCGCTCGCGGACTTCCTCGAACAGGCGGCGGGCAACGGTGCAGCCTTCCGCCCATCGCTGATGGAGGTGGGACTTGAAGGGGTCGAGGATGCTGATCCGGCCGGTCCACCGTCCGACCAGGAGCTCGTCCGCGGTGGCCGCATTGGCGAGGCGGCGGACGGTGTTGCGGGCCAGGCCCAGTCGGCGGGCGATCGACCGCAGGCCGAGCCCCTCATCCAGCAGGATGTGGACGGCCGCGTGCTGCTCGCGCACCCGGTCGGACAGACGGCCAGACTGCCGTGGTTCATCCAGGGCAGGCGGCGCTGGCTCCGGGCTCTCCAGGGGGCCGGCGCCGCGGACCGGGGCAGTGTTCTCCGGCTCGCGCAGTAGGGCGCGGTGCTGGATGACCGTCTTCTCGACGGCCTCCGCCAGGTTTTTCCAGATGTGCCACCGGTCCGCGACGTGAATCGCGTCCGGGGCACCGAGTCGTCCGGCCTCGGCGTATGCGGTGGACCGGCGCGTGTCGATGTCCACCAGGATCGTGCCGTAGCTGTGTCCCTTGCGCAGAGCGAACTCGTCCACCCCGAGCACCCGTGGGGTGTGCACTTCGGGCTCCGGCAGACGGCGTATCAGCCGCAGGAGCGTCGACCGGCTCGCTCGGACCGCAAGCGTGTTCGCCAAGCGGGCCCCAGCCCGGCCGGCCAGCATCACCCCTACCTGTTGTAGCACCGTCTGCAGCCCGGAGCTTCGCCTTCCATGCCGGAACGTGAGTCCGTCGACCTGCTCGACGAACGTAGCCCGCCGGCAGTCGCGTTCACGGCAGCGGAACCGCCGTACCTGTAACTCGATCAACACGGGACGTCCGGCGACCGCAGTATCGGCAAGGCGGCGCACGTATCGGCTGTGCACCCGGCCCGACACCGTCCCGCAGGCGGGACATACGGCCCGCTCCGCCGATGCGCGGGCCCGCACGACCACCAACTCGTCGTCGACCACTGCGTTTTCGATCACTACGCCTTCGACCTGGTGGAACCACAGGTCTTGGAGGGACAGATCACCCACGACCGTTCATGATCGCGCTTGTGGTGACCCTCCGTGGCCCCGGCACTGAAAGTGATCCAGAACCAGGGTTCGGCCGTCGCCGAGAAGCGCCGTGCGGGCTGCGGGCGTCCACGCCGAGCTGGAGGTGCGGGCACCGGACGGCTCTTGGCGCGCGGCCGTGCCGGTCACCGCCTCGGCAGCGCAGGGCGGTGGCCGAGAGCTCGGGGTCGTGACGTCGCGTGCGAGCAGTGCCGGAGAATCGCCTCTCTCCACGTCACCCCGCCGGTACCGTCTATGAGGTCTCCGGCGGCATCTGCCGGAGCACTTCCGCAGCCATGCACGAGGGGGCCATAGGCATGGAAATCGAACTGTCGGACGCGGTAGCCGCATTGCGTGACGAGCTGACCGAGGCCGCTGCTCGCGGCAGGGGGCAGGAGATTACTTTCCGCGTGGGTCCCATCGAGCTGGAGTTCGCCGTCGAGCTCCGTCAGGACGTCAAGGCGAAGGCGGGCTTCAAAGCCTGGGTGGTCTCAGCTGACGGCGAGGCGGGAGCGGCCCGGAGCCGTACCCACCGGGTGAAGGTGGCGCTGACGCCTCAGGGGCTTGATGGGGACATCCTGATCCTCCAGAGGCGGCTGCCGGACCCGGGGCCGGGCGACGTGTCCGACCGCATGGAGGACTGACGCGCCGAGGGGCGCAAGGGCCGGGCCCGACTCCGGGCCCGGGAGACGCGTTGGGGGGCAGCACGGTGAACCGTGATCTGGCGGTCGGGGTGGACGGGCCCGGGGGACTGGGGTCGGGGTATGTCATCGCCCCAGGCCTCGTCCTCACTTCGGCGCATGTCGTGCCGGCGGTGGGCGCAACGGTGACCTTCTTCCGGCCCGGTAAGAAGGGGCAGTACGCCGCGACGGTAGTCTGGCGGGGCACGCCCGGGGCACGTGACGACGCGGCCCTGCTCCACTTCGACGACCGGGCTCCGGCCGCGAAGGGTGCGCCGTGGCCGGTCGCGCCCGCTCGGTGGGGGCGGCTCGTCACCGACCGGCCCGATACCCGCTGCCACACCTGGGGTCTGCCGGCCTGGGTCCAGCGGGACCAGGCGGTGGAGATTTCGCAGGAGTCGGGAACCGTCAACCGGGCGGACCGCTCCGTCGCCAACCGCTACCTCATGCGCCTTGAGAGGCGGGTCGTCGCGCGTACCGACGAGTCCGGGCGGGTGGTATCCCCCTGGGCTGGGCTGTCAGGGGCGGCCGTGTGGTGCGGCGGGCTGCTCATCGGGGTGATCTGCACGGACTTCAGTGGTTGCGAGCACACCCAGCTGGAACTGGCGCCGGCCTGGGTCCTGCTGCGCCACGACGGCTTCCGCCGGGTCCTGGCGGAGCACGGCGTGCAGAGTGCGGCGGAACCCGCAGAGTGGGCGCACCTGTCGTCCAGTGCCGGTGACCGCCTCGCGGCGCGGACCCTGCCGGATTCGCCCGCCGCGCTGCTGGAGGCATGCCACGCCGTGGTTCCCTTCCGCGGCCGGGAGGAACTGCTGGAGGAACTGCGGGAGTGGTGCGAGACGCCCGGAGTCGACGTGCGTTTGCTGCTCGGGCCGGGAGGACAGGGCAAGACGCGTCTGGCCCGTGAACTGACGGCCCGGCTGGCCGGCGGGCGCTCGGCGGTGGTGTGGCTGAAGAGCGACGCGGGGGCCGAGGCCATGGCGGCGTTCGGTGACATGGCTGTTCCGCTGCTGGTGGTCATCGACTATGCCGAGACCCGGGTCGAGCAGCTGACCGCCTTGTTCACGACGATCGTCGCCCGCCCGGTCCCGGAGCCGTTGAAGGTGCTACTGCTCGCCCGTACCGCCGACGGCGACTGGTGGCGGCCCGTGAGGCGGGCGGACAGCGGCACCCGGGACCTCTTGGATGGCATGGTCCGGATCCCGCTACCGCCGCTGGAACCGCTCCCTCAGGGCCGTGCCGAGGCCTACCGGGACGCCGTGGAGCATCTGGCCCAGGCTCTGCCGGCCGTGTCCGGGCAGGAGCACCACTCCTGGCCCGAGGTGGCCGCGATGGTGACCGATGCTCTGCGGCGTGAACCAGGCCGGCTGGACGGCCCCGGGCTGGAGATGGCGCTCACCTTGCACATGACCGCGCTGGCCGACCTCCTGGACGAAGCCGTCCGCGCCAACTCGGTCCGGCCTGGGGCCGCGCCGGAGCCGGTGAGCGGCGCTGGTCCGGCATCCACCGCCGACCGTGAGAGCGAGAGCCTGAGCGTGGAAGAGCGGCTGCTCGACCACGAGTCCAAGTACTGGGAGAGCGTCGCCAACCAGCGCCTGCGTGGCGACCTGGACGAGGAGTCCCGCGAGGACGCTCTCGCTGCGGCCTTCCTGTGTGGCGCCGACACCCGCTATCAGGCGGAAGCCCTGCTGAGCCGCGTCTCCTACCTCAGTGACTACGGGCGTGCGGGCCACCGAGCCCTCACCGGCTGGATCGCCGCGCTCTATCCGCCCCGCGACGGCAGGGCGTGGGGTTCCCTGCGGCCGGACCGGCTGGCCGAGTACTTCGTCGGGAAGCGGCTGCTCCACAACCCCGACCTGGCCCAGGACCTGCTCGGTGGCGGGACGGCGGCGGACGGCCGCCCACCACAAGGCCTCACCGACGAGCAGACCGCCCAGCTGCTCACCGTCTACACCCGGGCCGCCGCCCACCCCGCCCACTGCGACGCTCTCGACGAACCTCTCACAGAGCTGTGCGTGCGCCGTCGCGACGTGCTGGCGCGGCTCGCCGTCGATGTCGCCACGCAGGTCGAGCGGCCGGACCCGCTGATAGCGGCATTGGACCGGCTGGCTCACGGACCGGACACCACGCCCGAGGACCTGCTGGAACTGGCCGATCGTCTGCCGCGGCCGACGCACGCCCTGGGCCCGCTCGCCGCGAAGGTGACCGAGCGGCTCGTCGGGATCCACCGCGAGCAGGCCCGTCAGGACGCCGGCTGTCTGCCTGGCCTGGCCCTGATGCTGCGCAGGCTGACCGGCCGCCTGGGTGACGTGGGGCGGACCCAGGAGGCGCACGCGGCCACCAGCGAGGCCGTCAGGATCTACCGGCGGCTCGCACAGGACGATCCAGCCGCCTACCGGCCCGACCTCGCCGCCGTTCTCCACAACCTGTCGCTGACGGCGCGCGCTCTGGGCCATCGGGAAGAGGCCCTGGCCCCCGCCCGTGAAGCAGTTCGGATCTACGGCGAGCTGCGTCTCACCCGGCCGGACGCGTACGAGTTCCGGGCCGGCCTGGCCCACGGCCTCGGCGCTCTCGCCCAGGCCGAGGGCGAACTGGGCCGCCCCGACGCGGCGGTGGAGGCGATGGAGAAGGAAGTCGGCATACGGCGCGACCTGGTGGCGGAACGCGGCGACGACGCCCTGCCGGAACTCGCCGCCGCCCTGAACAACCTGGCCATCTGGCTGACGGAGCGAGGACGCGTCGATGAGGCGCTGTCGGCGGGCGGGGAGGCCGTCGCCCACTACCGGTTACTGGTAGCGCGACGCCCCGACGCCTTCCGCAACGGTCTCGCCCGCAGTCTGAGCACGCACTCCACCTGCCTGGGCCTCGCGGACCGGACGGAGGACGCACTGCAGGCGACCGAGGAGGCCGTCGAGATCCGGCGTCGGCTGGACGTCGACCGCCCCGGGGTCTACCTCGCCGACCTGGCGCTCAGCGTGCACTCCCTCGCCATCGACCTGGCTGAGATGGGACACTCGGACAAGGCTTCGGCACGGGCCGCCGAGGCCGTCGCCCTCTACCGGCGCCTGGCGGAGCGGGAACCCGCCGGGTTCGAACCCCGGCTCGCCAACTCCCTCAACACCCACGCCCACCGGCTGAACGACGCCGGGCGGCCGGTGGACGCACTGGAGGCAGCCCAAGAAGCGGTCGACCGCTACCGTCCCCTGTTCGCGGCCGAGCCCTCGACGTTCAGGGCCGATCTCGCCATGAGCCTGGACACGCTGGCCACCCAGCTGGAGGAAACTGGACACCCGCAGGACGCCGTGCGGGCCGGCGAGGAGTCGGTCGGTCTGTACCGCGCGCTCGTCGAACAGCGCCCCGACGCTCCGCTCGACGACCTGGCCAGCGCCCTGCACAACCTCTCCCGCCGGCTGCACACCGCCGGAAGACCGGACGAGGCTCTGGCGGCACTGGACGAAGTGGTCCGCATCCGCCGACCCCCGGCGGCAGCGGATGAGGCCGGCAGGTCCCGGGCCGCCCTGGCCAATGCCCTGCTGACCCGGATGCACTCTCTGAGCGACCGGGAACGGACACAGGACGCCGTGATAGCGGCGGCGGAAGCGGTGGAGCTGTATCGCGGCCTCGTGCGACAGGACGCGGACAGGTACGCACGCGGGTTCGCCACGGCTCTGTCCGGTCTCTGGCTCATGCAGTCCCGGGCCGGCCAGACGGCCGAGGCGCTGACCGTGCTGGAGGAGTCCATCGAAGTCAGCCACCGTCTGCTGGAACCGGAGCAGGACACCGGCCACACCCCGGCGTACGGCGAAGCGCTGTTCGTCCTCGGCACTCAGCTCTCCGCGGCGGGCCGCCCGGAGGACGCGGCACGCGTCATGCGCCGAGCGGTCACCGCCCTCCGGGGGCCGTCCGAACACGGCTCCGCGGAGCCTTCGCCCCGGCTGCTCCCGGCCCTGTCCTACCTGGCGACATCGCTGATCGATACGGGACAGAGCACCGAGGCGCTGCCCATCGCCGAGGAGGTGACCGCACTGCTCGGCGATTACGCCCGGCGGGAAGACGCCCATCGGGGTTCGCTGGCGTACTGGCTGTCGGTCCTCGGCTGCCTCCGGCACAACGCCGGCCAGCAGGGAGCCGAGGAGATACTGCGACGGGCAGTCGCCGTCGCGGACGCCCTGCCCTCCTCCGGCGCACGCGACGTCGTCCGCGTTCTGGCCCGCTCCGGCCTGGGAGCTCACCTCGTGGAAGGGGGCCGGGCGACCGAGGGCCTAGCGCACGTCCGGGAGGCCGTCGGCATCGCCCGCGACCTGACGGACGCCGATCCTGCCCACGGCGGGATGCTGGCTCTGACGCTGATCGACCTCGGCCGACTCCTGACCCTGGGCTCATCAGCACGCGAGGAAGCCTTCAACGTCTCGGCGGAGGCCCTGGCCGTGTCCGAGCAGGTGGCAGCGACCGATGCCGCGGCCGGCGAGCCGGTCTTGGCTGGGGCACTCGCCCATCACGGCCTGCGGCTGAGCGAGGCCGGACGGCACACCGAAGCCCTGGGCGCCACCGCCCGGGCGGTCTCTGTGAGCCGTGGTCTGGCCGCCCGCCATCACGCGGCATACCGGCACCACCTCGCATTCGCGCTCTTCGCATACGCCAGGACCCGGCTGCTCGCGAACATCCGACGGCAGGAGGCGAGAGACGCCATTGCCGAAGCGGCCGTCCTGTGGCGGGCGATCGCCGAGACCGAACCAGGGCTCACCGCGCCGTACCTCGACGTGGTGACGGACACCCACGCGCGCCTCGCTAGTCCGCAGTGAGGCGAGGCCCGGAGAACCATATCCCGGACCTCACGCTGTCCGACTCAACGGCCGGACGATGCCGACGTTATGCCCACCCCACGCCCAGTTCCCGCAGCGCGGCTGTCCAGGAGCGGTCTTTCTGATCAGTGGGTCATGGGGTTGGTCTGGGCTGATCAGTTTGGTGCCTGGTGGTGGTAGCGCTCCAGGCCGGGTTGCTACGGCTCGGTGATGGAGGGAGCGGGGGCTTGGGTTGTGTGCTGATCTGGTGCTTTGTCAGGTGTAGGGAGTGTTGGTCAGCTGTGGTCAGTTCCGCTGCGTGGTGATCAGGTTCGTTGAGTGTTGCTATGTGCTGGTTGTGGTGTTGGTGGGGTGGTTGAGCCAGTACAGGGCGGTGTCCATGTCGCGTGGGGTCCAGTTGCGGATCGGGGCTGGGGCGGCGGCAAGGAGCTGGTCGATCGCTTTTATGTAGCGGCTGTAGCGGCCGGGTGCGTGGCTGAGGGTGATGCCGAGGGTGCGCAATCCGCTGTGGGCTCGCTGGTCGTAGATGGCCATGCGGTCTGGTGCGGCTGCCGTGAGGACGGCGGAGGCGAGGGCGTCGCCGGTACGGAAGCCTGGTAGGGGAACGAGTGCTGCTCGGCCGGCTTGAGCTGCTGCGCTGCGGCTGAGAGTGGTGTCCCGGGCGGCAGCCGTGGCTGTGGCGGTTGCGCGGCGTACGTCGGCGTCCGCGAGTGCCATGAGTTCGGCGGCCCAGGGTGTATCGGCTCTGAGGCGCTTCCACATCAGTAGTGCTCCGATGTCGGCTTTGCCGATGTGCCCGGTGACGCACGCGCGTTGAGCCACGTGTTGCAGCGTCTCGTCGTAGTACGGACTGACGGTGTCGGTGTAGGCCTGGCGGGCGGAGGCGAGGCGCTGCCATTGCTCGGGTGCGAGGGCGAACGGATTGTCTGTCACGGCTTGCTGCTCCGTCTTGTCTGGAGGCGTGGGTCGGGTGGTCAGCTGCTGCCCGGGGTGTTGCCGCGGTGTACGCGAAGAGCTTGGAGGATGCCTCGCTGGTGTTCTTCACGGGGGTCAGCAGGGGCTGTTGCCGGGGTGTCGAGGAGCGGCCCGAGTCGGCTGTACAGCGCTTCGAGGCCGATGAGTGCGTCGAGGCTTTGCAGGGTGGCCTCGTCGATGACCGGGAGCGGGGCCCGGTCGGGTGGTAGGAGCGTGGCGAGGAGGTCAAGAGGGTTCCACCCCTGGTCGAAACGTTGGTTGATCCAGATCCGGCAGGCCTCGGACTCGGTATGGCGCCACGCCCAGATGATGGTGATCTCCAGCTCGGTCAGTTCGTGTACGGGCCGGCTCGCGGCGGGGGTGAGGTGCCGTGCTATCTCGTGGCTGATCAGTGAGCGGGCCTCACCTATCCAGTCGAGGGTGGCTGCTGCCTGTGAGCGGTCCGGGGTGTCGGAGTCGTCACGGCTGGTGACGCGTTGGAGGGTGCGAGCAGCCAGGACGGCTCCGTCAGGGGTCTCGGCCATGATCTTGAGGATCGAGGGCCGGTCGGGCTCGGCAAGATCGGCCAGGAGGTCTTTCGCGAGGAAGTCCATGGCGCGGTCCGCAGTGAACAGGCCGAGGGCCCCTTGAGGAGCGGCGGTGAGGTGGCCGTAGTGCAGGGCTGCGGCTTTGAGGAGTGCGGCCGCCGGCAGGGGAGCGCCGGCGGCGCGTTTGTAGCCGATGCGGCGGGTGATGCGCTGAGTGTCGTCGCGCAGGCGTAGGAGCAGTTCGTCCGCTTCGGTGCCCGGGGTGTCGTCGGCCAGTTGCTGCAGGGCGGTGTCGAAGGTGTGCTCGGGAAGGTCGTCGTCGGGGACGCCGAAGACCATGTACCGGTCGAAGTAGTCGATGCTGCCGATGCCGCGCCGCCGCGCGATGGCCTGAAAGTTGATGCCATGGCCGAGAGCCTGCCGGACTGGTGCGAACAGCATGCCCATCAGGCCGATCACGCCGTCTAGGTGCTGTTCGGCGACGCCGGCGCCCTGCAGCCTGGTGCGCCAGCGGTCGATGCCCTGGTCGGGCCGCTCATCGCGGCCCGAGGGCAAATCCATGCTGGTGCCGGTGAGTTCGGCTCGGTGCTGCCACAGCAACTGGTAGGCGCGGGGCTCGTTGGTGCGCAGGAAGGTGACGAGCAGGAAGTCGACGATGTCGACGTTTCCGGTGAGCTGGCCGAGGGTGGCGTCCACCTGGCCGAAGAATCGCTTGATGGCGCGTGGTGTGCGCAGGCGGGCCTGCAGGTACCGGTAGTAGGCCTCAGAGAGCCTCTGCTGCTCGCCGGGCGTCAAGGCCAGGCTGTGCGAGGCGAGGACTGCGCCGAGGGAGCGGTCGACCAGGGTGTCGGCGTCGCGCTCGCGGAAGGCGGGAAGATCCAGTCGGACCTGGATGATCTTTTCCAGAAAGTCGCGTGCGCGCAGCTCGCTGTTACCGACCAGCTCACTGCGTTGCAGGACGTCCAGAAGGGTCCGTTCGTCGAAGCTGATCAGGTAGTACACATGGGGCAGATGCCCTACCAGGCGTACCAGCTTGAAGACGACGAGGAGCTCTTCGGGGGTGAGGCGGTCCAGGTCGTCCATGACGACGAGCACTGGGTGACCCGCCTTGCGCAGGGCTTCCTCGGCTTTGTGTTTCGCTGCGGCTGCGCTCGTGTCGCCGCTGATGCGGTTGCTGACCTCCTGGATCAGCCCCTCGGAGTCAAGGCCGAAGAGAGCAGTGACCTTCCCCAGAGGACTGATGGCCTTGCCGAATCCGCCGATCTTCTCTCGCACCTCGGACCACCGTCCGTCCTCGGGGAGGGCTTCGCGGATCTCGCTGAACAGCGCCAGCGTGAGCGACTCCAGATCGGAGTACAGCCACGGGTTGAGTTCTGCGACCAGCCAGCCGTCATCGTTGGCTGCGCCATCCCGTAGGCGGCGTGTCACCTTGCCCAGGACGCTGGACTTGCCTGAGCCCCAGGGGCCGATCAGCGCGAGGACTCCGGTCTCGGTCTGGGCCCGCACCCGGTCCAGCAGGCTGATCACATGCTGGGCGTACTGCCTGTGTCCGAGCAGGTCAGGTCCTTCCTCGTGGTCGAGGAAGGGCTCGTCGTTGAAGAAGCGGGCGTCGGCCATCTGCTCATTGTGGGACAGGGCTCGGCGGGGGTACGGGCGTTGGCGAATCAAGTCGGCGGGGCGATGCGGATGTGAGTGAGGAGGTGTTGTTGGTCGGGGTGGAGGAGGAGCCAGTTGTGTTGTTGGCTTCGGAGCCAGCGGCGGGCTGCTGGGTGGCGGGGGTGGGTGTGTGCGTGGTGGTAGGTGCGTTGCCACAGGATGGGCCAGGGAGGGTTCCACCAGGGGTCGATCGTGGCGAGTGCTTGCTGGGGTGGGGGAGGGGGTGCTGCGTTTCTTCGCGAGTTCGCGCTGTCGGTTGAGCCATACACCGAGGGGGAAGCCGTCGTGGACGGTCTTGATCGGCGGGCAGAGGTGGCCGTGGTCGCTGGCCCAGGTACGGGCGTGGGTGAGGGCTTCGGCGTGGGGCCGGGGCCGGGGACTGGGCCGCCAGTGGCCGGCTGTCTGGGCGGTGATGCCGAGGCTGGCCAGAAGCTGCTGCTGGCCGGGGTGGAGCTGGTCGTGCTGGAGGCACGCCCGGGTGATCCAGCTGCCGAGGACGGTGCTCGGTGCGGGGATGCGGGCGGCGGGGTCGAACGGTTTGCCAGCTTTGATGTGGTTGAGGGTGCGGTAGTAGTTGCGCTGCCAGTACAGGTCCCAGGGCGGGTTCCACCACGAGTCGATCGCGGCGAGGTCGGCCAGGTGGGGTGAGGGCGGCAGTCCGTCGCGGGTGCGTTGTTTGGTTCGGTTGCGTTGGCTGGACAGCCACATGCCCAGCGGGTAGCCGTCGTGCAGGGTGTCGCGGGGGACGGCGAGGTGGCCGTGTTCGGCGTGCCAGGCCCGGGCGTGTGCCAGGGCTGTTTCGAAGCCCGGTCTCAGATCGGGGCGGTGCCCGAGGCGGCTGCCCGGCTCGCGGGGACGCTTCGGCTTGGCGGCACGCCGTGCGCGATGCGGACCGGTGGGAGTTGCAGGGTCTGCAGCCCTTCTGGCCTGACTGGTCTTGTCTTTTGTCTCCGGAACCGGGGCGGCAGCCGGTGCTCTCGGGGCCGTACGTGCATGGTCCCGGGCCGTGCGGGCCACCTCGGCGGTGATGCCGATCTCGGCGAGGAGCCGCTGCTGTTCGTCGTGGAGCTCGTCATACGTGCTGCACTGGCGCCGCAGCCATCGCCCGCGAGGGAATCGTCGAGGTCGCTGAAGCCGGTGTTGGCGTCCCGGGGCCGGCCGGCTGCTGTGTCGCGAACGCGGTGGGTAGCTGCGCTGCCATTTCAGGTTCCAGGGCGGGTTCCACCAGGGGTCGATGGAGGTGAGGGCCTGGGCGCGGCCGGCGGGCAGGGGGCGGTGGCCGGTGCGCTGGTAGTTGCGCTGGTTGGCGAGCCACTGTCCCAGGCGGAACCCCTCGTGGACGGTTGCGGAGGTTACGGACGCCAGGCTGCCGTGTTCCGCGGCGTAGGAGCGGGCGTGGGCGAGGGCTTCTTCGGCGCCGGCCTTGAGGTTGCGTCGTCTGGGTCGGGCGGCGGCCGCCGCCGCGGCGTCGATGCCGATCTGGGTGAGGAGACGTCGTTGTTCGGGGTGGAGGGCGAGGTAGCGGGTGCACTGCAGGTACAGCCATTCGCCGAGGCTGTAGCTGGTGGTGGGAAAGCCGCTGGCGGGCTCGAGCGGGCCGTGGGCTTCGGCGTGATCGCGGGCCTGGTGCCAGGTGCGCTGCCACAGGGTGCTCCAGGGAGCGTGCCACCACGGGTACAGCGCGGTGAGGGCGGCGGCTTGGTGGGCGGGCATGCGGGTGTGGCGGGTGCGGGTGTTGGCGAGCCACTGGCCCAGCGGATAGCCGGCGGGGGTGTCTTCTTTGGGTACGGCGAGGTGCCCGTGCTCCTCGTGATAGGTGCGGGCGCGGGTGAGTCCTTCGGCGAAGGCGCGCTCGGCCTGGAGGCTGTGGCCGCGTAGCCGTTTGGCGGGTCCGGGCGCGGGCGGGGTGCCGCCGGCAGCCGCGGGGCGGGGCAGGAGGTCGCTGAGGGGGCGGGGGCGGTGGGCCGAGTGCACCGCCCACAGTGCCTTGCGGGCGGCAGGGGTTGAGGCGGTGTGGGCGCGTACCAAGGAGTGCACCCAGGTGAACAGCGGCCCGTGGGTGACGGCGGTGAGATGGTGGACGAGCCACGGCCGCCCGAGCTGGTCGGCGAGTTCGGTCAGCAACTGGGGCACCTCGCCCAGCCTGTAGGGGAGATGGCCGCCCGATTCGCTAACGGTGCGCTGCTGCAGGGGGCGGCTGGCCAGCAGGCGTGCGAGGGCCACGGTTTCGGGATAGGTGATCAGGTCGCGGGCGGCCACCTTCCACCAGCCCGGATCGGCGCCGGTGGGCCGGGTGGCCTCCAGGCGGGCCGGCCACCGCTGTTCCTCCAAGGGCCAGGGCTGCTCGCACCAGGAGCCGGTGATGGCGCGGGCGACTTCGAAGGCCTGAGCGCCGGCGGGGGAGCGGCGCAGCAGCCGGACATGCCGCCGCTGGGCCTGGACCACCTCCGGGCACCGACCAAGGGGTACGGGAAGGCCGCTGGTGTGGGGCAGGAACATCAGCCAGTACCGGTGGCGTGAGCAGACCCGCTCTCCGGGCGTCAGGTACCGGCGTGCGGCCACGCGGCGGCCGGTGCGGCCGGCGGTGCATGCGGGGCATGCCGGTCCCCAGGCCGCGACAGCCTCCTCACCGCGCATCAGCAGACCCACCGGGCCGGCCCCGTACCTGCCGCACGGCTCTTCCCGCCTCCATGCGGGCAGGGCGCGCTCGAGCACCTGCGGCGCAACACGGCACAGTGCGGAAACGCGGGCACGGGCCTGGGCGTTGAGGTGTATCTCGCTGTCGGGGTACAGCATTCCCGTGAGGTTCCGCTGGCCGCCGACGTCGGTCACGGCGGCGAGCAGGTCCCGCAGGCCGAGGTGGTAGCGGGCGGCGAGCCGGTTCAGGAACGACAACGTCAGCTCTCCCGGCAGCGGAGCCACCCGTCCTGCCGCGCCGCCGGCCATGGCGGGCACGACCCCGCCGGACGCTGCCGGCCTGCGTCCCGTACGCCCGCAAGCGGGCGTACGGCTGGGCACGGGCGTGCTGTGCTGGTGTGCCACGCCGGATGCCCCTACTTCCCTCGTGCGGACCGGGCCGGCCGGGCCTGGGTCTCGGCGGCTGCGTCGAGCTCTACCTCGCCCAGCAACTGCTTGGTGATCCGTTCGGTGCCTTCGGTGAGGGCGATGAGGGCGGCTTCACGGATGAGGTGGGAGAGGCTGCCGATCCGCCCTGCGGTGCGGGCATGGAGGTAGGCGGCGTGCTTGACCAGCGTTCCGGGCCGGTGTGCGCGCAGACGCAGCAGATTCTCCATGGCCCGCACGAGGTCGTCCCAGACGGCCCGGTCCTGCTCGGTCGCATAGGCCAGCGGGCGGTGACGGAAGATCTTGAAACGGCCGGCGATCTGCGCCCCGCGCACCCCGCTCAGCAGCGAGGAAGTCTCGATGTCGATCGCGGAGTACACGAAGGTGGCCGGGATGCGTTCGCCGAGGTACTTGAGCTGGTCGGAGGTTTCCGCGCCGGCGCGCCGCTGGGTGTCCAGGAGGTGGACGTCGTCGATGAGGACCAGCTGGGTGCCCAGTTCGCACAGCAGGTCGCACACGGCGCCGGTGATCTGGGTCTGGTTGAGACGGTCGGTGAGGGGCATGTTGAGGAACCGGGCGAACTCGCTGACGAGCATCTTCGGGGTGGCGGCCGGCGGCACGCTGATGAACAGCACCGGCCTTCTGCCGTCCTGGCCGGGGTGCTGGCGGGCGTCGGCCAGATGGAAGGACCGCCCGAGCGCCATCATCGTGGTGGTCTTCCCCGTCGTGGCCGGGCCGGAGATGATCAGACCGCGGCGGGCGCCGGCCTGCTGGCGGCGGTTGACCAGCAGCAGCCGGCGTACGGCGGTGAACACGCTGTCCATGGCCGGGGTGCGCATGACGGCGAGCTCGGAGTGGTAGTCCTCGCGCTCCGTCTGGGACCAGGCGCCGTCGGTGGCGTCGCGCGCGGGCGCCGGGGCTCGGTGGACGAAGGCATCCCAGCCCTGCCACACGGTCGGAGGGGCCAACGGGGCGAACCCGACGGCATCGTTGGAGAGCGGGCTCACCATCGCAGGGATTCCTCGAAGGGGTCGTAGACCGTGACCTGGGCACGGCGCGGAGCAGGTACGCCGGCTTCCTGCACTGGAGCCGTCGAGGAGGCGCTCGTGCGTGCGCCTTCAGTCGGCCAGGCGCCCACGGCGTCGTCGTCGGTCAGAGGCTCCTCGTCGTCCTCGCTGTCGTCGAAGACGTCCTCGTCGGCAGGCTCGAGCGCCCTGGCCCCCGGCTGCTGGCCATACAGGATCCCCCACACCGCGCCGCCATTGTTCGCGGCGCCGGCGCGGGCCCGGGCGGTGACGACCTTCTCCCTGTGGTTGCCCTGCCCCGCGGCGGCGCGCTCGAGCAACTCGCGCAAGGCGAGGGCCAGGTCGTGTTCGTGCTGGACGCGGCTGCCGCGTCGGGCGACGGTGCGCCGGATGTGCTGCCAGGTGAAGTCGGTGAACGGGGCGGTGACCAGGGTGTGGTGGATCCACGGCACCGTCTCCCACCCATATCCGCGCGGCTGGTCAGGCTTCGGCAGGCGTACCCAGACCTGGCCGGGAGCGTGCGGGTCGTAGTGGATCTCCCACAGTCCGTCCCCTGCTGGCGAGCGTTCGCCGCGGTAGGGGTTGAGAGCTTCGTGGTCGTAGGTGCGGTAGTCGATGCGGATGCCGTAGTCGTTGATCTTCTGCCGCTTGACGGGCATCAGCTCGATGTAGTCCTCGCGGCCCAGCGGAACCGGGACGTACCCGCACACGGCGACCAGCGCCGCCCACATCTCGTTCGGCGACAGCGCGCAGCGGGGCATCATCGGGTGCCGCAGCCCGTCGTGCTCACGTCCCTGCCACCCGCAGATGATCCACTCCTGGAACATCTCGGCCAGCTGGTCCAGCGTCCACACCGCCTCGCCCGCGGGGTCATTCCCGCGCTCGCCGGTGTGCGAGGCCGTGTAGCCGGCGACATGCTGCACGAACAGCGTGTTGATCGAGGAGAAGGTGCGCTCCACGTGCCCCTTGGCCGGCCCGTTGCCCGGCGGCGCGGGCTGCACGGAAATGCCCAGCGACTCGCAGGCGGCGATGAACGAGGACGAGATGAACACATTGCCCTGGTCGACCACGATGGTCTGCGGGATGATCACCGGCCGCGCCGCGGCGCCCTCCAGCCGGGCGTCCACGCTCAGCAGCCGCTCGTAAGGCACCACCGAGTGTTCCATCGCCAGCGCCTCGGGCCAGGTGGGCCGCATCGGTGCCGGGACCATCATCTGCGCCAGCAGCTGCGCCGCGTCCACGCTGCGAGTCCCCTTCGCACGCAGCACGGCCGCGCAGATGGTGCGGGTGGCCACATCCAGCGCGATGGTCAGCTCCGGACGCTCCACCACCCCGGCATCGAGCACCACGAAGGCGTCCAGCACCGTGCTGTCCATCATCACCAGCTCACCCGGCGCCATCACCGTCGTCGGGACGAACGGGGGAGCCGGCCTCGCTGAGCGCCAGCGGCGCTGCCGCGCACTGCCCAGCAGCCCGCGGCCGTCGGCGAGAGCGTGCACGAGCCGGTTGAACGTCGCACTCGAGGGCAACGGAACCACCCCCTGCCCGTACTGCTCGGCCAGCAGCCGCTCGGTGTACACCCGAAGCCGTCCCAGCGTCCCGCTGGAGCGCTCCCGCCCGGCCTCCAGCACCTCCCCCAGGGCGGCCACCACCCGCTCGTCCGCACGCCCCAGCGCCGTCCGCGGCCGGGCGGCCCGGTGGTCCACCAGGCCCCACACCCCGTCCTGCCGGTAGCGGGCCCGCATCCGCCGCACCGTCACAGCGCTGGTGGGCATGCCGGCCGCCGACAGCTCCGACGCCTTCGCTTCCTCGCGCTGCGCCAGCGTCCGCGTCTGCGGGTCGTACTCCGCCCGCGCAGGGCCTACTGCACCGGTTCCGCCCGGCCGCCCCGTCTCCACCTCCCGCACATGCCGCTCCCACGCCAGAGCCCGTTCCCGCACCGTCTCGGGCAACGACTCCAGCAAGCCCAGCGGCGGCACCCTGGGAACTCTTGGCGCGTCCAGGACTTCGAATCCCGCATCGGCGAACAGCAGCGCCAGCAAAACCGCCGCTACTTCACCGTCCTCGGTGACCAGCCGCACCTGACCGTCAGCAAGAGCCCCCACCGTCCAGGTACGCCCCCCGAACCGCACCTGGCGCCCCAGCTCCACCACCGGCCTGCCCGGCACTCCGCCGCCCGCCCTCACTCTGCCGCCTGCACCCACACCGGCATCCGCTCATGCACCGGCGCCCCCAGGTCCGCCGCCAGCCGCCCCGCCCACAGCGCATGGAACAGCGCGGGCAGCACTACCAGCGGATCCCCGACCCTGCGTACGCCCTCCCACAGCGGCGCCGGCTCGGCGAACACCTCCTGCAGCGCGGCAGCCAGCAACCGGCCACCGTGGTGCCGCGGGTGCCGGTATCCGGCCAGCCAGGTCACATTGCGCCGGTAGACCGAATCGACAGGCCCGAGCACCCAGTACCGCCAGCCCGCCGCCCTACAGACCTCTCCGACCACCGCAGCAAGAGACCGCTGCCGCCTAGACAGCTCCTCTCTCCCTGTGCAGTCGGCGAGCACCCCCTGGCCATCGGCCAGCCGGAGCATCAGCTGAGGAGCATGCGACCGCACCGCGCTCGTCCCATGCCACCGCAGTTCAAGCGGCCGGGCAGCCATACCCAGGACACGCGGGTCACGGTCGAGGAGCATCACGTGCAGCCGCATCGCCGCGGACCCGTAGTGCACCAGCCGTCCGGTGGTAGCCGACCACCACCAGCCCGGTGCCAGCCGCTTGCCTTTGCGGACCGGGAACGGCTTCAGCGGCGGGCAGTTCTCGAAAACCACCTCGCCGGCCGCCGACGACCACCTCGAACACTCCGTCGCCCCGCCCACAGCCCGGAACAGCACATCCACCGACCCGACTTCAGGCCGCCGCACCCTCGCTCCACCCCGCCCAGCATCCTGCATACAGAACTAAACGGCTTATCGGCCCATCCGGTAATGGGCGACGCGCGGCCCATAGGCGAACGTCAGCTGCGCCCGGACTGTTCTGCAGCCCAGGCGTAGCCCAACTCGGCGAGGGCGGCCCGCTGCGTCGCATCCAGCCGGTCACGCCTGGCTTTCTGGTTGCTCAGAAACACACCCAGCTTGATCACCGAACCGTCCGGCAGCTCCTCAATGTGCGCCCGTCCAACGATGGTTCTGCCTTCCCGCTGGATGTACTGGGTGAGGGCGGCCAGACCGCGCTGGAAGGCTGACGTCTTCCCGCCGTCCTTGGCCGCCGGAGCTGGGGCGGGCTGCTCGGCGGGCGTTACGCCCAGCCGCGCGAGCCGCTGCCGCTGCTCTTCGGAGAGCTCCGGCCAGCTGCGGCGTTGTCGCTGGAACCACTTCCCGAGATCGTCGCCTTCGAATTGCACGCCGGGCTGGATGTCGGGGAGTCGGCCGTCGGGTTCATCGGCGGCGAGGTCGGCGAGGATGCGGTAGTGGCGTTGCCAGTCCAGTGGCCAGGGGCAGTTCCAGTCGGGGTCGATCGCGGCCAACTGCGCCGCACGCTGCTCCGCCCGTTTCGGGTCCTTTCCGAGACCGCCTTTGCGGCGGAGGTTGGCCATGTGCTGCCCGATCGGCACTTCCACCCCGTTGGCGGGGTCGGTCCACACCGCGTCCTGCCGCGGGGCGAGATGCCCGGTGGCCCGCCGGTACGACCTGAGCGTGGCGAGCTTGGTCTCCCAGGCTTCCTCGCCGGGCTCCCACACCATCCCGGCCTCGGGCGCGTCCAGCAGCTCCTTGCGGTGCGGATCGAGCTCACCCGCCCGCAGCGTCTTCCTCTGCTGGTGCACCCACCGCCCCAGCGGAAAGTCCTTGGTGACGCCGACCTCGACCTCCGTGTCGTACGGGACGGCGTACAGCCCGGTGATCCCGTTCTCCCGGCGCCAGCGCAGCAGGGCCTGGTAGCCCTCCAGCCACACCAGCGACTCCGGCCGGTAGACCTGGGTCCGCAGGAACGCCGCGATGGTGGCGGCGTCGCGCGGGCTGGAGAAATGGAGCAGCGCGGACTCGGCAGCGCCGTCCGCGCCGTCGTCGTGCTCCTGGTCCTTGCCGTCTCCTTCGCCGCCGGCCCCGACGATCCGCCCGTCCGCGGCGCGCCGGAGGTGGACTTTGCGCTTGCCGTGGGTGAGGGCGCGGGAGGCGAGCTGCTCGACCAGGCGCTCATCGTGCGCTCGCAGGCCCTGGAGCACGGCGACGAGGGGGCGGAAGCTGGCGGAGGCGACCATGTCGGTCGGGTCCTCGCCGGGCTGGAGGAAGACCGGCACGATGATACGGGCGACCTTGGTGGAGCCGTCCTTGTTGGGCCTTAGCGCGCGGCCGATGTTCTGCACGATCTCGACCTGGGAGCCGCGGGTGTCCGCGAAGCAGACGGCCTCGACTCCGCGCTCGCCGGTGATGTCGACGCCTTCCCCGAGCACCCGCACCGAGGCGAGGAAGGCGCGGTGGACCCGGCGCCCGGCCGCGTCGATCCCGTTGGCGAACTGCCGCAGGACTTCGCGCCGTTCGGAGACGAGGTGGTCGCCGCACAGCCACGCCGACCACACGCGGCCCGGGGGTACGTGGCGGCCGGCCTCCAGCTCGTAGAACTCCGCGTCGATGGACGACGCGGGGAGCTTGTCGGCAGCGGCCAGGTCGGCGTCGGAGACGTCGTTGACGTACAGCGCGGCAGCGGTCTCAGGCAGCTTCTCCGCGAACGCGGAGGCCTCCTCCACCCGCTGGTGGAACGTCATCACCGTCTTGAGGTTCCACCTAGCGGCGTGCTCCAGGAGCGCGGTCTGCAGCAGCGCCATGCGCCGGCCCCGCAGCGCCTCGTCCGACTCCCCGTAGACGGGGGAGGGGTCGCGGATCTCCAGCACGTCGATCTCGAACCCGGCGAGGACGCCCCGCTCGACCGCCTCGCTCAGCCCGAGCTCCGCGATCCACGCGCCGTACGTCCCGTCCGGGTCGTCGGCCATGCTCGCGATCTCCACCTCCTGCCCGTCAGCGCCCTTCTGCGGCCGGGGCGCGGCGAGGATGCGCGGGGTCGCGGTCAGGTAGAGCCGGAAGCTCGCCGGGATACGGGCGTTGTCGTGGATCGCCGCCCACGGACGACCAAGATCACCAGCGGTGCCGTGGGCCTCATCCACGATCGCGAGGTCGAAGCCCGCCATGCGCTGCCCGTACAGGCGCTCCCCGCCCGCCAGGGCCGCCTCCAGCGGCCCGCGAACCTTCCGCTGGCCCTCGGGGGCGTCGACGTCCTCCCGGTCCACGAGCGAGGCGTACGTGGCGAACACGACCACGGGCCCGGACCCGGCCCACAGGGCGAGCTGGATCGCGTTGGTGGTGGTGCGCACGCCCAGCGAGCCCAGCACCGGGTCGTTCTCCAGCGAGCACACCGCGACCATCGGGGCCCGGTGGCCCACCGCCCGCCACGCCTGGGCGGTCTGCACGAGCAGGTCCAGGGTCGGCACGGTCACGAGGATCCGGCCGTCCGCGAAGCTTTCCAGCGCGGACGCGGCGGCCATGATCGTCTTACCCGAGCCGGTCGCTGACACGATGGTGGCACGGGCACCCTGCGGGGGTACAGATGATGTTGCAGGGAATCCAACCCATTTATGGAACGCCGACTTCTGGTCGACCTGATGCTCACGGAGAGATAGGCGGCCTTTCATCAAATTCCTTATTGGGTTTCTGTGTAAGACACAGTAGAAATATATTGACGAATGAGTCGGGATGTGATATCGCCAATATGCAGACGTTCATCGCGGGCCGCCGCACAAAATGTAGCCCACTCCGCTTTAGTTAGAAATGCTTCAATGTATCGGTGGTCTTTGTGTCTGTAGCCACAGCAGATTCGACGTGTACAGACGTCTCCGGGGTAGTCGGGCCGTGAAAGGTCAGTCCAGGGTGGGTAGGGGTAACCCTCCAACTCGGAACGGCACCGCTCCAACAGTTTGCCGAAGTCGGCCGCCCGGCGCGGCCGAGGTTCATCACCGAAGTGGTGGCGAAACCAGTCCCGCCTAGCTGAGTCCCGTATCTCCTCCTGCGTCCTCCTGACGCGGTCCATCAGCCCCTTACAGATCTCCAGAGGGAGACACCGTATCGAATAGGCCGTCGGCTGCATATACGACATTTCCATGTCGATCTTCCAAATCTGTGCAGACTTCTTGCCTTTCATCCTGTTACAAGAAACACAGGACGGCAGGTAGTTCCACCAAATATCAGCTCCATTGTCACCGACCGGCTCGGCATGATCAATCTCGATCGCCCTGCTCTGTCCGCAGAAGACGCACATAGATGAATTCGAAGTCAACACCATCAAGCGGATCAGGGGGCGCTGATTAAAGACTCGGCGCTCTCCCCGCGTGATTCCAACCATCGAGTCCCCCACATGTCACTAAGTTCTTCCAACTCTACATGCTACAATTTTTGATGCACCCACTACACTGGAACCCACACGAACGAGCGACCCCACCCCTCATAGTCAGCCTGGCCCGCGTCAGCGGGCCCCGAGGTTCTGGAGGCGCAGCCGGAAGGACCGTTGAGGCGGGGGAGCGCAGCGGACCCGCCGACCGGGCCGGAGCGAAGCGGAAGCCCAGTAGCGGGGCGCAGTCCCGCTCGCCCTCGGGAGCGCAGCGGATGAGGCGTCAACCGGCCAGCGCAGCAGGCCGGTTGTGCGGGTGGCGCAGCCACCCGCTGGCGCTCACGCGGAGCGGGGGCGCAACACCCGTGCGCAGCACGGGTGTTCGCTTGCTCTGGGCGCAGCCCAGAAGGAACCCGCTCCGCGGG